>NZ_DATMGG010000204.1:0-3019 GCF_035555815.1 Sphingomonas sp.
CCGGTCGCGCGGGTTGGAGCGATAGGCCGCCATGGACGGGAGATGGGGATTGGTTGGCGAATCCCCAAAGACCCACCCTGTCACCCCGACCTTCGTGCCGGGTCCACCGGGAGGCGGGCGAGGGGCGGGACGTTCAAGGCACGGGGCGTGAGGCCTGGCGGACCTTTGGCACGAGGCCGGGGGGACGGCTGGAGGGAGCTACGCCCCGGCCGCCGCCAGCCGGTCGAGCTGGTCGGCCGAGAGCGTCACGTCCCACGCGCCGGTCAGCTCTGTGAGCTGGGCGATGCCGGTGGCACTGGCGATCGGCGCGGTGACGCCGGGCTGCGCGATCAGCCACGCCAGCGCGATCTGGGCGAGGGTGGCGCCGGTTTCCGCCGCGACCGCGTCCATTGCCGCGAGCATCCCGGCCTTGTCCCGGATCAGATCGCCCATGCGGCCGCCGCGCGGGCTTTTGCCCAGGTCCGCTTCGCTGCGGTACTTGCCGGTGAGGAAGCCCGACGCCAGCCCGTAATAGGGCAGCGCGGCGATGTTGTGATCGACGCAGTAATCCTGAAGCTCGCCCTCGAACTTGTGGCGGCTGACCAGATTATATTCGGGCTGGAGCACGTGATAGCGCGGCAGGCCGTTCGCCGCCGCGACCTCGTTCGCCGACTTGAGCCGGGCGGCGTGGAAGTTCGAGGCGCCGAGGACGTGGATCTTGCCGGCGTCGGCGAGCTTGCCGAACGCGGCGAGCACCTCCTCCTGCGGCACGGCATCGTCGTCCTGGTGCGCGTAATAGAGGTCGATGCGGTCGATGCCGAGCCGGGCGAGCGAGGCGTCGCAGGCGGCGGCGATGCGCGCGGGGGCGAGCTTCTCCCCGCCCTCGCCGGGCAGCATCCCGACCTTGGTCGCGATCTGGACCTTGTCGCGTTTGCCCGACGCCTTGAGCCACGCGCCGATCACGGTTTCCGATTCGCCGCCCTTATGCCCCGGCACCCACGCCGAATAGACGTCGGCGGTGTCGATCATCGTGCCGCCGGCATCGACGAAGGCGTCGAGCACGGCGAAGCTGGTCGCCCGGTCGGCGGTCCAGTCGAACACGTTGCCGCCGAGCACCAGCGGCGCGATGTGGAGATCGGTGGCGCCCAGACGGCGGAGCTGCATCAGTTCAAATCCTCGGGCGCGGCGTTGGCGGCGGTGGCTTCGTTGCCGTCGAGCGCGGCGGCGGCGTCGTTCAGCTCCCGCTCCTGATCGGCGGTGAGCGCGCCGGGAGCGGCCTGATCGCTGCCCGCGCCGCATCCGGTGAGGAGCAGCAGCGGCGCGAGCGCAAGGGCGGCGCGGATCAGTTGGCGACCTTGTTGCCGAGGTCGTGCAGCGCGTTGCCGGTGGCGTCGGCGGCGCGATCGACGGCGTTGGCGGCCTGATCGGTGGCGTTTTCGGCGGCGCCGAACGCGCGATCGGCGGCGGCGTCGGTGTCGTCGACCGCTTCACTGAAGGTCGCGTTGGCGTCGGCGGCGACCGCATCGGCGGCGTTGCCGACGGCGTCCTTGGTCTCGCTCGAGCAGGCCGTGAGCGCGAACGCGCCGGCGATTGCGAACGGCAGGATCAGGCGCTTGGTCATGACATATCCCCTGTTCAGTGGAACGGGGAGAACGCTAACCGAGCCGAAAAGGTGCCGCAAGCCGTCGCGTGCGCGGGGCGAGGGCGTGGCCATAGCGTGCGTTGACCCCATATAAAGATATCTTTATATCTCTAATCGGGTACGGACCCTAGGGATTGGGACATGACGATGGTGCTCGACATCTTTCGCGCGCTCGCGGACGCGACGCGGCTGCGCATTCTGGCGCTGCTGCGCTCGATGGAACTGTCGGTCGGCGAACTGGCGCAGGTGCTGGGCCAGAGCCAGCCGCGCGTGAGCCGCCACGTCAAGATCCTGTGCGACGCCGGGCTGGCCGAGCGGCGCAAGGAAGGCAGCTGGGTGTTCGTCGCGCTGGGCAGCGCGGATCGGGTCGGGCCGGTGCTGGCGGCGCTGGACGAATGGAACAGGGACGCGCCCGATCACTGGGCGGTGGCGGACAGCGCGCGGCTGGCGGCGGTGCGCGCCGATCGCGCGGCGGCGGCGGCCGAATGGTTCGAGGCGCACGCCGGCGAATGGGATGCGATCCGATCGCTCCACATCGCCGACAGCGACGTCGAGGTGGCGATGGCGCGGGTGCTGGGGGAGGCTCCGCTGGGCCGGCTGATCGACATCGGCACCGGCACCGGGCGCATGCTGGAGCTGTTCGCGCCGCGCGCGCAGACCGCGCTGGGCATCGACCGCAGTTCGGAGATGCTGCGGCTGGCGCGCGCCAAATTGTCCGAGCGCGGGCTGGGCAAGGCCGAGCTGCGCCAGGCCGACCTCTACGCGCTGCCGATGGCCGACGGCGATGCCGACCTGGCGATATTGCACCACGTCCTCCACTTCGCGCAGCAGCCGGGCGCGGCGATCGGCGAGGCGGCGCGGGTGCTGGCGGACGGCGGGCGGCTGCTGATCGCCGATTTCGACGCGCACGACCGCGAGGAGCTGCGCAGCCGCGAAGGCCATGTCCGGCTGGGATTTTCGGACGAGCAGATGCTCGGCTGGTTCGAGGCATCGGGGCTGGCGCCGGTGCAGGTGGAAACGCTGGAAGGGGGCGAGTTGACCGTGAAATTGTGGCTGGCGCGCAAGACGGGGACGGCGATGCCCGAGGTGAAGGCGGCATGAGCGGCACCGACGATCAGGCGCGGCGGATCGCGGCGGGGGTCGGCGCCGGGCCGCTCTACGCCGACCTGGCCGGCGACATCGGCGTGTCGTTCGAATTCTTTCCGCCCAAGAGCGCGAAGATGGAGGAGACGCTGTGGGAGTCGGTCAAGACGCTCGAGCCGCTCGGCCCCCGCTTCGTCTCGGTCACCTATGGCGCGGGCGGATCGACCCGCGAGCGCACCCACGCCACGGTGGCGCGGATCGAGCGTGAGACCGGGCTGGCGGCGGCGGCGCACCTGACCTGCGTCGACGCGACGC
>NZ_DATMGG010000205.1:0-7659 GCF_035555815.1 Sphingomonas sp.
CGGTGCCGGAGAAGGTCGCGGTTAACGTGCCCGTCCCGTTGGCGATGTCGATGCCGGTCTGTGCATGGCTGCCGGTGATGCTGACCGTGCCGCCGACCGCGAAGCTGCCGGTGACCCCGCTCAGCTGGATGACGCCGCCGCTGTTGCCGGTCGACCCGGTCGAGGCGACACTGTTGAGCGACACCGCCAGCGTGCCGCCCTGATCGATGTCGATCGCCTGCCCCTGGCCGCCGATGCCGACGTTGCCGATCGTCAATGTGCCGACCGTGCCGCCGCCGTCGACGATGCCGACCGCACCGGTCGCGGTGCCGACCAGATCGATCCCGGCGATGGTGTTGCCGACGGCGAGGATGATCCCGGCGCCGGTATGGCCGATCACGGCATTGCCCGTGCCCGCGCCGATCGACATACCGTTGACGGTGTACGCCTGCCCGTCGCCGTATAGCTTCTGCCCGGTCTCCAGCGTGATCCCGCCGCCGTAGGTCACGCCGCGATCGTAGACGAAGATCGTGTCGCCGGCGCCGTCGACGTCGTCGTTGGTACTGCCGTCGCCGTTGCCGCCGTTCAGCTCGGTCAGGCCGGTGAACGGACGGAGGAAGGAGCCGTCCGACGCGCCGTTCGCCCCGCTGTAGGCGCTGTCGACGTACCAGGTCGGCGCGGTCACGGTCAGCGCGACATCGGCGTCGACGACGCTCGACAGGCCCTGGGCGTCCTCCACGGTGTAGGTGAAGCTGGCGGCGCCGGTGTAGCCGGTGTCGGGGGTGAAGGTGACGCTGCCGTCGCCGTTCAGCACCACCGTGCCATGGCTGGCGCCGCTGACCGCGGTGATCGTCAGTGCGGCCGGATCGCCGTCGGGATCGAGATCATTGCCGAGCAATTGCGCGGCGGTGAGGGTGATCGGCGTGTTGCCGGTCATGGAAAAGGCGTCGTCGGCCGCGATCGGGGTGATCTGGATCGATCCGGCCACCAATGTCATGCCGTTCAGCGCGTCGTTGACCAGCACGTTGATCGCCGCGCTGGTGCCGATGTTGGCGATCGTCAGTGTGACGTGGACGGTATCGCCGGGATCCGCGACGCCGTCGTTGTCGACATCGACGCTCAGGCTGGTTGCGCGATCGGCAGAGATATCGGCGGCCATGGCTCGTCCCCTATTTTCGGAGAGACGCCGTTCGACTCACCGCCGGCCGGCGCCTTCGGCCGAATTGGTCGCACGAAACCGCCCGCCAGACCAGAGCGCGCGCGCCGGATTCAGGCGCACGCGGCTCATGCGTGGTGGCGCAATCGCCAGTTGCCAAGGTGCGCGACCCCCAGCAGCGCACCGCCGGCCAGGGTCACCGGAACATCCGCCCAGGTCGCGCCGAACAGGAATGCACCGGCGGCGAGAAACCCCAACCCCGCCGCGCCTGTTGCCAGCGGCCACCACAGCCGATGGCGCGCCCGGCCGGTGACCAGCGCCGCACCGGACAGCGGCACGGCGACGACGACCATCCACGCATGAAACGCCTCCGGCACCGGGATCACCGCCGACAGCACCGGCAGCAGCGCGAACAGCACCGGCAGAACCAGACAATGCACCAGGCACGCCATCGACGCCCCCAACGCGGCGCGTTCGACCCAATCGACCGGCGCCGTCCGCCGCACCGCATCCCCTACTCTGACCATCCGGTGCCCCGATTTCGCAAATGATATAATGTATCATTACTATAGGGATCGCCTCACCGGGTGAAAGGGCAACGCGCCGGTTTTTTTACAAACTCCCAATAGGGCAAGCGCGAACTCGCTCAGCCTAGCGGGATGCAGCCATGCTGCACGGGCCGCCAAACGCCGGCGCGATCGCGGGGGGCGGGCTGGCCGATCGCGGAATCATCGCCGCGCAGGATCGCGAGCAGCCCGGACAATTGCCGCTCCACCGCGCTGGTTTCTTCGCCGAACGGCGCGCTCGCCTCGACGAAACGGCTGCCCCAGCCGTCGGCGAGATCGAGCACCTGCCGGATGATCGCGGACGCGCCATCGACGGTGATCGACGGAAACGGCAGGCGCGTCCCCGGACTGGGCCGCAGTCCGCGCGCGATCGCCGCCTGGCCGATGGTAAAGCTCAGCGGCGACAGGAACAGCGCGCCGGCCACCGCGCGAAGGTAGCTGCGCGGGGAGAGCTGCGCCCACCACGCCACCGCGAGACAGCTCACGCCCTGCGCGACCAGCACCACCGGCTGACGGCGATCCTTGATGACCTCATCGAGTTGCAGCGCCCACAGGCCGCGGTGGGCCTTCGACAGATCGAGCGCGAGCCGCTGCACCTCGGCGACGCCGCCCTCGGCGAGCATCGAGGCCAGGCGATCCTCCCGATCCTGCTGGAGCGATACCACGAGCGGGACGGGCATTTCGCCAAGGGCTTCGACCGGATGGATCATCGCATTCCCTCCTGCACGGCACCCGTCGGAACGAACCGACTCGGGCTGTTTCCTGAGTCGAAAGTTATTCCCACTGATTAGATGCACAATAGAGCTGCGCCCAATCGAAGTGCGGCCGCGCCAAAGCGCCGACCCTCCCCGTCCGGCGATCCTGTGCTACGAGGCGCGCGTCCGGGGGATGTGATTCGATGATGGCCGATCGTGACATCGTGCTGGTGACGGGCGTGTCGGGCTTCCTCGGTTCGGCGGTGGCGCGGGCGCTGGCCGGGCGCGGCTATGCGATCCGCGGGCTGGTGCGCGCGACCAGCCCGCGCACCAACCTGGCCGACTTCCCCGGCGAACTTGTCGAGGGCGACCTGCGCGACCCCGCCGCCGTCGCGCGGGCGATGACCGGCGTGCGGACGCTCTATCATGTCGCCGCCGACTATCGGCTGTGGGCGCGCGATCCCGAGGAGATCGTGCGCAACAACCGTGACGGCACCCGCAACGTGATGGAGGCCGCGCTGGCCGCCGGGGTCGCGCGGATCGTCCATACCAGCAGCGTCGCCACGCTGCTGCCGCTCGACGGTGGCGTGGCGGACGAGACCCGCGTCGCGACCGAAGCGACTGTGGTCGGCGCCTACAAACGCAGCAAACTGGTCGCCGAGCGGCTGGTCGAGCAGATGGTGCGCGCGCAAGGGCTGCCGGCGGTGATCGTCAACCCCTCCACCCCGATCGGCCCGCGCGACGTGCGGCCGACCCCTACCGGGCGGATCATCGTCGAGGCCGCGGGCGGGCGGATGCCGGCGTTCGTCGACAGCGGGCTTAACCTGGTGCACGTCGACGATGTCGCCGCCGGCCACCTGCTCGCACACGATCGCGGGCGGATCGGCGAACGCTATATTCTGGGCGGGCAGGACGTCACGCTGGCGGAGATGCTCGCGACGATCGCGGGTATCGTCGGGCGCCGGCCGCCGACGGTGCGCCTGCCGCGCGGCCCGCTGTTTCCGCTGGCCTGGGCCAATGAGCGGATCGCGATGTGGACCGGGAAGGAACCGTTCCTGACCCGCGACGCGCTGAAGATGGCCGCGCACGCGATGTTCTATTCCTCCGCCAAGGCCGAGCGCGAACTGGGCTATCGCGCGCGGCCACACGCACAGGCGCTGGCCGATGCGATCGCGTGGTTCCGCGACGCCGGAATGGTGCGATGATCGGGATCGCCATCGGCGCACTGACGCTGGCGATCTGGCTGTACCTGCTGCTGGCCAACGGTGGCTTCTGGCTGGCGCGCGAGCGCGACACCGCCGGCCTCCCCGCCGCGCCCCCGACCTGGCCGGAGGTCGTCGCGGTGGTGCCCGCGCGCGACGAGGCGGAGGTGATCGCGACGGTGATCGCCAGTCTGGCCGCGCAGGACTATCCCGGTGATTTCCGCATCGTCCTGATCGACGATGGCAGTAGCGACGGCACCGCGACCCTTGCAGCAGCCGCCGGCGGCGCGCGGCTGACGGTCGTGTCCGGCGTGCCGCTCGTCGAGGGCTGGACCGGCAAGCTGTGGGCGGTGTCGCAGGGCATCGCCGCCGCCGGGACGCCGCGCTATCTGTGGCTGACCGACGCCGACATCGCTCACGCGCCCGACACGCTGCGATCGCTGGTGACGCGCGCGGAGGGCGGCGGGCTGGCGCTGGTCTCGCTGATGGCGAAGTTGCGCTGCGTCTCCTTCGCCGAGCGGGCGCTGGTGCCGGCGTTCGTCTATTTCTTCGAGATGCTCTATCCGTTCGCACGGGTGAACGCCCCGCGCGGCATCGGGGCCGCCGCCGGGGGCTGCATGTTGGTGCGCCGCGACGCGCTGGAGCGGGCCGGGGGGATCGCGGCGATCCGTGGGGCGCTGATCGACGATTGCGCGTTCGGCGCCCTCATCAAGCGGCACGGGCGAATCTGGCTGGGCCTGACCGACCGCGCGCGCAGCATCCGCCGCTATGACACCGCCGGGTCGATCGCCGCGATGATCTCCCGCTCCGCCTATGCCCAGCTCGACTATGCCGCGTGGAAGCTCGCCGGGACGATCGTCGGGCTGGGGCTGATCTACGCCGCGCCGCCACTGCTGGCGGTGCTCGGGAGCGGCCCGGCGCGGATGCTGGGCGCGGCGGCATGGCTGGCGATGGCGGTGTCGATCCAGCCGATGCTGCGCTTTTACCGCCGATCGCCGCTGTGGGGACCGGCGCTGCCGCTGATCGCGGCTTTCTACGGGGCATGCACCTTGCTATCGGCATGGCAGCATTGGCAAGGACGCGGGGGCATGTGGAAGGGACGAGCCCAGGCGGCGCGAGGCTGATGGCGACGGCGGCGACCAATCTGGCATCGGGCAAGGACCATAAGGCCGAGAATTTCCCGGTCGCATCCGTGCTGCTCAAGCGTGAGCACCGCGCGCCGATCATGGCCTTCTATCGTTTCGCCCGCGCCGCCGACGATATCGCCGATCACCCGACCGCGCCGCCCGCCGAGAAGCTGGCCCGCCTCGCCGCGATGCGCGCCGGGCTGACCGGAAACGGAGACGGCGTCGCGCATGCGCTTTATAAGGCGATGGCGGAGCGCGGCATCGATCCCGGCCATGCCAACGACCTGCTCGACGCGTTCGAACGTGACGTCACGATCCGCCGCTATCCGGATTGGGATTCGCTGATCGGCTATTGCCGGCTGTCGGCGATGCCGGTCGGGCGGTTCGTGCTCGACGTGCATGGCGAGGACCGCGCGTCATGGCCCGCCAACGACGCGCTGTGCGCCGCGCTTCAGGTCATCAACCACCTCCAGGATTGCGGCAGGGATTACCGCGCGCTCGACCGCGTCTACCTGCCCGCCGACACGCTGGCGGACTGTGGCGCGCGGATCGAGGATCTGGCCGCTGCGCAGGCCACTCCGGCGTTGCGCGAGGTGATCGAGCGACTGGCCCGCCGCACGCAGGCGCTGCTGGTCCAGAGCGCCGGTTTCGCCGGGCTGATCCGCGACCGCCGGCTGGCCGCCGAGGTCGCGATCATCCATCGGCTGGCCGAGAGCCTGGCCGCGCGGCTGCTCACCCGCGATCCGTTGAGCGAGCGCGTCCACCACCGCCGCCTTGAGGCCGCGATCATCGCCGCCCGAGCGCTGGCCGGCCGGCTGTTCGCGAAGGCGCCGGCATGAACCCCAAGACCACCCCCGCCGCGCTGCGCGCGCAGGTATCGGGCAGTTCCTTCTACGCCGGGATGCGCGTACTGCCGCGCGCCGAGCGGGAGGCGATGTACGCGGTCTACGCCTTTTGCCGTGCGGTCGACGATATCGCCGACGACCAGCAGGGCGATCGCGCCGCACGCGCCGCCGCGCTCGATCAATGGCGCACCGATATCGCCGCGCTCTACACCGGCGGCGATGCCGGACAGGCCGCGCTGGTGGCGGAGGCGGTGACCCGTTTCGACCTCGATCGCGCCGATTTCGACGCGGTGATCGACGGCATGGCGACCGACGTCGACCGCGACGTGCGCTGGCCGTCCGCTGCCGAACTCGACCTCTATTGCGACCGCGTCGCCTCCGCCGTCGGGCGGCTGTCGGTGCGGATCTTCGGGATGGCGCCGGCGCCCGGCATCGCGCTGGCGCATCACCTGGGCCGCGCGCTGCAACTGACCAACATCCTGCGCGACATCGACGAGGATGCCGCGATCGGCCGCGTCTATCTGCCCGCCGAACTGCTGGAGGGCGCCGGCATGGCGTTGACCACCCCGGCCGAGGTGGTCGCCGACCGCCGCATCGACCCCGCCGCCCGCGCGCTGGCGAAGCAGGCGCACGATCATTATGTCGAGGCCAATGCGATCCTGGCGGCGCGCCCGCGCGGCCACCTGATCGCGCCGCGGCTGATGGCCGCCGCCTATGCCAAGGTGCTGACACGGATGGAGGCGGCCGGCTGGGCACCGCCACGCACCCGCATCCGCGTGTCCAAGCTGGGCCTGCTGTGGACGGTGGTGCGGCTGAGCCTGACCCGGTGAATTTCACCCGCGCGACGATCGCCGGGGCCGGGCTGGCCGGCCTTGCGGCGGCGGTGGCGTTGCGGCGGGCCGACGTCGCCGTGACCATCGCCGATTCCGCCGCGCAGGCGGGCGGGCGCTGCCGATCCTACCACGATCCGCAGCTTGGGCTGACGATCGACAACGGCAACCATCTGGTGCTGTCGGGCAACGCCGCCGTCACCCGCTTTCGCGCCGCGATCAGCGCCGATACGCCGCTGGCCGGGCCGGAACACGCCGACTTCGCCTTTCGCGACCTGACCAGCGGTGCGGGCTGGACGGTGCGGATCAACGACGGGCCGCTGCCATGGTGGGTGCTGGCGCCGGGCCGGCGTGTGCCGGGCAGCCGCGCCGCCGACTATCTGCCGCTCGCCCGCCTGCTGGGACGCGAAGAAGCGCGGATCGACGCACGGATCGACGCGAAAGGGCCTGTATGGGAGCGGCTGCTGCGCCCGGTGCTGCTCGCCGCGCTCAACACCGATCCGGCGGCAAGCTCGGCCGCACTGGCCGGCGCGGTGCTGCGTGAGACGGTGGCGAAGGGCGGCCGCGCGATGCGCCCGCGCGTCGCCGAGCCTAGCCTGGCCGCCGCGTTCATCGACCCCGCGCTGGCGTGGCTGGCGGCACGGCATAGCGCGGTAACGTTGGGACGGCGGCTGCGCGCGATCGATTTCACCGGGGATCGGGTGACCGCGCTCGATTGGGGCGCGGGGCGGGAACCGGTCAGCGCCGACGAGGCGGTGATCCTCGCGGTGCCCCCCGCCGTGGCGACCGCGCTGGTGCCGGGCCTCGCAGCACCCGACGACTTCCGCGCGATCGTCAACGGCCACTTCGCGTTTCCCGCCCCGGCAGGTGCCCCGCCGATGCTCGGACTGATCGGCGGCACCGCGGAATGGGTGTTCGCCTTTCCCGACCGGCTGTCCGTCACCGTCAGCGCGGCCGAGGCGATCGTCGATCGGGATCGTGAGGGGCTCGCACGCACCTTCTGGGCGGATATCCAGGCCGCGCTAGGCATCGATCACCCGATGCCACGCTGGCAGATCGTCAAGGAGAAGCGCGCGACCTTTGCCGCTACCCCCCAACAGAACGCCAAGCGCCCGCCCGCCGCGACACGCTGGCGCAACCTGTTCCTTGCCGGCGACTGGACCGACACCGGCCTGCCCGCGACGATCGAGGGCGCGCTGCGATCGGGGGAGACGGCCGCGAAACTGGCGCTCCGATCCGGCACGCGCTAGCCACGTCCC
>NZ_DATMGG010000206.1:0-26136 GCF_035555815.1 Sphingomonas sp.
TCGGCGTCGAGCTTGGCATAGAGCGGCGCGCCCCAGCCGGCCGGCACCCCGGTCGCCTCGCACGCCACCACCGCACCCAGCGACGACCCCGCCTTGCGCGCGGCATCGACCTTTGCCTCCCAGCGGGCGGCGGCGGCGGCATCGGGGCAGAAGAACGGATTGCGATCGATTTCGGCCGGGTCGAAATTGGCGGGGTTGATCGCGTCGCCGCCGATCGCCTCGACCCAGCCGTGGATCGCGACGTCGGGGATCACCAGCCGCGCCACCGCGCCCGCCGCGACGCGCATCGCCGTCTCCCGCGCCGACGACCGTCCGCCGCCGCGCGGATCGCGAAAGCCGTATTTGGCGTCATAGGCATAGTCGGCGTGGCCGGGGCGATAGGCGCGGGCGACCTCGGCATAGTCCTTTGATCGCTGATCGACGTTCTCGATCATCAGGCTGATCGGGGTGCCGGTGGTCCGCCCCTCATGCACGCCCGACAGGATGCGGACGGCGTCCGGCTCGCGCCGCTGGGTGGTGAAGCGCGACGTGCCGGGGCGGCGCTTGTCGAGCCACGGCTGGATGTCCGCCTCCGACAGCGCGATGCCCGGCGGGCAGCCGTCGACCACCGCGCCGATCGCAGGCCCGTGCGATTCGCCCCATGTGGTGAAGCGGAACAGGTGGCCGAAATGATTGTAGCTCACGCGGAATCCCCCAGCGCCGCGAACGCCGGCGCGTGTTCGGCCCGCCCGCGCGCACCGCACGGCATCGCGCCGTCCTGAAGCGGCAGGGCCATGAAATGCTCGCCTGCATAGGGCGATTCGAACCCGTTGGCCCAGTCGCGGCTGAAGCCGTGGCGGCCGTACAGCGCCGGATCGCCCAGCACGAAGCACAGCACCACGCCCGCGCCGGCCAGATCGCGCAACCCGGTGCGGATCAGCAGGTCGGCGATGCCCTGCCCGCGATAGCGCGGCGCCACCGCGATCGGCGCGAGCGCGGCGGCGGAAACGCTCTGGCCGCCGACCTCCACCGTCATCGCGCTGAACGCGATCATCCCCGCCAGCGTGCCGGTGATCGTATCGTTGGCGACCAGCGTCAGCACCATGTCGCCGTCGATGCATAGCCGCTGGACCAGCGACGCCTCCGCCTCCTCCGGGAAGGAGGCGCGCAGCAGCGCCTCGATGACCGCGACGTCGCCGCCGGTCGCCGCGCGAATCTCGTAGCTCACACCAGCGCGATGTCGGGCGCGTCCTCGGCCTTCATGCCGATGACGTTGTAGCCGGCGTCGACGTGATGGACCTCGCCGGTGACGCCCGATGCCAGATCGCTGAGCAGGTAGAGGCCGGCGCCGCCGACGTCCTCGATCGTGACGTTGCGCTTGAGCGGGGAGTTCAGCTCGTTCCACTTCAGGATCAGGCGGAAATCGCCGATGCCCGACGCCGCCAGCGTCTTGATCGGCCCGGCCGAGATCGCGTTGACGCGGATGCCGTCGCGGCCGAGGTCGACCGCCAGATACTGCACGCTCGTCTCCAGCGCCGCCTTGGCCACGCCCATGACGTTATAGTGCGGGATGACCTTTTCCGCGCCGTAATAGCTGAGCGTCAGCAGGCTGCCGCCCGGCGCCATCAGCTTCGCCGCGCGCTGCGCCACCGCGACGAACGAATAGACGCTGATGTTCATCGTCATCAGGAAATTGTCGAGGCTGGTGTCCATGTAGCGGCCACGCAGCTCGTTCTTGTCGGAAAAGCCGATCGCATGGACGACGAAGTCGATCGCCGGCCAGCGTTCGCCCAGCGCGGCGAAGGTCTTGTCCAGCGCCGCCATGTCGCTGACGTCGCAATCGATCAGGAAATCCTGCCCCAATTGTTCGGCGAGCGGGCGCACGCGCTTCTCGATCGCCTCGCCCTGATAGCTGAAGGCAAGCTCCGCGCCCTGTTCGGCCAGCTTCTGCGCGATGCCCCAGGCCAGCGACCGATCATTGGCGAGGCCCATGACCAGTCCCCGCTTGCCCTTCATCAAACCGCTCACGCCGCCACCGCCTTCTCCTGGTTAGTCGCGGTCGCTTTTAGACCGTTCAGGTCCGGCTCCGCCAGTGCCGCGTTCAGGTGCGCGCCGAACACCAGCCCCAACCCGACCAGATAAAAGAACAGCAACGCGACGATCACCCCCGCCAGGCTGCCATAGGTCAGGTCGTAGCTGGCGAAATTGGCCAGCGCCACCGGCAACAGCGCGGTGATCCCGATCCACCACAGCGCGGTGAACAACGCCCCCGGCCATTTGCGGCACCCGCCGACGCGGTACTTGCCCGGCGTCACCGACAGGAACAGCATGTAGAGCGCGCCGAACATCACCAGTCCGGGGATCACCCGCGACACACCGATCCACCCGGCCAGATCCTGGGCGAGAGGCACCAGCCGATAGACGAACTGTTCGGCGGCCAGCATCACGCCCTGTACGAGGAATGCGACCAGCGCGAGGATCACCGATCCGATCGTCACCAGCGCCGATCCGATCCGGTAGCGCCAGAACGACCGGGTCGCCTTCACCCCGTAGGCACGGCGAAAGATGTCGCGGATCGTCTCGATGAAGCTGCCGACGGTCCACAGCCCGACCAGCGCCCCCAGCCACAGCAGCGTGCCCTGCCGCGCCGCCAGCACGTCGGCGATCGGCTTGCGCAGGATATCGCCGACGCTGGGCGGCAGGACGTGGAGGAACGACGCCACCGCGTGCTGGGTCTCCGGCCCCTGCCCGAGCAGCGAGGCGATGGCGGCGGCGACGATGAAGAACGGAAACACCGTCAACAGCGCGAGATAGGCGAGGTTGCCGGCGTGGATGAACCCATCGTTGTACACGCCGATCGCGGCGCGCTTGACGATCTCCCACGTCGAGACGAACGGGCGGTGCCGATCGAGCCGCCGCTCGTTCTTCGGATGTTCGGCACGCCCCTCGGGCGACAGGGGCGAAACCTCGGCCACGCCCGATCAGACGCCCATCCACCCCCGCGGGTTCCCCCGGTCCTTGCCGGGCCACCCCTCGACGAACTCGATCAGCGCGTCGTCGTCCACGGGCAGATCGACCAAAAGCGTGACGAGCTGGTCGCCGCGGCCACCGCCCTTCTTGTGAAATCCCTGGCCCTTCAGCCGCAGCACCTTGCCCGAGGTCGACCCTCTCGGCACCGACAGCATCACCGCGCCGCCGACGGTCGGCACGCGCACCTTCGCCCCCAGCACCGCCTCGGCCAGGCTGACCGGCAGGTCGAGCCGGACGTCGTCGCCCTCGCGGACGAAGAATCGGTGCGGCTGGACCTCGATCGTCACGATCGCGTCGCCGTTGCCGCCCGCACCGGGATCGCCCTTGCCCGCCAGCCGCATCTGGGTGCCGCTTTCGACCCCGGCGGGCAGCTTGAGGTCGATGGTCTTGCCGTCGCGCAGCGTCACCCGCTGCGCCGCCAGCGTCGCCGCGTCCTCGAACGTCACCGCCAGCCGATAGGGAACATTGGCCCCCTTCGCCGCCGGGCGGCGCCCGAACCCGCCAAAGCCGCCGGTGAATCCGCCGCCGCGCTGGCCGCCGCCGAACAGCCCCTCGAAGATATCGGTGAAGTCGCCCGAATCGCCGCCGGCGTCGAACCCCGCCGCGCCCGGCCGCGCGCCCGCGCCGGGGCGACCGCCGCCAAAGCCATAGGGCATGGTCGGATTGCCGTCGCCGTCGATCTCGCCGCGATCGAACCGGGCGCGCTTGTCCTTGTCGGTCAGCAAGTCATAGGCGGTGGTCACCTGGCTGAACCGCTCCGACGCCTTGGGATTGTCCTTGTTGCGGTCGGGGTGCAGCTCCTTGGCGAGCTTGCGATACGCTTTCTTGATCTCGTCGGCGGACGCGCCGCGCGCGACGCCCAGGGTTGCATAAGGATCTGCCATGTCGCCGCCTATGTGGGTCAAGCGGCGGCTGAGCGCAATTCTCCTTTACGCCTTCCCCGTATCCGGGGGATCGAGCGGAGCGACGTCGACCGACACCGTCATCGTCGCCGCGCCGCTGCCCAGCATCACGCCGTCGATCGGGGCGATGTCGGCATAGTCGCGGCCGACCGCCATCACGACATGATCCTCGGCCATCCAGATGCCGTTGGTCGGATCGAGCCCGACCCAGCCCAGCGCCGGCCCGCACCACAGCAGCACCCAGGCATGGGTGGCGTCGGCGCCGACCAGCCGCGGCTGGCCGGGCGGCGGCAAGGTGCGCAGATAGCCCGAGGCATAGGCGGCGGGCATCCCGGCCGCGCGCAGGCCGGTGATCATGATCTGCGCGAAATCCTGGCAAACCCCGCGCCGGTGCGCGAACGCCTCGGCCGGCGGCGTGTCGACCAATGTCGCGACCGGATCGAAGGCGAAGTCGCGCTGGATGCGCCGCGCCAGCGCGATCGCCGCCTCCAGCACGCCGCGATCCGGGTCGAGGTCGGCCGCGCACCAATCGGCGATGGCACGGTCGAGCGGGATGCGCGGCGACGGAAACAGATAGGCGGCCGGGCTGGCCGGCCCGGCGTCGCGCACCGCGCGGGCCAGCGCCGCGACCTCGGCCAGCGTCGGATCGTCGGGCGACGGCATCGGCAGCGGGCGATCGACGGTGACGGTGGCGCGGCTTTCGATCGTCAGCGTGCGCGTCGGCCGTTCGACCACCAGCCGGGTGACGTTGGCCAGCCCCGCCTCCGCCCGCGCGGGATAGGTGCGCCCGCCCGGCTCGGCGCTCAGCGCGTAATCGTCGAGCGTCTGGCCCGACCACAGGATCGGTTTCAGCCGCAGGTTCTGCCGCGCGAACTCGACCGGATCGGCATAGTCGAAGCGCGTGACGTGGCGGATCGCGTAGCGCATCATGCCAGCGTCAGCCCGCCGGCGCGCAACGCTTCCGATCCCTGGAGGAAATAGCGCCGGGCGATCGCGTTCGACAGCGCGGCCAGCCGCAGCTCGATATCGCGCAGCCACGCCTCGTCGAGATCGGTCGCGCGCGCGGTGGCGATGCGCGCGCCCAGCTCGGCCGCCAGCGCCTGCTGCGGCTCGGCGAGGCCATCGTCGGACAGCACCGGCAGCACCTTCAGGTGATCGGCGATCGCCGCGACCTGGAACGCCAGCCCGCGCGGATTGCCGGGGTCGAGCACCACCAGATCGATCACCGGCACCCGCGCGATGCCGGTCAGGTAACGCTGGCGATAGCTGATCTGGCGGTCGGAGAGGTCGAGCAGCGTCGAGATGTCGTCGACGCTGGCGTCCGCGCCGCCCAGCGCGCGCGCCGCCGCCGCCACCGCGCCCGCCCGCTCGATCCGGCGGCCGAGATCGTGGAAGCGCCAGCCGTCGGTACGCGCCATATGCTCCGCCGACAGGCCAGACAGCGCGGCGTAGCGGCGCTGGAGCGAGCCGGCGCGGTCGAGCATGTGCCCGGTGGTCGGGAACGGCGCGTCGAGCAGCCGGATCATGTCCGCCGACAGCCGGTCGCGCGATCCCTGGCCGATGCCGCGCGCCTGCCGGTTGATCGCGCGCACGCTGAAGCCGTCGAGGCCCTCCATCGCGACGCGGGCGAACTGGGTCAGCTCGATCCGGCGCAGCGACGGCGGCGGCGGCGCGGCCTGCGCCGCCTCGATCAGCCCGACCAGCCGCCACAGCGTCTCCGGCGACAGCGCCGCGCCGGCATCGGCGCCGATCGAATGGCCCAGCAGCACGCGGATCACCGCCAGCAGCGCCTCCCCCCGTTCCAGATAGCGGCCCAGCCAGAACAGATTGTCGGCGGCGCGGCTGGGCAGCGTGCCGGGGTTTCGGCGCAGCTGCACGCTGTCGCCCGGCGGCAGAAGCGACAGTTTGTCGACCGGCTCCGGCCCGTGGATGCAGACGTCGGCCGACCAGTTGCCGATCCCCATCACCGCCGCGCGCTCGTCGGGATGCTCGCCGATCCGGGCGAAGCCGCCGGGCAGCACGGTCCACGCGCCGTCGGGCCCGCGCGCGGCGAACACGCGCAGGGTGAACGGGCGCGGCGCCAGCCGATCGTCCTCGCCGACCGCCGGCATCGTCGACAGCCGCACAATCTCCTGCCCGACATAATCCTGCGGGCGGCGGCCGATGTCCGCGATCAGCGTCGCGCGCTGTGCGGGGGTCAGCGCGCTGCCCAGCACCGCCTTGCCGTCGGGCAGGCCCAGCGGCGGATCGCCGAACGCCGGCGCGATCACCATCGATTCGAGTTCATCGATCACCTGCGCGCGCTCGGCATCGCCGCCGCACCACCAGGTCGCGACATTGGGGATGCGCAGGTCGTCCCCGGTCAGCCGCCGCGCCAGTGCCGGCAGGAAGGCGAGCAGCGCCGGGCTCTCGACCACCCCGGCGCCGGGGGAGGACGACAGCACGACGTTGCCCGCCGCGCAGGCATCGATCAGCCCCGGCACCCCGATCGTCGAGGTCGCGTCGAACGCCAGCGGATCGAGCAGGCGCGGATCGCCGCGCCGCCACAGCGCGTCGATGCGCTTGAATCCGGCGATCGTCCGCACGTAGAGCAGATCGTCGCGCACGGCGAGGTCGGCACCCTCGACCAGCAGGAAGCCGAGGTAGCGCGCCAGATGCGCCTGTTCGGCATAGCTGGGGTTGTAGCGGCCCGGCGTCATCAGCCCGATACGCGGCCCGGCGCGGCGACACACCGCCGCCAGCCCCTCCCGAAACGCGGCGAAGAACGGCGCATGGCGTTCGATGTTGAGCCGCGATTGCAGCCCACCCAGCGTGCGCGCCACCGCCAGCCGGTTTTCCAGCGCATAGCCGGCGCCGATCGGCGATCGCGTGTTGTCGGCCAGCACCCGCCAGTCGCCCGCCGGCCCCCGGCACAGATCGGCGGCATAGAAATGGAGGTGATGGCCGCCGGGCGGGGCCAGCCCGACCATCGGCCGCAGGAAGAACGGGCTGCCGGTGACCAGCGCGGCGGGCAGATGGCCGTGATCGACCAGCATGCCGGGGCCGTAGATATCGCCCAGGATCGTCTCGATCAGCTCGGCGCGCTGGGTGATTCCGGCGGCGATACCGGCCCATTCGCCGCTGTCGATCAGCAGCGGGATCGGCGACAGCGGCCACCGCCGCTCGGCGCGCTCCCCGGCGACGCGAAAGCCGGTGCCGATGTCGCCGGCGTGGCGCTGGACGCGGTCGCGGGCATCGTCGAGCGCGCCGCCGCTGACCGCCGCCAGCTCCTCCAGCGCGATCCGCCAAGCGTCGGCGGCGTCCCCCTGCGCGGCGCACAGCACGTCGACGCGGGCGCGGCCGCCGCAATAATCGGCGATCCATCGCGCCGCGATCGCGCTCGCGTCGACCAGGCTTTCGTTGCCCGAAGAACTCGCCACATCCGCCCCAATCGTGTCGCGCGGCCAAGGACCACAAAGCGTGCGGCGGTGCAACAGAAAGCGGCGCTAAAGGTCGGGCAGCACCTGTGCCGATATCCCCCAATGCTCCAGCGTGCGGCTGTCGGCGCGAGCGATCAGCGCGGCGGCGTCGCGCGCGGTGAAATGGCCCGCCTTGTCGATCTCCTTCAGCTCGCTCCAGCTGACCGGCGCGGCGACGGGCGCGCCGGCGCGGGCGCGGACGACATAGGGCAGCACCGCGGTGCTGCCGCGCTGGTTGCGCAGATAGTCGAGGAAGATCCGCCCCTTGCGCTTCGCCTTGGCCATGTTGGCGGTGAAGCGGTCCGGCTGGGTCTCGGCGATCGCGCGGGAGAAACGTTCGGCGAAGCTCTTGACCGCCGGCCATTCCGCCTGCGGCTTCAGCGGCACGACGACGTGGATGCCCTTGCCCCCCGACAGCATCGGATAGCTGGTCAGGCCGATGTCGGCGAGCTGCTGCTTCAGCTCCTCCGCCGCCTTCTTCACCTCGGCGAAGTCGAGTCCCTCGTCGGGGTCGAGGTCGAACACCATCCGGTCGGGCTTTTCGACGTCGGCGACGCGACTGCCCCAGCCGTGGAACTCGATCGTCCCCATCTGGACGCACGCCAGCACCCCGGCGAGGTCGGTGACATAGAGATAGGGCTCGACCGATCCGTCCTTCTCGCGGATGTCGACGTGATGGACATGGTCGCCGAACGATCCGGCATCATGCTTCTGGAAAAAGCACTGCTTGGCGCGCCCCAGCGGGCAACGGACCAGGCTGATCGGCCGGTCGGCGAGCCACGGCAGCAGGATCGGCGCGACCGCGGCGTAATAGTCGGCCAGCCCGCCCTTGGTCAGTCCGCTGGTGGGGTCGATCACCCGCGTCGGGCTGCTGATCCTGACCGGCAGCGCCGTCGGCTCGGGGGCGGCGGCGGGCGTTTCGGCGACCACCTCGTCCGCCGGCTTGTCCTCGCGCAGCGCGACGAAGCTGGCGTGGCGCACCACCGCGTCGGCGGTGAATTCGGCGAAGGCGACCTCGGCGACCAGGTCCGGCTTGACCCAATGCGCGCCACGCACCGCCGCGCGCGGCGCCTTGACCGGCGGCGCGTCGACCGCGAGCGCATCGAGCCGTTCGCGCAGGTCGATCATCGTATCGGCGTCGAACCCGGTGCCGACCTTTCCGGCATAGACCAGCCCGTCCGGCCCGTTGACCGCCAGCAGCAGCGCGCGGAAGCCGCGCCGCGCCTTGTCGCTGGGCGTCCAGCCGACGACGACGAATTCCTGCCGGCGGGTGCATTTCGCCTTGAGCCACGCGCGGGTGCGGTCGGCGCGATAGGGCGCGTCGGCGCGTTTCGACACCACCCCTTCGAACCCGTCCTGGCACATCGCCGCGAACAGCGCCTCGCCCGATCCGACGACATGTTCGGAATAGCGCAGCGGATCGGGCGCGCCGTCGAGCAGCGCGCGCAGCCGATCCTTGCGCTCGACCTGCGGCAGCGCGGTCAGATCCTCGCCGTCCTGTTCGAGCAGGTCGAACGCGAACCACGCCAGATCGCCGCCACCGTCGGACAGGGCCGCCTGAAGCGTCGAGAAATCGGGCTTGCCGTCCTTGAACGCCACCGCCTCGCCATCGATCAGCGCGCTGCGGACCGGCAGGGCGGCGGCGGCGGCGGCGATGCCGGCGAACCGATCGGTCCAGTCGTGACCATGGCGGGTGAACACCCGCGCCTTTCCCCCACCGACCGCGACCAGCGCGCGGTAGCCGTCATATTTCATCTCGTGCAGCCAGCCGTTGCCGGCGGGAACGTCGTCGACCAGCGTGGCGAGCTGGACCGGGCGGAATGCGGGCGGCTTGCCCGCCGCACGCGATCGTTTGCGCGCGGGCGGCGTGGCCGGCTTCGCCGCCTTGCGTCGCGGTGCGGGACGCGGCTTCGCCCCTTCCGCTATCTCCAGCATCGTCCGCCCGGTGGCGATGCTGGTCAGCCCTTCCTCGACGAGCGCGTCGGTGCCGCCGGCCGCCGCATCGTCGATCTTGCGCAGCAGCCAGTTCTCGTTCTTTTCCTTGCCGCGCGGTTTCAGCCGGATCAGCAGCCACTCCCCCTTCATCCGCTGCCCTTCGAGCCGGAAATGCAGGTGTCCCTTGTCGAGATCCCTGGCCGACTTGCCCGCGACCGGCGCCCATTGGCCGTCGTCCCACAGCATCACCGTGCCGCCGCCATATTCGCCCTTGGGGATGGTCCCCTCGAAATCGGCATAGGACAGCGGATGGTCCTCGGTCCGCACCGCCAGGCGCTTTTCCTGCGGATCGAGGCTGGGGCCGCGCGTCACCGCCCAGCTTTTCAGCACGCCGTCGATCTCCAGCCGGAAATCCCAGTGCAGCCTGGTGGCGTCGTGTTTCTGGACGATGAAGCGGTGGCCGGCGCCCGGCGCGATCGTGCCCGCCGGCTCCGCCGTCTTCGCGAAATCGCGCTTCGCGTTGTAGCGCGCGAGGGGGTCTGCCTCAGGCACGTTTCTTGGCCGCTGCGCGCGCGGGGGCCTTGCGCGCCGGCGCCTTCTTCGCGGGCGAGGCCGCGCCGGGCTTTTCCAGCGATTTCTTCAGCGCCGCCATCAGATCGACGACGTTGCCGCCGCGCGGTTGCCCGTCATCCTTGTCCTCGATGATCTTGCGCCCCTTTGACTTGGCCTTCCGCTCGATCAGATGGCGCAGCGCGTCGACATAACGATCGTGGAACACGCCGGGATCGAACTTCGCGGTCTTTTTCTCGATCAGCGTGGTCGCCAGCGCCAGCAGATCCTCGTCGGGCTTGTCGTCTGGGATGTCGCGGAAATAGCCCTGCGCCTTGTTGACCTCATCGGCGTAGCGCAGCGTCTCGAGCACCATGCCGCGCCCGCATGGCTTCAGGCTGACGACATATTCGCGCCCGCGCATCGCCAGCTGGCCCAGCCCGACCTTGCGCGCGCGGCGCAGCGCCTCACGCAGCACGATGAACGCCTCCTCGGCCAGATCGTCGGCGGGGACGACGAAATAGGGGCGTTCGTAATAGAGCACGTCGATCTCGTCGGCGTCGACGAACCGGGTCAGTTCGAGCGTGCGTTTCGACTCGAGTTTGACCGCGTCGATCTCGTCCTGCTCGAGCAGGACATATTCGCCCTTCTCCAGCTCGTAACCCTTGACGATCTCATCGGTGTCGATCGCGCCGATGCCCGGCACGACCTTCTCATATTTGATCCGCTTTCCCGACGGTTCGTGGATCTGGTGAAAGGCGATCTGCGCGCCCGACTTGGTCGCCGAGTAGATCTCCACCGGGATCGAGACGAGCGCGAGCCGGATCTGTCCCTGCCAATAGGCGCGTGCTGCCATCGCGGTGCATCCCCTTTCGCTGCGAAGCCGATTCTTCGTTGCGAAGCCGATTCAAAGCATGGGGTGAAGAGTCGTTCCCATTGGTCTAAAGGGCGCGGATGGATGACCCCTTTGCCCTGTTCGATCGGTGGCTCGCGGAGGCGCAGGCGAGCGAGCCGAACGATCCCAACGCGATGACGCTGGCCACCGCCGACTCGACCGGGCGACCGTCGGCGCGGATGGTGCTGCTCAAGGGGCACGGCCCGGACGGTTTTGTCTTCTACACCAACCGCGAAAGCCGCAAGGCGCACGATCTTCGCGCCAACGATCAGGCGGCGTTGCTGTTTCACTGGAAATCGCTGCGCCGGCAGATCCGCATCGAGGGGCCGGTCGTGTTCACCAGCGATGCCGAGAGCGCGGCCTATTTCGCGACGCGCGGCCGCGAATCGCAGCTTGGCGCCTGGGCGTCGGACCAGTCCCAGCTGCTCGACAGCCGCGCGACGTTCGAACACCGCTATGCCGAGGCGGAGGCGCGCTTCGCCGGGCGGGACGTGCCGTGCCCGCCGCATTGGGGCGGCTATCGCCTGGTCGCCGACGTGATCGAATTCTGGGAAGATCGGCCGGGCCGCCTGCACCACCGCCAGCTGTTCGGCCGGCGCGACGGCGACTGGTCCGCATGGCTGCTCTATCCGTGAGGCGCGAACGATGAGACGTCCGTCATGATGACCGAGAGCGAACGCCGCCGCGTCATCCCGCTGGCGATCCGCGCCGCGCTGTTCAGCGTCGGCATGGCGTGCTTCCTGCTGTGCCTGAAGGGTTTTGCCGCGTGGCAGACCGGATCGGTGGCGATGCTCGGCAGCCTGGCCGACACCGGGCTGGATCTGCTCGCCAGCCTCGTCACCCTCTACGGCGTCAAGGTCGCGGGGGAGCCGGCCGACCACGACCACCGTTTCGGCCACGGCAAGGCGGAGGCGCTGGCGGCGCTGTTCCAGGTCGCGCTGATCACCGCGTCCGCCGCCGGAATCGCGTGGCGCGCGGTCGATCGATTCGCGCACCCCACCGCCAGCCAGGACGCCGAATTCGGCATCGTCGTGTCGCTGATCGCGATCGCCGCGACGATGGTGCTGCTGTGGTATCAGCGCCGCATCATCCGCCAGACCGGATCGGTCGCGATCATGGCCGACAACGTCCATTACCAGTCGGACGTGCTGCTGAACGGCGCGGTGATCGCCGCGCTGGTGCTCGATCGCTATTTCCACCTGTCGGGCGCCGATCCGGTGTTCGGCGTGGCGATCGCGCTGTGGCTGGCGTGGGGGGCGTTCCAGGCATCGTCCAACGCGATCGACCAGCTGATGGACAAGGAATGGCCCGAAAGCGAGCGCCGCGGCTTCATCGAGGTCGCCGCGCGCCAGCCGGGGCTGCTCGGCATCCACGACTTCCGCACCCGCCGGTCGGGCAGCCACAATTTCGCGCAGTTCCACATGGAGGTGGCGCGCGACATCACCGTCGCCCAGGCGCACGACGTGGTCGAGGGGGTCGAACGCGCGCTGCGCGACGCCTATCCTAAGGTCGAGGTGCTGATCCACGTCGACCCGCAGGGCCATGTCGACACCGACAACCCGCTGGTCGAGGCGGACGTCACCCCCCATTGGTTCGGAAAGCGGCTGTGACGGCCACCATGAAAATCCCGTTCGAGCAGATCGACGCCTTTGCCGACCGGCCGTTCGCCGGCAATCCGGCGGCGGTGATGCCGCTCGACGCGTGGCCCGACGACTCGCTGCTCCAGCGCATCGCCGCCGAGAACAACCTGAGCGAGACCGCCTATCTGGTGCCCGATGCGAGCGGGGCGGCGGATTATGAATTGCGTTGGTTCACCCCGGCCGTCGAGGTCGCGCTGTGCGGCCACGCGACGCTGGCCAGCGGCCACCATGTCCTGTCGGCCGATCCGGCGCGCGAACGGGTGCGATTCGCCACGCGGCAGGCCGGGGTGCTGGAGGTGGCGCGCGACGGTGACGGCTATGCGATGGCGCTGCCGGCCTGGACGCCGGCGCCGCGCGCGCTGCCCGAGGTGATCACCGCGCTGGGCGTGGCCGACGTGGTCGATACGCTGTGGCACCCGCGCCGCTATGCGGTGGTGGTGCTGAAGGATGAGGATTCGGTGCGCGCGACCGCCCCCGATTTCCGCGCGCTGGCGGCACAGGGCGACCTGCTGACGATCGTCACCGCGCCGGGCGCGGACACCGACATCGTCAGTCGCGCCTTTGCCCCCGGCGCCGGCATCGACGAGGACCCGGTGACCGGGTCGGCCCATGCGGTGATCGTCCCCTATTGGGCGGCGCGGCTGGGGCGCGACCGGTTCAGCGCGTTCCAGGCAAGTACGCGCGGCGGCGCGCTTGCCTGCCGGATGGCCGGCGACACGGTGGTGCTCGGCGGGCGCTGCGTCACCGTGATCGAGGGCGTTTTCCACGCTTGACGCTCTCGTAAACCGGGGGGCGGGCTGCTATGTTGCGCGCGTGAAGACCGCCATCCCCCACCGCTATGCCGTCAGCGTCGATCCCGCCGACATCGACTTCATGGGGCACGTCAACAACGCCTCCTATCTGAAGTGGGTGCAGGACGCGGTGGTCAGCCACTGGCAGAAGCTCGCCCCGGCGGAGGCGGTGGCCGCGCACCTGTGGGTCGCGCTCAAGCATGAGATCACCTATCGCAAGCCGACCTTCCTCGACGACGAGGTGATCGCCACCGTCCTGCTCGAAAAGGTGCAGGGTGCGCGGGCGTTCTACGAAACCGTGATCCGGCGCGGCGAGGACGTGCTGGCCGAGGTCAAGTCGAGCTGGTGCTGCCTCGACGCGAAGACGCTGCGCCCGGCGCGGATCGCCAGCGGCGTGATCGATCATTTCTTTCGCTAGGCGCGCGCCTGACCTTCCCCGCTCGGTTTGAGTTTCGGCGAAGAGCCGCCTCCTCGTGACAACCTCCCGACGCACGAAGAAGGGCGGTGCTTCGACAGGCCCAGCGCGAACGGGGCGTGGGGCTCTCGATCAGGCCGCGGTGTCGAACAGCGCGGTCGCGGCGCGTTCGGTTTCGGCGATCCAGCCGCCGCCGAGCACGCGATCGCCGGCGTAGAGCACCGCCGCCTGCCCCGGCGCGACGCCATATTCGGGCGCGTCGAACACGACCCGATCGCCCTCCAGCCGCGCCGGGACCGGGCGCGCCAGGCTACGGACCTTTGCCGTGACCGGCCCCCGATAATCGCCGCCGATCCAGTTGACCGCCGCGATCCGCGCCGCCGCCACCGCCAGCGCGCGACGCGGCCCGACCACGACGCGGCGCGTGTCCGGCTCCAGCCGGATCACGTACAGCGGCTCGGCCAGCCCGCCGATCTCCAGCCCGCGGCGCTGGCCGACGGTGAAGTGGATGAAGCCGCGATGCGTGCCGAGCACCCGCCCGCGCTCGTCGACGATCTCGCCCGCCGTCTCGGCATCGGGGCGCGCCTTTCGCACCACGGCGGCGTAATCGCCATCGGGGACGAAGCAGATGTCCTGGCTGTCGGGCTTCGCGGCGACGCCCAGCCCCAGTTCGGCGGCGATCGCGCGCACCGCACTCTTGGGCAGCCCGCCCAGCGGAAAGCGGAGATAGTCGAGCTGGTCCTGCGTCGTCGCGAACAGGAAATAGCTCTGGTCGCGCGCCGGATCGACCGCGCGGTGCAGTTCGGCGCCGGCCGCCCCCTCCACCCGGCGGACATAATGGCCGGTCGCCAGGCAATCGGCGCCCAGATCGCGCGCCAGCGTCAGCAGATCGGCGAACTTTGGCCCCATGTTGCACTTCACGCAGGGGATCGGGGTGCGGCCGGCCAGATATTCGTCGGCGAAATCGTCGATCACCGCGCTGCGGAAACGATCGGCATAGTCGAACACATAATGCGCGATGCCGAGGCCGTCGCACACCGCGCGCGCGTCACGGATGTCGCGGCCGGCGCAGCACGCCCCGGCCCGGCCGACCGCCTCGCCATGATCATAAAGCTGGAGCGTCACCCCGATCGTCTCCGCCCCGGTGCGCGTGGCGAGCGCGGCGACCACCGAACTGTCGACGCCGCCCGACATGGCGACGACGATTCGCCGCGCGGAAAGCGGCTGGGGAAGCTGGAAGTCGCCGGAAAGCATCGGTTCGTCCCATAAACCGGGATCGCCGCGCGCGCAAAGCGGGAGCTTTACCGGGTCTTCAGCACTCGCCCCCTAAGCGAGTCGCTCGTTTCCGTTTGCGCAGGATTTGCCGGTTTGGACCTGAGTTTCGCCCGTGCCCATGATCACCACGTCACCGCGCTGCCGACCGGCCTCGCGGTGCTGCTGGTGGGCATCGTCACGCGGCAGGCGGCGAGCCCGACCGCGCGGGTGCAGGCCCGGCTGACGCTGGCCGATCCCGAATCGGAGCCGCTGGCGCCGGCGGCGGGCGCGTTCAACGCGATCGCGGCGGCGGCGCTAACCGGTCATCAAGGGGAGTAAAGGGTGCGTTTACCGAGCCGCTTGAGGGTTGGTTCAAGCTCCGGCGCTATCGGTCGTTTCCAGGGATGGGCGCTGGGGGCTTGTTCTAGAGTTTTGAGGTTGGGATGATCGAAAACCAGAAAATCCGGCCAGCCAAGGTGATCGGCCCGCTCGGCGAGCCGCTGACACTGGAGACGCTGCCGCCGCCGAACACCACCCGCTGGGTGGTCCGCCGCAAGGCGGAGGTGGTCGCGGCCGTCAACGGCGGCCTGTTGAGTGTGGACGAGGTGTGCGAACGCTATGGCCTGACCGCGGAGGAATTCGCCGGATGGCAACGCGCGATCGACCGGTCGGGGATGCCGGGGCTGCGCGTCACGCGAATCCAGCATTATCGGTCGTTGTACGAGCGCCAGCAGAAATTCTGAGGCGCCCCCGCCACCACATAGCGCGGCCCGTCATCGAGCAGGATGGCGGGCCGCGCTTGTATGTGCAAAACTCAAAACGCGCGCGGAACTAATCACTCCCGTCGCGAGTCGTGCACCAAGACGGCCCGGTCAAACGGGCCCGGACAACGGAGGGACAGAACATGAGCTTAATCATCTGGCTGGTACTCGGCGGCGTGATCGGCTGGCTTGCGAGCATCATCATGCGCACGGATGCACAACAGGGGATCTTCCTGAACATCATCGTTGGCATCGTCGGCGCGTTTCTTGGCGGATTCCTGTTCAACCGGAACCTGAACAACTATGATTTCTCTCTGCCCGCACTGCTCGCCGCTCTGGTCGGCGCGGTGATCCTGCTCGCGATCGTCAACCTGGTTCGTCGCGGATCGGTCCGCTAACCCGAGACCCGTCATAGCAAAATGAAGGGCCGCCCTCCCACACGGGAGGGCGGCCCTTTGTCGTTGGCGGCCGCTTCACGGCATCCGGCATCGCTCTTGCGACCGACGCCGCGCCAAGCGCCGCACCGCCCATCCTGGATCGCTTCCCCGGTGACGCCGGGGGATCCGGACGGGCGTGGCGCGGCTGCCGTCCGCCCGGCGCGCTATTTCAGCAGGAAGCGCACCGTCACGCTGACGGTCACGTCCTGCTCGCCGGCGGCGATCTTGCTGTCCGCCTCGGCCCCGGCGCGGGCCGACATCATCATCGGCACCGGCATCGGGCCGGGCACATTGCCGCCACCCTCGCTGATCGACAGGATGCGATCGACCCGCATCCCCGCCGCCCGGGCATAGAGTTCCGCACGCGCGCGCGCCTTGGCCACCGCATCGGTGCGCGCCTCGTCCTCCGCCGCGTCGGGCTGGTCGATCGTCAGGTTGGGGCCGTCAATCTGGTTGGCGCCCTCCTTGACCAGCGCGTCGAGGATCGCCCCGCTCTTGCCGATGTCGCGAAACCGCACCTGGACGTTATTCGACGCCTGATAGCCGGTGATCACGGGCGCCTCGTTCTGGGCGTAGCGATACTGGGGTTGCAGGGCGATGTTGGCGGTCTGCACGTCGCGATCGGCGACGCCGGCGCGCTTGAGCGCGGCCAGCACCCGAGCCATGCGCTGGGCATTGTCGGCCAGCGCCGCGGCGGCGGTCGGCGACTGGCTGACCACCCCGGCGCGGATGATCGCGACGTCGGGCACGCGGCTGGTCTTGCCGGTCGCGGTCAGATCGAGCAGCGTCCCTTCCGGGAGCAGCACCGGCGCGGCGGTCTGCGCCTGCGCCGAAAGCGGGGCGGCGACGGCCAGCGCGGCAAGGGACAGGGCGGGGGCGATCGATCGCATCGGAATCTCCTCAAGGGTTGGGCACCGGCCATAGCCGCCGATCGCCAACGCGCGATGAACGACATTCGGAAACGACGTCAGGACCCGCGCCGGGCCAGCGTCAGCCGGTAGACGATGAGCAGCGCCACCGCCCCCGCCGTCGCCGCACCGTAATTGGCCCAGCCGCCGCGCAGGGTGACCCCCGCCGATTCGGCGACGAATCCGGCGAGCAGCGCGCCGGCGATGCCGATGATGATCGTCACGGTGATCCCGCCGGGATCCTTCCCCGGCATCAGCATCTTGCCGACGATTCCTGCTACCAGTCCGATCAACAGCCAGCCGATGATGCTGCGCTCAGCCATCGCATCTCTCCTGTCCGGATGCGCGCTGTTTCCGCGCGCTGACGCGCAGCGTTGCGCCGGAGCATCACCAACGCAACCATTTCCTTCATACGCCACCCCGGTCGATTGCGTTTTGACCGGCGAATCGCCAAGACCCCGCGCCTTCGTCAACGATCCGCTTGAGGTCGGTGACTTATTCAGGTAACACAGCCGCCGCAACACAAGCCCAGCAGGGTGGGACGGGAAGTGCCGCAGATGAACTACGAAACGAAGATGATGGGCAGCGACGCGGGCGGCGGGTACGCCGCCCTGCCGGGCGAACCGCCCGCTTCCCGGCGGCGCTGGCTGATCATCGGGGCGATCGTCGCGATCGTCATCGTCGTGGCGGTGGCGGCGATGGTGATGCGCGGCGGCGGCGCGGCCGGCGGCGACGCCGCCAAGGGCAAGAGCGCGGCGAGCAACAACCAGATCCCGACGGTGACGGTGTCGGTCCCCGGCCGATCGACGATCCGGTCGATGATCTCCGGCACCGGCAGCCTGGCCGCCAAGCGCGAGATGCCGGTCGGCGTCGCCGGCGAAGGCGGCGTGGTGACGCGAGTGCTGGTCGAGCCGGGCCAGTGGGTCGGCGCCGGCCAGGTGCTGGCGACGGTCGACCGCTCGGTCCAGACGCAGACGGCGGAATCGCTGGCGGCGCAGATCCGCGTCGCCAAGTCCGAGGCCGATATCGCCCAGTCGAACTACGAGCGCGCGCAAAAGCTGGTCAGCAACGGATTCGTGTCGAAGGCCGACCTGGAGACCAAGGCCGCGACCCGCGACGGCGCGCTCGCCCGCGTCCGCGTGGCGGAGGCGGCGCTGAAGGAGACGCAGGCGCGCAACCGCCGGCTCGACATCCGCGCGCCCGCCGCCGGGCTGATCCTCACCCGCCAGGTCGAACCGGGCCAGATCGTCAGCTCCGGTTCGGGAACGCTGTTCCGCATGGCGATGGGCGGCGAGATGGAGCTGCGCGCGCAGTTGAGCGAGGCCGACATCCAGCGGCTCCACGCCGGCATTCCGGCCAGCGTGATGCCGGTCGGCAGCAGCAAGGTGTTCAAGGGCACGATCTGGCAGATGTCGCCGGTGATCGATCCGCAGACGCGCCAGGGCATCGCGCGCATCCAGCTCGCCTATGATCCGGCGCTGCGGCCGGGCGGCTTCGCCTCGGTCACCATCGCGGCCGGGACCACCGCCGCGCCGCAGCTGCCCCAGTCGGCGGTGCAGAGCGACACGACGGGCAATTACGTCTATATCGTCAACGCCCGGAACGAGGCCGAACGCCGCAACGTCACCACCGGCGAAGTGTCCGACGAGGGCGTCGCGATCACCAGCGGGCTGTCGGGCGACGAACGCGTCGTGCTGACCGCCGGCGCGTTCCTCAACCCGGGGCAGAAGGTGATCCCGACGCTGCTCAAGAAGCAGTGACGGGCTGAGGACGCAGTGACGAACGGCAACGACAGCAAGGCACGCGCACGATGAGCTTTCGCAACATCTCCGCCTGGGCGATCCGCAACCCGATCCCGCCGATCGTCCTGTTCCTGTTCCTGACGATCGCGGGGATGGTCAGCTTCTCGCGGATGGACGTCAACAACGATCCGGACATCGATTTCCCGATCGTGTGGATCTCGATCTCGCAGCCCGGCGCCGCGCCGAGCGAGCTTGAGACCCAGATCACCCAACAGGTCGAGAGCGCGGTGCGCAGCCTGCAGGGGATCGACGAGATCAATTCGACGGTGACCGAGGGCAATTCGCAGACCGTCGTCCAGCTGGCGATCGGGATGCCGATCGACCGCGCGGTCGAGGACGTGCGCAGCGCGATCCAGCAGATCCGCGGCAACCTGCCCGACGGCATCCTCGAGCCGCAGATCGGCCGCGTCGATACCGCGAGCGACAACGACATCGCCAGCTTCACCGCGCTCGCCACCGACATGACGGTCGAGCAGCTGAGCTGGTACATCGACAACACCGTCACCAAGGAGCTGCTGTCGGTCAACGGCATGTCGTCGGTCGACCGCAACGGCGGCGTCAATCGCGAGATCCGGGTGATCCTCGATCCGGCCAAGCTGCAATCCTATGGCCTGACCGCCAGCCAGGTGAACCAGCAGCTGCGCCAGGTGAACCTCGACGCGGCCGGCGGCAAGGCGGAGATTTCCGGGTTCGAGCAATCGGTGCGCGTGCTCGGCAACGCCCGCAACGCCTTTGCCCTCGGCCAGACCCAGATCGCGATCGGCGGCGGGCGCACGCTGCGGCTGTCCGACATCGCCGAGGTGCGCGACCTGTACGCCGAGCAGAAGAGCTTTGCCCGGTTCAACGGCCAGCAGGTCATCTCTTTCGACATCAAGCGCGCGAAGGGCGCGTCCGACGTGTCGGTGTTCCACGACGCCGAGGCCAAGCTGAAGCAGCTGACCAAGGACAATCCCAAGGTCCGTTTCGAGCTGTTGTTCAACCAGAGCAAATATGCCGAGACCCAGTTCCACAGCGCGATGGAGGCGATGGTCGAGGGCGCCATCCTGGCGGTGATCGTGGTGTTCCTGTTCCTCCGCGACTGGCGCGCGACGATCATCTCCGCGCTGGCGATCCCGTTGTCGGCGATCCCCAGCTTCTGGTTCATGGACCTGATGGGCTTCACGCTCAACCAGATGACGCTGCTCGCGCTCAGCCTGGTGGCGGGTGTTCTGGTCGACGACGCGATCGTCGAGATCGAGAACATCGTGCGCCACATGCGAATGGGCAAATCCGCCTATCAGGCATCGATCGACGCCGCCGACGAGATCGGCGTGGCGGTGCTGGCGACCACCATGTCGATCGTCGCGGTGTTCCTGCCGGTCGGCCTGATGCCGGGCATCTCGGGCCAGTTCTTCAAGAATTTCGGCCTGACCGTCGTCGTATCGGTGCTGATGAGCCTGGCGGTGGCGCGGATGATCACGCCGATGGTCGCCGCCTATTTCCTGAAGGCGCACGGCCACGCCGAACACGCCGGCGGCCCGGTGATGAACGGCTATATCCGGTTGCTGTCGTGGACGCTGCGTCACCGCTGGTCGGCGGTGGTCAGCGGCTCGATCGCACTCGGGCTGACGATCTGGCTGGCCTTTTCAGGCGTGATCCCGATGACGTTCCAGCCCGAACAGGACCAGGACGACGTCACCGCGACGATCGAGATGGTGCCCGGCACCACGCTCGAGCAGACCCAGGCGGTGGTCACCCGCGTCGCCGACCTGCTGCGCAAGGAGCCGGAGGTCACCGACGTCTATGAACGGTCCTTCGTCGGGCAAGGCCGCGTGGTCGCGCTGCTCAAGAAGAAGCGCGAGGAGAAGAGCACCCAGTTCGAGCGGCGCCTGACGCCCGAGCTGCTCAAGATCCCCGATGCACGGGTCGGCTTCCGATCGCAGTTCGGCTGGGGATCGAGCGGGCGCGACCTGACGATCACGCTGGGCGGCGAGGATCCCAAGCTGCTCAACGATACCGCGCTCAAGCTGGTCAACCAGATGGCGGGGATGAAGCAGGTGGTCGCCCCGCGCATCGCCGGCGATCTCAACCGGCCCGAAATCGTGATCAAGCCGCGCCTGGCGCTCGCCGCCGATCTGGGCGTCACCACCGCCGCGCTCAGCAGCGCGATCCGCATCGCCACGCTGGGCGACATCGACCAGAACAGCGCGAAATTCTCGCTGTCCGACCGCCAGATCCCGATCCGGGTGGCGCTGGCGGAAAGCGCGCGGGCGCGGCTGTCGACGATCAAGAACCTGCCGGTGCAGACCCAGACCGGCGGATCGGTGCCGCTCAGCGTCGTCGCCGACATCGGCTTCGGCGCCGGGCCGACCAAGGTCGAGCGGCTCAACCTGCAACGCCGGCTGGTGGTCGGCGCCGACCTCGCCGCCAACCCCGCCACCGGCAAGCCCTATGTCTCCGGCGACGTGATGAAGCAGATCCACAACCTGCCGGTGATGAAGAACCTGCCGGTCGGGGTCGGCGAGCTGACCGTCGGCCAGGCCAAGTGGCAGGCGGAGATGGTCCAGAACTTCCTGATCGCGCTGGCGACGGGCGTGTTCATGGTGTTCGCGGTGCTGGTGCTGCTCTACCGCAGCTTCATGTCGCCGCTGGTCAACATGGGCTCGCTGCTGCTGGCGCCGCTGGGCGGGCTGATCGCGCTGCTGATCGCGGGCGAACCGCTGTCGATGCCGGTGCTGATCGGCGTGCTGATGCTGTTCGGCATCGTCGCCAAGAATTCGATCCTGCTGATCGATTTCGCGCTGGAGGAGATGACCAAGGGCGTCGACATGTTCACCGCGCTGATCGACGCCGGGCACAAGCGCGCCCAGCCGATCGTGATGACCACGGTGGCGATGGTCGCCGGCATGGTGCCGACCGCGCTGGCGCTGAGCGGCGATTCCTCCTGGCGCGCGCCGATGGGCACGGTGGTGATCGGCGGGCTGATCCTGTCGACGCTGCTGACGCTGGTGATCGTGCCGGCCAGTTTCAGCCTGGCGGTGGGGATCGAGAAGTGGGTCGGGCCGAAGCTCGGCCGCCGGCTGCTCACCTATCGTCCCGGCGACGATGGGCAGCCGGTGATCGATCACACGCCCGGCGGGCGGATCGACCACCATCCCGACGCCGACGGGGCGCAGCCGGCGGAATAACGCGCGAGGGCTTGAACAATCCCGGCTTTCAGGGATTGTTTCGGCCATGAGTTTCGCGCCACGCGCTTTCACCCTGCCCGGAAGCGCGGTTCCGCCCGCGCTGCGCCGGATGCGGCTGGTCGCGACCGGGCTGCTGGTGGCGATGGCAGCGGTCTATATCGCCGCCCGCCATTTTCAGCCGGTGCATCCCGGAATCGGCTTTGTCCGCGCCTTTGCCGAAGCGGCGATGGTCGGCGGGCTGGCCGACTGGTTCGCGGTGACCGCGCTGTTCCGCCACCCGCTCGGCCTGCCGATCCCCCACACCGCCATCGTGCCGCGCAACAAGGATCGCATCGCCGGGGCGCTGGCCAATTTCCTGCGCGACAATTTCCTTACCCCGCGCGTCGTCGCGCGGCGGATGCAGCGGTTCGACCTGGCCGGTGCGGCGGGACGCTGGCTGGCCAATCCGTCCGCCTCGGGCGAGGGCAAGCTGCGGCGCGGCGCCGGGCGGCTGGCGGCCGACGTGCTCGAATCGCTCGATCAGGAACGGCTGGGCGGGATGGTGCGCAGTACGCTGTCGGCGCGGCTGCGCGCGCTCGATATCGCCCCGCTGCTCGGACAGGGGCTGGCCGCCGCGATCGCCGAGAACCGGCATATCCCGCTGCTCGACGGCATCGTCCGCTGGGCGGGGCGCGTGGTCGAGGCCAATGAACCGATCATCCGCGACATGGTCAGTGCCCGCGCCGGCAGCGTGCTGCGCTGGACCGGGCTGGACGCGACGCTGGCCACGGCGGTGCTCGACGGCCTGACCAAGATGGTGGGGGAAATGGCCGACAACCCCGACCATCCGCTGCGCGAAAAGGCCGAGGAAGGGCTGGCGAAGCTGGCCGACGATCTGCAGAACGACCCGGCGATGCGCGAGCGGGTGGCGGCGTTCAAGGCGGAGCTGCTCGACAATCCGGCGCTAGGCGACTGGTGGCAGGGGGTGTGGGAACAGCTGCGCGCGGCGATGCTCAAGGCGGCGCGCGATCCCGACGCGGTGATCGCCGGCCGCTTCGGCGAGGCGCTTCGCCAGCTTGGCACCACGCTCCAGCAGGATGCGGCGCTGGCGGCGACGATCAACCGCTTCGCCCGGCGCGCGGCGGTCGGCACCGCCGCCGACTATGGCGATTCGATCGTGCGGCTCGTGTCGGACACGGTCCGCGGCTGGGACGCGCGCACGCTGACCGGGCGGCTGGAGAATGCGGTCGGGCGCGACCTGCAATATATCCGCATCAACGGCACCGTCGTCGGCGGGCTGGTCGGCGTGGCGATCCATGCCGTCGACGTGGCGCTGTGAACGGCGCGGCATCCCCCTCCTTCGTTCGCCCTGAGCTTGTCGAAGGGCCGCTCTTCTTCCGCGCAAGAGAAGGACGGCCCTTCGACAAGCTCAGGGGGAACGGGTGGAAGACACTACCGCCAGTCGAGCAGCGTCCAGCCGCGCTCGGCCGCCAGCGCGCGGAGCGGCGCATGGGCGTTGACCGCGAACGCCTCGTCCGCCCAGTCCAGCGCCGGCGCGTCGGAGACGTGGTCGCTGTAGAAGCGGACGTGCGCGTGGCCGCGCGCGATCCCCTGCCCGGCCAGCCACGCCTCGATCATCCGCAGCTTGGCGGGGCCGTAGCAATTCTCCCCCGCGATCCGCGCCAGCACCGCGCCGTCGGGCGCCCGTGCGCTGCCGGTGGCGATCACATCGTCGTATCCCAGCCGTGCCGCGATCGCGCCGACGTAGAAGGCGTAGGACGCGGTCGCCATCACCAGCCGGTAACCGGCCGCGCGATCCTCCGCGATCCGCGCCCGCGCGCCATCGAGCACGCCCGTCGCCAGCAGCCGGTCGGCAAACCCCTCCGCCAGCGCATCGGCGCGATCGGCGGGCAGCGCCTGTCCCAGCATCAGCCGCTGCGTCATCTGCTTGAGCGCCGCACGATCGATCAGCCGTGCGCCATAGGCCAGCGTCGCCAGCGCGGCGGCGGGCCACAGCAGCGCGCGCAACGGTGCCTGGCGCGGCACCGCATGGCGCAGGAACCGCGTCCACGTCGGATCGCGGGTGATCGTCTTGTCCATGTCATAGATGGCGATGCGGTGCGGCATCCGGCCACGCTATGCACCGTTATCCTTGCGACGCCAGTCGAATGTGGTGCAAGGAACGCCCGATGAGTGCGCGCGCCGATTTCGACCACGACGCCGCCGCCGGCGGGACGCTGCGCTTTACCGGCGACCTTTCGCTCGCCCGTCTGGGCGACGTGCCCGACCGGCTGCGCGACCTGCCCGGCGACGTCGCGCGAATCGACCTGAGCGGCATCGACCGGATCGACACCGTCGGCGCGTGGGTGATCCACCGGTTCGCGCGCGAACGCGGCGCCGAGATCGACGGGCTGTCCGCCGACGGCCAGCATCTGCTCGGCCAGGTCGAGGCCGCCGACCGGCCGATCGCGATCCCGCCGCGCGCGCTGCCGCCGTTCCTGCGCGTGGTGTCGGAGATCGGCACCGCGCTGGTCACCACCGGCAAGACGCTGATCGGCCTGCTCGGCTTCATGGGGGAGACGGTGCTCGCCTTCCTCGCGCTGCTGCGCCACCCGTCCCGCTTTCGAGTCAACGCGACGGTGCAGCGGTTCGAGGTGGTCGGCGTCACCGCGCTGGGCATCATCGGGCTGATGAGCTTCCTGATCGGGATCGTCATCGCGCAGCAGGGCGCGGTGCAGCTGCGCCAGTTCGGGTTCGAGGCCTATACCATCAATCTGGTCGGGCGGCTGACGCTGCGCGAGCTGGGCGTGCTGATGACCGCGATCATGGTCGCGGGCCGTTCGGGTTCGGCCTTTGCCGCGCAATTGGGCACGATGAAGCTGACCGAGGAAATCGACGCGATGCGGACGATCGGCGTGTCGCCGATGGAGGCGCTGGTGGTGCCGCGCACGCTGGCGGCGGTGCTGATGATGCCGCTGCTCGGCTTTTATTCGTCGGTGATCGCGATCCTGGGCGGCATGGTGCTGTGCTGGGTCAGTCTCGACATTCCGCCGGTCACCTTTGTCCAGCGAATCCGCGACGTGGTGCCGATCACCGACCTGTACGTCGGGCTGGTCAAGGCGCCGGTGTTCGGCGCGATCATCGCGATCGCCGGCTGTTTCCAGGGGATGCAGGTGGAGGGCGATGCCGAACAGGTCGGCGCGCGCACCACCGCCGCCGTCGTCCAGGCGATCTTTCTGGTGATCGTGCTCGACGCCTTTTTCGCGGTGTTCTTCACCTCGATCGGGTGGAACTGATGGCCCCCGCCCCCGTCCCCGTCCCGCCCCCCGCCCCGCCGGCCAGCGCGGATGACGTCGTCATCCGGGTGCGGGGCCTTCGCAACAGCTTTGGCGAGCAGGTGGTGCACGAAAATCTCGACCTCGACGTGCGGCGCGGCGAGATCCTGGGCGTGGTCGGCGGATCGGGCACCGGCAAATCGGTGCTGATGCGGTCGATCATCGGGCTGCAGACCCCCGACGCGGGCGAGGTCGAGGTGTTCGGCGAGCCGACCATCGACCAGGATGAGGCCAGCGCGGTCGAGGTCCGCAAACGCTGGGGGGTGCTGTTCCAGGGCGGCGCTTTGTTCTCCACGCTGACCGTGGCGGAGAACGTCCAGGTGCCGCTGCGCGAATTCTATGGGGCGATGGACCCGACGCTGATGGCGGAAATCGCCGCGTACAAGGTGGTGATGGCCGGGCTGGCCGCCGACGCCGGCCCGAAATTCCCGTCGGAGCTGTCGGGCGGGATGCGCAAGCGCGCCGGGCTGGCGCGCGCGCTGGCGCTCGACCCCGAGCTGTTGTTCCTCGACGAGCCGACCGCCGGGCTCGACCCGATCGGCGCCGCCGCGTTCGACGAGCTGACCAGGTCGCTGCAAAAGACGATGGGGCTGACGGTCTTCCTGATCACCCATGATCTCGATACGCTCTACGCGATCTGCGACCGGGTGGCGGTGCTGGCCGACAAAAGGGTGATCGCGGTCGGCACGATTGACGAGCTGCTGGCGCTGGACCACCCGTGGATCCAGGAATATTTCAACGGTCCGCGCGGCCGCGCCGCGACGGCAAGCGTCGTGCGCGCCGGCCACCGGGCGACGGCGGGATGAGGTAAGGCGATGGAAACGCGATCGAACCATGTCCTGGTGGGCGCCGTGACGCTGATCCTGCTGCTGTTGCTGGCGATATTCGCCGTGTGGCTG
>NZ_DATMGG010000207.1:0-6700 GCF_035555815.1 Sphingomonas sp.
TGATCCGGTCGCCAACTATGACCGGGTCAGGCGCAAGTACAGCGATTGGGGCTCCGATCCCGACCCGCAGCCGATCGCGACCCGCACGGTCGATTCGGCGCCGCAGACCGCGGTGGTCTCCCCCAATGCCATGGCGAACGACCCGGTTTTGCAACCTCCGGTTGACAGCGCCCCCGCCAATCCCGCAATTACACCTCGTTAACCACACCGCAGTGATTGCGGTTTAAGGGGCAGGTGATGGGGGACGTCAGCGCCGAGCCGAGCATGGAAGAGATCCTCTCTTCGATCAAACGCGTGATCGAGGAGAGCGAAGCCGCGCCCGCCGCACGCAAGCCACGGCCGATTCGCGCTATGCCGCCCCCGCCGCCGGTCGAGCGCGAGGAAGTGCTCGAACTGTCCGATCCGGCCCCGTTTCCGGAAGCTCCCGTCGAAAAGCCGCGCGCGGCGCCGGCGCCAGCGCGCCCCGACTCGATCCTGTCCCCCGATGCCGCCGAAGCGAGCCGTGGCCCGCTCGAGGCGCTGTCGCGGCTGGTGATCAAGCCCGAGGTGACCGGCAGCGACACGCTGGAGGGGATGGTGCGCGAGATGCTCCGCCCGATGCTGCGCGACTGGCTCGACACGCACCTGCCCGATATCGTCGAGACGATGGTGGCCAAGGAAATCGCCCGCATTTCCGGGCGCGGCCTTTAGAGCCTGAATTCCGCGGCTTGCCGTTGCGTGGCGGCGTGGGGGTGGTAACCTCCCGGCCATGAAAACGCTTTCCCTCGCCCTTGCCGGGCTTTTGATCGCGGCGCCCGCGAGCGCGCGCCAACTGACCATCGACGATGTGACGATGCTCTCGCGCGTCTCCGGCCCCGTCGTCTCCCCGGATGGGCGCTGGCTGGTGTGGCAGCAGCGCGAGACCGATCTGGCGATCAACGGCGGCCGGTTCGATATCTGGCGGCTCGACCTCAAGACGCGCGGCGCACGGCCCGAAAAGCTGCTCGCCGAGGCCGACGTCAACGAAACCGGCCCCGATTTCGGCCCCGACGGCACGCTCTATTTCCAGTCGGACAAGGGCGGGGCGGACAATGTGTGGGCGCTGCCCGCCGCCGGCGGTGTCGCGCGGCAGGTAACCAGCTTCAAGGGCGGCTTCGGCGGGTTCAAGCTGGCGCCGACCGGCGACCGGCTGGTGGTTTGGGCCGACCGCAAGCCCGGCGCGCCGAGCCTGGAGCCGGCGATGGTCAAGAAGGACGCCAACGCCGGGTCCGGTCGCACCTATGACCAGTTGTTCATCCGCCATTGGGACACATGGGGCAATGGCGACCGATCGCAATTGTTCGTGCTGCCGCTGGCGAACGGAGTCGCGACGGGGGCCGGCACGCCGATCGTGGGCGCGCTGATCGGCGACAGCCCGTCGAAGCCCTATGGCGGCGGTGAGGAAGTCGCGTGGAGCGCGGACGGCAGGACCGTCTATTTCGCGATGCGTGAGGCGGGGCGGATCGAGCCGCTGTCGACCAACCTCGATATCTTCGCCGCCCCCGCCGACGGGTCGGCGGCGCCGGTCAATCTGACTGCCGCGAACCATGCGCTCGACAATCTGCCGAGCGTTTCGCCCGATGGCAAAACGCTGGCGTGGGTGGCGATGAAGCGCCCGACCTATGAAGCCGATCGCCAGGTCCTGATGGTCCGCGACCTCGCCACCGGTCGGGTCCGCGCGCTGACCGAAGGGTGGGATCGCTCGGTCGCGTCGATAGCCTGGTCGCCCGACAGCAAGCGGCTGTACGTCACCGCCGACGATACGCAGGAAACGCCGGTGTTCGCGGTCGATGCCGCCAGCGGGAAGGTGACACGCCTGACGCAGGAAGGGCATGTCGGCGCGGTGGTGCCGACGACGGCGGGCCTGGTGCTCCAGATCAACAGCCTGGTCGCGCCCGACGATTTCTTCCTGCTGGCCGGGGACAAGGGCGCTCCGGCACGGCTGACCAGCGTCAACGCCGACAAGCTGGCCGGGATCGAGATGCCGACGGTGTTCCGCTTCAGCTTCACCGGCGCGAACAACGACACCGTCTGGGGCTATGTGGTGCGCCCGTCGCAGGTCGCTCCGCCGGCGGCGGCGCGGGTGCCGGTGGCCTTCATGGTCCACGGCGGACCGCAGGGATCGAGCAACAACAGCTGGTCCTACCGCTGGAACCCGGCGCTGTTCGCGGGCGCCGGATACGGGCTGGTCGCCGTCGATTTCCACGGGTCGACCGGCTACGGCCAGGCCTTCACGGACGCGATCCGCAACAATTGGGGCGGCTGGCCGCTGGAGGACCTGCAAAAGGGGCTGGCGGCCGCTACGAGCAAGTTCGACTGGCTCGACGGCGACAACGCCTGTGCTCTGGGCGCCAGCTATGGCGGCTATATGATGAACTGGATCGAGGGCAACTGGCCGGACCGGTTCAAGTGCATCGTCCAGCACGACGGCGTGTTCGACGCCCGCGCCATGGCCTATGAGACCGAGGAGCTGTGGTTTGACGAATGGGAGCACGGCGGCAAGGCCTATTTCGAGGATCCTGCGGCGTTCGAGAAGTGGAACCCGGTCAACCACGTCACCGCGTGGAAGACGCCGATGCTGATCTTCCACGGCGAACGCGATTTCCGCATCCCCTACACCCAGGGAATCGCCGCCTTCACCGCGCTTCAGCGGCGCGAGGTGCCGTCGCGACTGGTGGTGTTCCCGGACGAGAACCACTGGGTGCTCAAGCCGAAGAATTCTCGCCAATGGTATCTCGAGGTGCTGGGCTGGCTGGGGAAATGGACGAAGAACACGCCCGCCGAATAGCGCGGCCAGCGGCGATGGGAGGGGTGGGCATCGCTTCCGGCGCCGTATAAAGCCGCGCGACCATGACCGATCTTCCCAAGACCTTCGATCCCGCCGCCATTGAAGCCCGCTGGTACAGCCATTGGGAAGCGAATGGCCTGTTTCGCCCCGAACGGCCCGGCGCGGAGCCGTGGACGATCGTCAACCCGCCGCCCAACGTCACCGGCAGCCTGCACATCGGCCATGCGCTCGACAACACGTTGCAGGACATTTTGGCCCGCCACGCCCGGCTGAAGGGCAAGGACGCGCTGTGGGTGGTCGGCACCGACCATGCCGGTATCGCGACGCAGATGGTGGTCGAGCGGCAGATGGCGCTCAAGCAGGAGAAGCGCACCGATTTCACCCGCGAGAAATTCGTCGCCAAGGTGTGGGAATGGAAGGCGGAAAGCGGCGGCGAGATCACCCGCCAGCTTCGCCGGCTGGGCTGTTCGATGGATTGGGCCAACGAACGATTCACCATGGATGAGGGCTTTTCGAAAGCCGTGCTCAAGGTGTTCGTCGAGCTGCACAGGCAGGGGCTGCTCTATCGCGACAAGCGGCTGGTGAACTGGGATCCGGGGCTGGGCACCGCGATCAGCGACCTGGAGGTCGAGACGCGCGAAGTGAAGGGCAGCTTCTGGCGGCTGCGCTACCCGCTGGCCGATGGCAGCGGCTCGATCGAGGTGGCGACCACCCGGCCGGAAACGATGCTGGCCGACATGGCGGTGGCGGTGCACCCCGACGATGAGCGGTATAAGGCGCTGGTCGGCAAGCAGGTGCGGCTGCCGATCACCGGGCGGTTGATCCCGATCGTCGCGGACGAACATGCCGACCCCGAACTGGGATCGGGCGCGGTCAAGATCACGCCGGGGCATGACTTCAACGATTTCGAGGTCGGCCGCCGCGCCGGGATCGAGGCGCGCGACATGCTCAACATGCTCGACGCGAAGGCGAACATCACCCAGACCGCCGACGGGCTGATCCCGGCCGATCTGATCGGGCTGGAGCGGTTCGAGGCCCGTAAGCAGGTTGTCGAACGGCTCAAGGCCGACGGCGTGCTGATTCCGCACGTCGACAAGGACGGCGAGGCGCACGACGCCGAGCCGCGCACGATCCAGACGCCCTATGGCGACCGGTCGGGCGTGGTAATCGAGCCGTGGCTGACCGACCAATGGTATGTCGACGCCGCCACGCTGGCCAAGCCGGCGATCGAGGCGGTCCGCTCCGAAGCGATCAGGATCGTGCCGAAATCCTGGGAAAAAACCTATTTCAACTGGATGGAGAACATCCAGCCGTGGTGCGTGTCGCGGCAATTGTGGTGGGGACATCGGATTCCTGCGTGGTTCGCCGACGATGGCCGCGTGTTCGTCGCCGAGACCGAGGAGGAGGCGCAGCGCGAGGCGGGCAATGTCACGCTGACCCGCGATCCTGACGTCCTCGACACGTGGTTTTCCTCGGCATTGTGGCCGTTCGCGACGATGGGCTGGCCGGACGAGACAAGCCCGACGCTGCACGGGCGCTACCCCAACGACGTGCTGATTTCCGGCTTCGACATCCTGTTCTTCTGGGACGCGCGGATGATGATGCAGGGGCTGCACTTCATGAAGGAAGTGCCGTTCCGCACGCTCTACCTGCACGGCCTCGTCCGCGCCGCCGATGGCGCCAAGATGTCCAAGTCGAAGGGCAATACCGTCGATCCGCTCGGGCTGATCGACAAATACGGCGCCGACGCGCTGCGGTTCTTCATGGCGGCGATGGAAAGCCAGGGCCGCGACATCAAGATGGATGAGAAGCGGGTCGAGGGATACCGCAACTTCGCGACCAAGCTGTGGAACGCCGCGCGCTTCTGCCAGGCGAACGGCATCGGCGCCTCCGCGCATCTGGAGCCGCCGGCCGCCAATCTGGCGGTCAACCGATGGATCATCGGCGAGACCATCGCCGCCGTGCAGGCGGTCGACCTGGCGCTGGCCGACCTGCGGTTCGACGGGGCGGCGGACGCGATTTATCATTTCGTGTGGAGCCGGTTCTGCGACTGGTATCTGGAACTGACCAAGCCGGTGCTGTCGCCCGCGATGGGCGAACGCGGCGAAGGGCCGGACGCCGATGAGACCCGCGCGGTGGCGGGCTGGGTGCTCGACCAGATCCTGGTGCTGCTCCACCCGTTCATGCCGTTCATCACCGAAGAATTATGGTCGGCGATGGGCGCGCGGTCGCACGAGCTGATCGTCGCACAATGGCCGATGGCGGATGCCCGCGCGCTCGATCCCGAGGCGGGCAGGGAGATCGACTGGCTGATCCGCCTCGTGAGCGAGATCCGCGCCGCGCGGACCGAACTGAACGTGCCGCCGGGCGCGCGCCTGCCCGTGCATGTCCGCGATGCGTCGCCGACGACGATCGAGCGGCTGGCGCGGCAGGAGGCGTCGCTGGCGCGGCTCGCGCGCGTCGATTGCGCGACCGGGGACGTGCCCGCCGGCGGTGCGCTCCAGATCGTCGTCGACGAAGCGACGTTCGTGGTGCCGCTGGAAGGGGTGATCGACCTCGACGCGGAACGCGCCCGGCTGGCGAAGGCGATCGCGGCGGCGGAGAAGGAGCGCGACGGGCTGGCCGGGCGGCTGGGCAACCCCAGCTTTGTCGAACGTGCCAAGCCCGAAGCGGTGGAGAAGGCGCGCGCCGATCATGCCGAAAAGGCGGCCGAGGCCGAACGGCTGGGCGCGGCGCTGGCGCGGTTGGGGTGAGTTTGGATCGCCGAACCCCGTTCGCGTCGCGCGCCGTCGAGGCGCCCGCGGCCGATCTGCTGTGCCCGCCCTTGCGCGAAACCAAAGGATAGCCCGCGATGCCGCGCCCTGTGCACGACCTGACGCAAGGGCCGATCGGCCGCACGCTGCTGGTGTTCGCGCTGCCGACGCTCGGCTCGAATATCCTCCAGTCGCTCAACGGGTCGATCAACTCGATCTGGGTCGGCCGGTTCCTGGGCGAAAGCGCGCTGGCGGCGACCTCCAACGCCAACATCATCATGTTCCTGACGTTCGGCGCGGTGTTCGGTTTCGGCATGGCGGCGACGATCCTGATCGGCCAATCGATCGGCCGCCATGATATCGACGCGGCGCGGCGCGCGTTCGGGTCCGCGTTCGGTCTGGTGGTAGGCGGGGCGGTGCTGATCGCCGCGCTCGGCTGGATCTTTGCGCCCGCGATCCTTCATCTCCTGGCGACCCCAGGGGAGGCGCAGGCGATGGCGCTCGCCTATCTGCGCGTCATCTTCCTGGGACTGCCGCTGTCGATGCTGGGGGTGATGATCCAGATGAGCCTGCGCGGGGCCGGCGATGCGCTGACGCCGCTGTGGTTCATGGCGCTGAGCGTGGTAATCGACAGTGCGATGAACCCGCTGCTGATCGCCGGGCTCGGGCCGTTTCCGCGCATGGGCATCGCCGGATCGGCGACCGCGACTCTGATCGCCGGGGCGGTCTCCACCATTGGTCTGGTCATCTACGTCTATGCCCGCGACCTGCCGATCCGGCTGCGTGGCGCCGAGCTGCGCTACCTGATCCCGGAGGCGGCGCTGGTGCGCACCATCGTTGCCAAGGGGTTGCCGATGGGCGCGCAGATGCTGGTGATGTCCTCCGCCGGGCTGACGATGGTCGGGCTGGTCAACCGGCTGGGGGTCGATACCGCCGCCGCCTATGCCGTGTCGCAGCAGCTGTGGACCTACATCCAGATGCCGGCGATGGCGATCGGCGCGGCGGTGAGCGCGATGGCGGCGCAGAACATCGGCGCCGGGCGCTGGGACCGGGTGGAGGAGATCACCCGATCGGGCGTGGTCATGAACACCGTCATCACGCTGGCGGTGATCGCGGCGATCCTGTTGTTCGACCGGCCGGT
>NZ_DATMGG010000208.1:0-6319 GCF_035555815.1 Sphingomonas sp.
GCCGCCGCGATCGACGGCATGAGGCTGCGGCGCGGATAGGCGATCGTCATGCAGCCACCGTCTCAGGTCCGGGCTGCGCGGTCAGCCCGATCAGATCATCCAGCACCGCCAGCCGCGCATCCCAGCCATAGCGCGCCTGCACCCGCGCGCGGGCGCGCCCGCCGAGCGCAACGGCGCTGTCGGGGTCATCGAGCAGCGTCGCGACCGCGTCGGCCATGGCGTCCGCACCGTCGGCGACCCGGATCGTGTCAGCGTGATCGATTCCCTCGGCCGCCGGGCCTGATGCCACCACCGGTCGCGCCATCGCCATCGCTTCCAGCACCTTGTTCTGGATCCCGCGCGCCAGTTTCAGCGGCGCGACCACTACCGCCGCGGCTGCCAGCCATCCGCGCACATCTGGCACTTCACCGGTGACGATGACGCCATCGATGGCGGCCAGCGCGGTCACTTCCGGCGATGGGCTGCGCCCGACGATCGCCAGCCGTGCGTCGCGGTGGCGCCGCTGGACCTGCGGCAGCACCGCATCGGCGAACCAGCGCACCGCCTCGACATTGGGCGGGTAATCCATCTGTCCGGTGAAGACGATCAGCGGCCCCGACGTTTCGATCGGGTCGAAGGACGCGGCGGGATCGAACGTCACCGTGTCGATGCCGTTCTCCACCGCACCGACACGCTCGGCGCCGGTGCGCTCACGGAACACCGCCGCCTCCGCCTCGCTGACGAACAGACTGGCGTCGGCGCGCGCGGCGACCTGGCGATCATGTGCCAGCAGAAGTTTCGCCTCGCGCCGGTACAGCCAGTTGAACGGCCATCGCGCGGTCAAGGCGTAGTCGGCGAACTTGGCCGAATCGACGTCGACGAAGTCCATCACCACGTGCTGGCGCGGATCGGCCGGCACATATTGCGCCATCTGGCTGGAAAATACGTAGATGGTGTCGATCGCATGGCGTTCGAGCGCCGTCTTGACCGCGCCGGGCACCTTCGGGTGGCGAAACGCGGTGATCGACGCCGCTTGCCGCGTCAGCAGCGCCTCGATCATCGCGCGGATGCGCGACTTCGACCGCCACTGGATCGATTGGCTGGCGGTCAGGCCGTCCAGCCCGTCGCTGGCCGCCATGTCGCCCGGCCCATCGGCAAAGGCGATCAGGTGGACCCGCTTGTGCGCCGCAAGGTGCTTCAGGATGTGATAGGCGCGGATCTTGTCGCCGCGATCGGGCGGAAACGGCACCCGGTGCGCGAGGAACAATATGTCGCCCATCAACCCAGCCCCCGCGCGATCCACGGGCCGATCAGGTTGGCGACCGGCAGCGGCAGTTTCTTCCACATCGCGATCCGCCGCGCATATTTGGGATCGAGCGGGTTGACCGCGCGCGGCGCGGCACCATCGGCGGTGCGGACGTGATACGCCAGCGGTACGCCATCGAACCCCCAGTTGCGCTTGAACGCCGCCGCCCCGGTGCCCGCCTTTGACCGCCCGAAATCGAACCGGGTGCAGCCGCGCCGCCGCGCGTGGTTCATCAGCGCGTGATACATCGCGTCGTTGGCGCGCAGCCCGCGCGCCGCCTCGGTGCCCCCCCCCCAATACGGATAGACGGTACCGTTCCAATAGAGGCTCAGCACGCTCGCGACCGGCGTGCCGCCGTGCGACACGGTCAGAATGTCGGCGCGCTCACCAAACGCCCGCAGCACCGCCGCGAACAGCCGCGCGGGAAATACCGGCGTACCCAGGTTACGGACCGATTCGGCATAGACGAGGTAGTGCGCCCGGCGATCGGCGGCATCGCGGCCGACGGCGATGCTCAGCCCCTTGTCGAAAGACTTGCGGACCTCGGCGCGCTGTTTGCGCGGGATCGCGGCCAACTGCGCATCGTCGTCTGGCGCCAGATCGGTGACGAAGCCCAGATAGGTATCGGTGTCGGTATGGAACGCGCCGCCTGGCGCTTCCCCGCCGCGCAACTCAAGACTGGGCGCGCCCGCGTCGGTCGCGATCGCCCACGCCGCATCGGCCAGCGCCCGCGAGGTCGCCGCATCGCGCGCCAATATCCCGCCGCCGACCCCGAACCCGGCCGAGACCAGCGCGGAGCCGAACAGCGGCGATCGGACCAGCGTCAGCGGCAGCACCCCCGCCAGCGCGCCGTCGGCGGCCTCGGCGATCAGATAGCGGCCCGCCTGCCCGCACCCTTCGGCGACGGCGATGGTCCATTCGGCCAGGTGGAACGGCGTCCCCTGCCCATGCCCGGCGACGAACGCGGCGATCCGCGCGCGCTCGTCCGCGTCGGTGAGCGTGGCGCGGCGACAGGCGACCGGGCGATCGAGCAGCGGCACATTCACGCCAGACGCTCCGCCTCGCCGGCGACGACGCGGTCGGTCCGGTCCCAGGCGTGGCGGCGGACCAGCGTGGAAAGCTTGCCCGCCATCGCGCCAAGCCGGCTATAGTGGCGCAGACGCGACTTGAACGGGGCGTTGGCGACACGCGGCTGGTCGGGGTCGACTTCCCACGGATGGAAGTAGAATACCGCCGGGCGTGCCGAGGCGTTCTCCGCCCGGATCGCCCTGTCGGTGAAATGCGACGGCAGCAGGCGAAAGAAGCCGCCGCCCGCCGTCCCCGTGCGGCCGAGCACAGGCATGATCGTCACCGGCAGCTCGATCAGCGGCGAATCGCTCAGCGGGCGATGCGCGTGGCGCGGCGCGCCGACCCAGCCGTAATGATCGTGGCGGAGCGGCGCGACGCTCGACGAATAGGCATATCCCGCCTCGGCCAGCACCGCGTGCGCCCAGGGGGTTCGCGTATCGATCGAAAAGCTCGGGGCGCGATAGCCGGTGACCGCCACCCCGGCGGCATCCTCGATCACGCCGCGCGCACGTGCCAGATCGGCGCGAAACTGATCGGGGGTGAAGGTGAACACCCTGTCGTGCGCCCATCCGTGGCTGGCGATCTCATGCCCGCGGCCGACGATATCGCGGATCAGCGCGGGATTGCGCTCCGCGACCCAGCCCAGGGTGAAGAACGTCGCCTTGACGCCAGCCTCGTCGAACAGGTCGAGCACGCGCCCGGTATTGGCCGCGACACGCGTTTCGAGCGTCTCCCAGTCGTCACGGTCGATCGTCCGCTCGAACGCGCCGACCTGAAACCATTCCTCGACGTCGACCGAGAGCGCGTTGCGCATCGTTCCGTCATCCAGCCTGCTTGAGCAGCGGGCTTAGGTCCGGCCGGCGCTCGTCGGTCTCGACCCAGTCGACAAGCAGCGTCAGCACGCGGCGCAACGCCGCATCCTGTTCGGCCAGTCGCTGTTCGAGGTCGCTGATCCGGCGATCGGTGGCAAGATCTACCGCCGCCGACGGCGGCGGCGCCATGTCCGCGCGGATCGGGCGCGGCTGCGAGATCGCCTCCGGCGCGGGATCGGCGGCGTTCGCACGTGGGGCGGTGGCGTCCTGATCGAAATCGGCGATCACCGTTTCGACGTCGTCGCCCGAAAACACGTCAAGCTGCTCAAGCGCGCCGAACAGCATCACCCGCCCGGCAAGCTGGTTGAGCCGGCGCGGGATGCCGCCCGACCAGGCGTGCAGCGCGCTGACCGCCGCCGGGGTGAAGCGCGGGCGCCCGTCCCAGCCGACCACCGACAGCCGGTGCGTCAGATAGGCTTCGGTCTCCTCGGCCTCCATCGGCCCCAGATGGTGCATCGCGATCACCCGCTGGCGAAGCTGTTCGAGCCGGGGGTCCTGCAAACGGTCGCGGAACTCGGGCTGTCCGAGCAGGAAGATCTGGAGCAGCGGATAGCCGCCCGCCTGGAAATTGGAGAGCATCCGCAGCTCCTCCAGGCTGTCGACCGGCAGCGCCTGCGCCTCGTCGACGATCAGCAGCGTGCGGCGGCCGGCGCGCGCGGTGGCGTGCAGCCCCTTCTCGATCGCGCGGAGCAGGTCGGCCTTGGTCATGCCGGCGCCGTCGCCGCCCAGCCCGATCAGCACGGTGCGCAACAGGTCGTCGGCGGCGATCTGGGTCGACACGATGGTGATGACGTTCAACCGTTCGCGATCGATCGTCCCCGTCAGATGGCCGACCAGCGTGGTCTTGCCCGCCCCGATATCGCCGGTGATGACGATGAAGCCCTCACCCTGGCTCAGGCCATAGCCCAGATACGCCATCGCCTTGCGGTGGGTGGCGGTATCGAACCAGAATCGCGGATCGGGGGTCAGCTGAAACGGACGCCCGCTCAATCCATAATGGTCATCGTACATCGTTTACGCTCCGTCGGGCGCGGTGCCCGCGATTTCGTCAGAAGGAATAGCGCATCCCCAGCAGGCCCTGCGCCGATACGTCGGTGCTGGTGCCGGGAATGTCCTGATCGAACGCATACAGGCCCAACGTCGCGATCGCGCCGAAATGGCCGAAGTTATAGGAATAGCTGGTGGTCGCCCCGCCGCCGAACACGTCGGGCGCCCCCACCATGCCGCTGTCGAAATAGGTGACATAGGCGTTGGCATCGATCGACGAGCGCCGGCTGAGCTGGCGGCCGGCCGAAAGCTGGCCGTACCACGTCTCGTCGGCGATCCCGTTCAGGGACACACCCGGAATGATCCCGGCGGGCAGCAGATAGCGGCGGTTGTCGTAACCAGCGCCGATGCCGAAGCGATTACGGCCGACATTGGCCGAGTAGATCGCCGCCACGCCGCGCGAACGGAAATTGGCGGTCGTGACCGACCCCAGCAGCGGGTTGAGGCACCCGCCGGCATTGGTTCCCTGTCGGCCGAACACGCAGCCGTTGAATCGGTCGCCGAACGGATCGGCACCGGTATCGAAGCTGGTCGGCAGATTGGCCAGTGCCTGCCCCAGTCCGCGCCCGAAACTGTCGACGCTGTCGTACACGCCCACCTGGATGCCGCTGCCCTGGTTGATCTGATGGGTGAACGACGCGGTGTAGCTCATCGTGTCGTAGCGGCGGCCGACCCGCGCCTCCAGCATGGTACGGCGGCTGGGGCGCCAGACGACGCCCGCGTCCCAGAACAGTCCGTCGGTCTGATAGGCCAGCCGGCGCGGGCTGGCGGGGTCGGTGACGAAACGGCCGTTGTTGTCGGTGACCGGAATGGTCGTGCCCGCGATCAGCAGCGGATCGCGCTGGCTGATCTCGATCTTCTCGTAGCCAACGCCGGCCACCGCCGCGATCGTCGGCGTCACCGGCAGCACCGCGTCGATACGCGCGAACTTGCCGTCGTAACGCTGGTCGAGCTGGCTGACGTCCTCGCGCTGCCACGCCCCCGATACGGTGACGCCGACGGGCAACACCGTCCCCGCGCGCGTGCCGATGCTGGCGCTGGCGAGCTGGCTGGTCGAATCGTCGAAATTGTCGCGGCGCGGCTGGCCCGGCAGCACCGCCGGCAGGCTGGGTGCCTCGACCTTGGTGTAACCCAGCCGATATCCGGCGCTCAGTGTCGCGTCGCCCAATTGGGTGGCGACGGTCGGGCCGGCATAGGCGGAATAGACCTGGCTGACGTTGCGCGGATTGCCGGCGAGATTGCCCGGCGCGTCGCCGCGGATGTCCGAGCGCGCGCGCGTGGCGATCGCCCCGCCCTCCAGCGTGACCCCGCGCGCGACCTTCACCGCCGCGCGCGCCAGCCCCGAATGGACGTCGCCGTCGTCGAACTTGTCGTCCCACGAAATGCGCCGCTCATATTTATAGCTCAGCTGCACCTCGACGCGACGCGTCTGGATCGACGCGTCGACGCCCGCGCCGATGCTCGAATAGGTCAGCACGTCGCCCGACTGGAGATCGGCGGTGAGCACCTGCCCCACCTCGATATAGGGCGTGATCTGGCGATCGCGCGCGATCGCGGGTGTCGCCACCGCGACGCCGCCCAGCGCGACGATCAGCGTCAGCCGCTTCATTCCGCCGGCTCCCGTCCGTAATAGCCGCCGAACCGACGCCCGCCGGGCTGGAAGGCGACCGAATTGATGACCAGCTGCACATGATCGCACCCGTCGAGCAGCGACACCGCCTCACGCAGATCGCGCTCGCCGGTGCGGTCGGCGCGGACCACCACCAGCACCTGCCCGACCTGCCCCGCCAGCACTGATGCCGGCGACGCCGCCAGCGCGGGCGGAGAATCGAAGATCACGATGCGGCGCGGATTGGCCGAGGCGAGGCGATCGAGCACCACCGCCGCGCGCGCGCTGCCCAGCAGTTCGGTATCGCTGTTCGATCGCGTGCCGGCGGGCAGCACCGAAAGCTGGGGAACGTCGGTATCGACGATGCAGCTCTCGACGTCGATCGCCGCGTCGCCCAGCGCGTCAAGCAGGCCCGGCCCGTCGTTCTCGATACCCAAC
>NZ_DATMGG010000209.1:0-22440 GCF_035555815.1 Sphingomonas sp.
CGGCCATAGGCGACCGACTGGTCCTGCAAGTCGCACTCGCCGCCCTGATCGCAAATCGGGCAGTCGAGCGGGTGGTTGATCAGCAGGAACTCCATCACCCCTTCGCGCGCGGCCTTGACCATCGCGGAGTTGGTGAACACCTCCTGATTGTCGCCCGCCGGCAGCGCGCAGCTCGCCTGCGGCTTGGGCGGTCCGGGCTTCACCTCGACCAGGCACATGCGACAGTTGCCGGCGATCGACAGCCGCTCGTGATAGCAGAAACGCGGGATTTCCTTGCCGGCCGCCTCGCACGCCTGGAGCACGGTGGCGCCGGCGGGGACTTCGACCTCGATCCCATCGACTTTGAGTTTGGGCATATCAGTTACCAGCAGCCGGCGCGGCGCCGGGATCGGTGAGCAGGCGATAGGCGCCGAGCGCATAGAGCGCCCGCACCATCGGACGGTTGAACCGCACCGTCATGCCGGTGCGGACGCATTTCGGCAGCGCGTCGCCGGTCTGCTGGAGCGCGTCGATCTCGGCACGGGTGCCGGGTTCGGTGGCCAGCACCTGCGCGACGGCGGCGGGCACGGCGCGGACCACGCACATGCCGATCGCCTCGCTCTCGTTGCGCGGCGGCAATTGCGCGGCGGCCGGGGCGGCGGCGATACGCGCCTCCAGCGACGCGCCGTGCAGCGCATCGGGCACCAGCGCCTCGGCCAGATCGCCGGCGAACAACGCCCCGCCGAACTTCAGCTTGGCCCCGCTCGCGCAATTGGCGTTGCCGCGCGCATAGCGGGTCAGCGCCTTGGCGTAATCCGGCGAATTGAAATCCATCGCCATCAGCGCCTGTGCCCCCGACGGCGACCGCTCCACCGCGCATTTCGCGAAGTTGCGCAGCGCCTGTTCGGCGAGCGCGTTGTCGCCGTCCTTCGCCATCGCGGCGTGCGGCACCAGCGCCAGCGCGGCGGCGGCGAGGCTCGACAGGGCTACCCGGTGCGCGGAAAAACTGGACATCAACGGACCCCCATCGATTTGGCGGCGATCGATTCACGGTAATAGGCCTCGGCCACAAAACCGATCAAAGTGCCCTTGCGCATCGACAGCCGATTCTGCGCCGCGCACTCGCTCAGATCGGGCGTGAGCGCGCCGAGCGCCGCTTGTTCGGCCGCCGCGCCGGCGGTGGTCTTGATCAGGGTCAGGCTGGCGGCAGGGTTTCGACGCACCACACAGTCCGCAAAGGTGAGCATGTCGCTGTTGTCGCCGATCATTTCGACCGGCGTGGCGCCAAACGCGACCGGCTTCCGCGCGAAATCCTTGACCACCAGCGCCTTGAACAGCCCGCCGCGAAAGGCGATTGGATTCGTCGTCACCTCGACGCTCTCGAGACCGCCCACCTTCCCGACCGAACTGCTGCCGAAGAAACACGCCTTGTCCATCAGCTTGGGCAGCGTGGTGTGGTCCTTCGCCAGATCGGTCGGGCCGGCGAGCGTCTTCGTCACCTGGATATAGTGGCGCTTGACGATGCACTGCGCGAAGTCGTCATGAACTGCGCGCGCGGCATCGCCGGTCGAACGCCCCTCGGGCACGCCGACGGGAGAAGTGTCCGGCCGCATACTGCCGGTCTCCTGCGCGTGCGCCGCGCCGGCCGTCATCGCCGCGATCAGTGCAAGGGGGGCCAACCCAAACCTCACTCCGCCGCCTCCTGCATCGGGGCGTCGCCCGCGCCCTGCCGCTCGATGATGCGGCGCTCGATCTCGGGGCGGAAATGGCGGATCAGGCCCTGGATCGGCCACGCCGCCGCGTCGCCCAGCGCGCAGATGGTGTGGCCCTCGACCTGCTTGGTCACCTGTTGCAGCGTGTCGATCTCGGAAATGTCGGCGTCGCCGGTGCGCAGCCGTTCCATCACCCGCCACATCCAGCCGGTGCCCTCACGGCACGGGGTGCACTGGCCGCAGCTCTCATGCTTGTAGAAATAGGACAGCCGGCTGATCGCGCGGACGATGTCGGTCGACTTGTCCATGACGATGACGGCGGCGGTGCCAAGGCCCGATCCGACCGCCTTCAGCCCGTCGAAATCCATCGGCGCGTCCATGATCTGCGCCGCCGGGACCAGCGGCACCGACGATCCGCCGGGGATCACCGCCAGCAGATTGTCCCAGCCGCCGCGAATGCCGCCACAATGCTTTTCGATCAGCTCGCGGAACGGGATGCTCATCGCTTCCTCGACCACGCACGGCGTGTTCACATGGCCGCTGATCTGGAACAGCTTGGTGCCCTTGTTGTTCTCCGCGCCAAAGCTGGCGAACCATTCGGGGCTGCGCCGCAGGATCGTCGGCGCCACCGCGATCGATTCGACGTTGTTGACCGTGGTCGGACAGCCATAGAGGCCAGCGCCGGCCGGGAACGGCGGCTTCAGGCGCGGCTGGCCCTTCTTGCCCTCCAGGCTCTCCAGCATCGCGGTTTCCTCGCCGCAGATGTAGGCGCCGGCGCCGCGGTGGCAGAACACGTCGAAATCATAGCCCGAGCCACAGGCGTTCTTGCCGATGAAGCCGCGGTCATACGCTTCCGCAATGGCGGCGAACAGCGTCTCCGCCTCGCGGATATACTCGCCGCGAATGTAGATGTACGCGGCACGCGCGCGCATCGCGAAGCCGGCGACCAGCGCGCCCTCGATCAGCTTGTGCGGATCGTGGCGGATGATCTCGCGGTCCTTGCACGAACCCGGCTCGGATTCGTCGGCGTTGATCACCAGGAAATTCGGCCGGTCCGGGCGCGGTTCCTTGGGCATGAACGACCATTTGGTGCCGGTCGGGAACCCCGCCCCGCCGCGACCGCGCAGGCCCGATGCCTTGATCCGGTCGATGATCGTGTCCTGCCCCAGTGCGAGCAGCGCCTTGGTATTGTCCCAGTCGCCGCGCTGGATGGCGGCGTCGATCGTCCACGGCTGATAGCCGTAGAGATTGGTGAAGATGCGATCCTTGTCTGCCAGCATGACCTAACGCCCCTGCCCGAGCAGCTTTTCCGCCGCGAAATAGGCGACGACCGCCACGGCCAACCCGATCGCGAAGCCCAGCACCGCGCCGATGACCTTGATCGCCACCACGATGGCGATGATGCCGATAACGATGGCGATGATCGTGCCCATCACCATTCCCCCCGGTAATCGTGGTTGGCGTCGACCATCGCCTTCAGCGTGGTCGGCCCGCCGACCGGCTCGACCGTGTGACGGCCGGGTTCCTGCGTGCCGGGCTTCGGCGTCCCGCCGTTGGCCAGCGTCTCCAGGATCGCGCTCATCCGGTCGTAGTCCAGGTCCTCGTAGTTATCGTCGTTGATCTGCACCATCGGCGCGGACGAGCAATTGCCCATGCACTCCACCTCGGTCAGCGTGAACAGCCCGTCGGGCGTGGTCTTGCCCTTGGCCAGCCCGCGATTGCGGCACGCCGCCAGCACATCGTCCGATCCGCGCAACATGCACGGCGTCGTGCCGCACACCTGCACATGATAGCGGCCGACCGGGGCGAGGTTGAACATGGTGTAGAAGGTCGCGACCTCGAACACGCGCATGTACGGCACGCCGATCTGGCGCGCTACGAACTCGATCACCGGCACCGGCAACCAGCCCTGCGTCTGCGTCTCCGCGCCGACCTGGCGCTGCGCCAGGTCGAGCAGCGGGATCGACGCCGACTGCTGGCGACCGGGCGGATAGCGTCCGATGACCTCGTTCGCCTTGCGCTGGTTGTCCTCGGTCCACGCGAACGCGCCCCAGCGCTCGCGGGTTTCGGCCTCGTCGGGGATATGGGCGGCGTCAGCCATCGTTCGAAATCTTCCCTGCGCGCATCAGCGCGACTCCGCCGGCGCGGGCGGCACGTAAACCGACTGGTTGGCGCCGACCTTTTCGATCTGGCCGTCGGCGGAAAAAGTGACCACGGCGGTGGTGTCCGTCGGCAACCCGCCGGTGCATTTCAGCGTCAGCACCACGTCGGTCTCATTGACCTCATACGGCTTGACCCGCGTACAGCCCTTCAGCCCGGTGATGGTCGCGGTGCTCAGCAGGCCCATCGCGCCGTTGATGTCGGTGGTCGCCCCGGCGGCGGCGATCTTCGCCAGCGCGGCGGCATCGCCGCTGGCGGCCACCGCGAACAGCGTCTTGACCTTTTCCACCCGCGCGCGGGCGACGTCCATCGACACCGACGGCGGCGGCGGCGCGGGCGGCGTCGCGGCCGGAGCGGCCTGCGCGGCGGCGGCGAAAGCGAGAGAAAGCAACAGACTCATCGGTCACACTCCCCGAACACGATGTCCATGGCGCCCAGGATCGCGGTGACGTCGGCCAGCATGTGGCCCTTCGCCATGAAATCCATCGCCTGCAGATGGCTGAACGCGGTCGGCCGGATCTTGCAGCGGTACGGCTTGTTGCTGCCGTCGCTCACCAGATAGACGCCGAATTCGCCCTTGGGGCTTTCGGTCGCGACATACACTTCGCCGGCGTGCACGTGATAGCCCTCCGAATAGAGCTTGAAGTGATGGATCAGCGCCTCCATCGACCGCTTCATGTCCGCGCGCGGCGGCGGGCCGACCTTGCGGTCCAGCGTCATCACCGGCCCTTCGGGCATGTCGCGCAGGCACTGCTTCATGATCCGCGCCGACTGGCGGACCTCTTCGACCCGCACCATGAACCGGTCATAGCAGTCGCCGCGCGTGCCGACCGGCACCTCGAAGTCCATGCGATCATAGACGTCGTAGGGCTGGCTTTTGCGGATATCCCACGGGATGCCCGATCCGCGGATCATCGGGCCGGAAAAGCCCCAGCGCACCGCGTCGTCGCGGCTGACCACGGCGATGTCGACGTTGCGCTGCTTGAAGATGCGGTTCTCCGCGACCAGGCTGATCGCGTCCTCGAACAGGCGCGGCAGGCGCGTGTCGAGCCAGTCGCCGATATCGGTCAGCAGCTTGAGCGGCGCATCCTGGTGCACGCCGCCGACGCGGTAATAGTTGGAGTGCATCCGCGCGCCGGACACGCGCTCGAAAAAGTTGAGGCAATCCTCGCGGATCTCGAACAGCCACAGGTTCGGCGTCATCGCGCCGACGTCCATCACGTGCGAACCCAGGTTCAGCATGTGATTGCAGATGCGGGTCAGCTCGGCGAAGAACACGCGCAGATATTGCGCGCGGATCGGCACCTCCAGGTCGAGCAGCTTCTCCACCGCCAGGACGTAGCTGTGCTCCATCCCCAGCGGCGAGCAATAGTCGAGCCGGTCGAAATACGGCAGCGCCTGCTGGTAGGTCTTGTACTCGATCAGCTTTTCCGTGCCGCGATGGAGCAGGCCGACGTGCGGATCGACCCGCTCGACGATCTCGCCGTCCAACTCCAGCACCAGCCGCAGCACGCCGTGCGCCGCCGGGTGCTGCGGACCGAAATTGATCGTGTAGTTCTGGATCGCGACGTCACCCACCTCGGGGCTTTCGGCGTCGGTCAGACCTGCGAGTTTCTCGAGCTGGTCGCTCATGACTCATCACTCTTGGGCTTGGCGCTGCGGCGCGGCTTCTTGACCACGTCGGGGTCGGCGGGCTTGGCGCCGGCATCGGGCGTCGGCTTGCCGGCACCGCTGTCGGCGGTGCCATCGGTCGTCTTGGGCTTGCGGACGCGCGGGGTCTTCGCCTCGGCGGCTGGCGCGTCGGCCTTGTGCAGGTCGTCGGCGGTCACCGGCGACGGCGCGCCCTTGGCCTCGGGCACCGGCGGTGGCGCGGGCGGCGGCGGAGCGACAGCAGCCGCCGGCGCGGCGGGGGCCGGGGGCGCTGGCGGCGCGGCCGCCTTCTCGTCACCGGGCAGCACATAGGCCGCCCCTTCCCACGGGCTCATGAAGTCGAAGTTGCGGAAATCCTGCGCCAGGCTGACCGGCTGATAGACGACGCGCTTCGCCTCTTCCGAATAGCGCAGCTCGACATAGCCCGACAGCGGGAAATCCTTGCGCTGCGGATGGCCGCGAAAGCCGTAATCGGTCAGGATGCGGCGCAGGTCCGGGTTGGCGGAGAACAACACGCCGTACATGTCGTACACCTCGCGCTCCAGCCAGCCGGCGTTGGGCCACAGCGACGTCACCGATGGCACCGGCTTCACCTCATCGGTGATCACGCGCACGCGGATGCGGTGGTTGCGGGTCAGGCTGAGCAGGCAATAGACCACGTCGAACCGGTCGGGCCGCGACGGATAGTCGACCCCGGCGATCTCCATGCACTGCTGGAATTCCAGTCCCGGCGTGTCGCGCAGCGCGACCATCGCCTCGACCAGCCGTTCGCGATCGACGGTCAGCGAAATCTCGCCGACCAGGTCGGTCGCTTCCAGCAGCATCGCGCCCAGCGCGGCGGTGGCCGTATCGATCACCCCGTCGTTGGCCAGATAGCGTGGCGCGGGCGCCCTCACCGTTCCAGGCTCCCGACGCGGCGGATCTTCCGCTGGAGCTGCATCACGCCATAGAGCAGCGCCTCGGCGGTCGGCGGGCATCCGGGGACGTAGATGTCGACCGGCACGATCCGGTCGCAACCGCGCACGACGCTGTAGCTATAGTGGTAATAGCCGCCGCCGTTCGCGCACGATCCCATCGAGATGACGTATTTCGGCTCCGACATCTGGTCATAGACCTTGCGCAGCGCCGGGGCCATCTTGTTGCACAGCGTGCCCGCGACGATCATCACGTCGGACTGGCGCGGGCTGGCGCGCGGCGCGGCGCCGAACCGTTCCATGTCATAGCGCGGCATGTTGACGTGGATCATCTCGACCGCGCAGCACGCCAGGCCGAATGTCATCCACCACAGGCTGCCGGTACGCGCCCACTGGAACAGCTCCTCGGTCGAGGTGACGAGGAAGCCCTTGTCGCCCAGCTCGGCGTTCATGTCGTCGAAGAACGCCTGGTCGGGCGCGCGATTTTCGGTCGGAAAGGCATTTTCCGACGGTGACAGGATCACTCCCATTCGAGCGCCCCCTTCTTCCAGGCATAGGCGAGTCCAAGCGCCAGTTCGGCGATGAACACCATCATCGATCCCCAGGCGACCCATCCCAGATCGAACACCGTCACCGCCCACGGATAGAGGAACGCCGCCTCCAGATCGAAGATGATGAACAGGATCGCCACCAGATAGAAGCGCACGTCGAACTGGCTGCGCGAATCCTCGAACGCGGGGAAACCGCATTCATATTCGCTGAGCTTTTCCGCCGTCGGCTGGTGCGTGCCGGTCAGGCGCGCGACCAGCATCGGCAGCACCACGAAGGCGCCCGACAACAGGATCGCCACGCCGAGGAACAGCAGGATCGGGAGATATTGCGAAAGGTCGACCAAGTTTGTGCTCGCAGGTGCGAAAAATACTGCGGCGGCTTTAGGCCGGGACCCCTAGCCGGGCAAGGGTCAGACCCTATGAGAATGACTCGCAACTAAGCTTTCGTATACGCATCGACGCGCCGCCGTCGGAACCGGCGCGTCAGCGCAGCGCGTTGGCGAGCAGCTTGTGCAGCCGCGATTGCAGCGCGTCGTTGGCGGCCAGCACCTCGCGCCGCTCGATCATCCGGTCCTGCCCGCGGAAATCGGTGACGAAGCCGCCCGCTTCCTTGACCAGGATCAGGCCCGCCGCGACGTCCCACGGCTGGAGCCCGCTTTCCCAGAACCCGTCGTACCGCCCCGCCGCGACCCAGGCGAGATCGAGCGCCGCCGATCCGAACCGGCGGATGCCCGCCACCTCTGGCGCGACCGCGCCGAAGATCCGGCTCCACTCGGCAAAATTGCCATGGCCCAGAAACGGAATGCCCGTCGCGATCAGCGAATCCGCCAGCTCGCGCCGCGCCGAAACGCGCAGCCGCTGCCCCTGCAACCAGGCGCCGCGCCCCTTTTCGGCCCAGAATCCCTCGTCGGTCAGCGGCTGATAGACCATGCCATGGGTGATCTCGGGCTTGCCGCCCGCGCCCATCGGGTCCTCGACCGCGATCGAGATCGCGAAATGCGGGATGCCGTGCAGGAAGTTGCTGGTGCCGTCGAGCGGGTCGACGATCCAGCGCGGCTTGGTCGGATCGCCCTCGATCGTGCCGCCTTCCTCCAGCAGCAGACCCCAGTCGGGGCGTGCCTTGCGCAGTTCCTCGACGATCGTCTCTTCGGCCTGCTTGTCGGCGACAGAGACGAAATCGGCGGGGCCCTTGCGGCTCACCTGGAGGTGCTGAACCTCGTTGAAGTCACGCCGCAGCCGCGGCGCCGCCTTGCGGACGGCGCGCTCCATGATCGTGATGAGGCCGGAATGACTGACCAAGTTGATGCTCCAAATCCCCGCGCCGGAATGGGCGCGGGCCGATTAGTCCGCGCGGCGGACGTCGCTCTGTTCAGTCCGCGCGGCGGACGGCGCTCTGTTCAGTCCGCGCGGCGGACGTAGGTCTGTTCGTAGACGTCGACGACGATCCGCGTGCCGGCGCCGATGTGCGGCGGCACCATCACGCGCACGCCATTGTCGAGGATCGCGGGCTTGTAGCTCGATGACGCGGTCTGGCCCTTCACCACCGCGTCGGCCTCGACGATCATCGCCTCGATCGTATCGGGCAGCTGCACGCTGATCGGGTCCTCGTCGTACAGCTCCATCACCACGTCCATCCCGTCCTGGAGGAAGGCGGCGGCGTCGCCGAGCAGGTCGCGCGGCAGGCTGGTCTGCTCATAGCTTTCCTTGTCCATGAACACCAGCATGTCGCCCTCTGGATAGAGGAACTGGAAATCCTTGGTGTCCAGCCGCACGCGCTCGACCGTCTCGGCCGAACGGAACCGGACGTTGTTCTTGCGGCCGTCGCGCAGGTTCTTCAGTTCGACCTGCATATAGGCGCCGCCCTTGCCGGGCTGGGTGTGCTGGATCTTGACGGCTTTCCAGATGCCGCCTTCATATTCGATGATGTTGCCGGGACGGATGTCCACGCCGCTGATCTTCATGTGTGTACCTGCTGGAAAGAGCCGGCGTCGGAGCGCCTGTGCAGGCGCCCTTAGCGCCCCGCCGCTTTTCCGACAAGCATAGGATAGGGATTGACCGGCTCGCCCTGCCACCATCCATCGCCGGGGGTCATCCGCGACAGGCCGAAATGCAGGTGATAGTTGCCCGCGCCGGCATTCCCCGTGTCGCCGACAAAGGCGATCTCGTCCCCGGCGCGCACCGGCTTCCCCGCGACGATGCCGGGCGCATAGCCCGACAGGTGCGCGTAGTAATAGCTCCAGCGCCGATCGGGGGATCGGATATAGAGCGTGTGCCCGCCGGCCTGGCTGTCGAACAGCTTCTCGACGGTGCCGGCGGCGGCGGCGCGCACCGGCGCGCCGGCCGGCGCCATGATGTCGGTGCCCTGATGCGGCCGCGCGCCGCTGTCGCGCGACTGGCCCCAGCTATCGACGATCGCCGCGCCCTCCACCGGGGCGATCAGTACGGGCAGGCCGTCCCCCCGCCCTTCCGCCACCGCCGGCGCCGGCGCCGGCGCCGCCTGGGTCGCGGCAAGCGGCGCGATCGCCTGCTCGGTGAAGCGGATCATCGTCAGCAGGGCCAGGCCGAACATCAGCACGAACGCCAGGATGAGCCGGAACACCGTCTTGCGTCGAGTCCACAACGTGCGCTGTTCGGTCGGCTGGGCAAGGCTCACGGGCGGAATTCCGCGGGCGTCCCCGGTTTGACCATCAGCGCCAGCCGCGCCGCGTCCCAATTGGTCAGCCGGATGCAGCCGTGGCTTTCGGTGCGGCCGATCGTCTGCGGCTCGGGCGTGCCGTGGATGCCATAGTGCGGCTTCGACAGGTCGATCCACACCACCCCGACCGGGCCGTTCGGTCCCGGCGGCAGCATCTCGGGGCTGTCGCCGGTCTTCGCGTCCCAGAACAGCTTGGGGTTATAGTGGAAGCGCGGGTTGGTATCGACGCCGTTGATCTTCCATTTGCCGATCGGCAGCGGATCGTGCCCCGATCCCAGCGTCGCGCTGAACTGCGCGACCAGCTTTTCGTCGGCGTCGAACACCTTGAGCACACCTTCGGACTTGTCGACGACGATCTTTGCCGCCTGCGGCTGGCGCGCGTCGACGTTCAGGTCCTGGAGCGTGCGGCGCCATTCGGGCTTGGCATCGGCTGGGTAGTCGCGCGACGCCGGCACGACATTGGGCACCACCAGCGTCGCCCCGGCGCGCACCGGCGCATCCGCGCCGTTCAGTTCCAGCAGCATCTTGGGCGAGGTGTGGAACATCTCCGCCAGTTTCTCGGCCGGCGATCGGTAGGCGAGCGACGGCATCTTCGCCTGCTCCCCATAATCCTTGGGCGTGGGATTGATGAACGGGCCGGCCAGCATCTCCGCGGTCAGCGTCACGCGCGCTTCCGGTCGGATCGCGCGATGCGCGCGCAGCGCGGCCAGCGTCGCGGTGTCGATCTTCCCCGTCACCGCCAGCCCGCGCGCCTGCTGATACCCGCGCAGCGCCGCCCTGAGCGATTGACCCTCGCGCCCGTCGATGATGCCGGGCGAAAAACCGAGATGGTCGAGGATCACCTGAACGTGGAGGATCGAGCGATCGAGCGCGGGCGCCGGCGCGGCGACGGCCTGTGCGGAAACGGCCTGCGCGGCAACGGGAAGCGGCGTCATGGCCAGGCTCAAGATCGCGACAAGTCTCCGCATTCATTCGACTCCCTTTTGAAAGCAGGAGATCGTTGAACGTCAGAAACCAGTTTGCGTTGCCTCAGGTCGAACCAAGCACCTCGGCAAACGCCCGCACCGCCGCAACCTCGTCCCCGCCCCACACCGCGTGCGATACCGCGAGGAAATCGGCGCCGGCGGCGATCAGCGGCGGCGCGTTCGCAGGCGTGATCCCGCCGATCGCGACCGACGGAATCTCGAACAACGCACCCCACCATGACAGGATCGACGGATCCGGCCGATGCTGCGTCTGCTTGGTCGCGGTCGGGTAAAAGGCGCCGAACGCGACATAGTCCGCGCCGGCCTCCCCCGCCTCCATCGCCAGGTGGCGGCTGTCATGGCAGGTCACGCCGATCTGGGTGTCCGGCCCCAGCACCTGCCGCGCCTCGCGCGCGTCGCCGTCGCCCTGCCCCAGATGCACGCCGTCCGCGCCCAGCCGCTTGGCCAGGCTGACGCTGTCGTTGACGATGAACGCGACCTCATGATCGTGACAGATGCGCTGGAGCGGCTCGGCCAGCCGCGCCGCCTCATGCTGGTCGACGTCCTTGACGCGGAACTGGAACGCGGCGACCGGCGCCGCGTCCAGCGCGCGCGCCAGCCGATCGGCGAACCCGCCGCCGACGTCGAGCGGGGAGATCAGATAGAGCTGGCACGCCGGACGCTTGTCGTCGCGCTCGAACCGCGCGGCGAAATCGGGATCGAGCGGCCCGAGCACATCGTCGTCGTCAACCATCGACCACCGCCATCAGAAATCCGTCCCATCCCTTGGCGCCGACGGTCTGCACCGCCGTCGCCGACAACCGCGGCTCGGCGGCGATCGCGTCGTACAACCGCCGTGTTCCGACAACGCTTTCGTCGTCGCTGTCGGCCTCCATCACCGCGCCGGCGCGCACGACATTGTCGAAGATGATCGTCGTCCCCGCCCGGGACATGGCCAGCGCCGCGCGAAGATAGGCGACATTGTTGACCTTGTCCGCGTCGACGAAGATCAGGTCGAACGGCCCCTGCAACTCGTCGAGCGCCTCTGACGCCTGGCCGACGTAAATCTCGACCTTGTCGCCCACCCCCGACCGGTTGAGGTTGTCGCGCGCGACGGCGGCATGGTGCGGGTCGGCCTCGATCGTGATCAGCCGCCCGCCGGCGGGCAGCGCGCGCGCCAGCCAGATCGTCGAATAGCCGCCCAGCGTGCCGATCTCCAATATCCGGCTGGGCCGGGCGATCCGCGCGATCAGGTGGAGCAGCTTGCCCTGCACGGGCGCGACGTCGATCGCCGGCAACCCCGCCGCCCGGTTCGCCGCCAGCACCGCGTCGAGCACCGGATCGGCGGGCAGCAGCCGGTCGGCGATATAGGCGTCCACCGCGCGCCACTGGTCAGTCATAAGGCGGCCTGCGCTTTCCCGAGAGTTCGATGTTCATATCGCTCGCGATCGCGATCGCGTCGATATCCCCGGTTCGAACACGCAGTTCTTCGATCCTTTGTCGAAGCCGCCTCTTGCGATCCTCTTTCGGCACGACACTGATCGCCGCATACTCGCGGACTGCTTTGACCCACAGCGCGTCGTCGCTTGAAACGTCCTCGGCATCGCGGGAAAACGCGCTGCGATAGGGCTCCAGCGCCCCGGTTGGATCGCGCTTGAGGAACAGCACCAACTTCATCCCGCGGGTGAAGAAATATCGGACGCATCCCCCCATCATCGCATCAGGATTTGGCGCGCGCAGCTCGCGCGGGGCACTCACCGTTGCCTTGCGTCGCATCGCATCATCCAGCCCGGCCCGCCGGATCTCCACCGAATCCGGCAACGCCGGCCCCTTGATCAACAGGGTCGGGCGCGCGATCACCGAGCCCGACCAATCGCTGTCGCCCGGCCGGGAATCCTCGACCGTGGCGACGACGATGGTATCCGCGGCGACAGCGAGTTCCAGATTGGTCGGGACTTTGTAGCCCGGCATCATCGAGCACGCCACCGCACTGGTCCCGGTCAGCGTCGCGGCGATGGCCAGCGAGACCGGCAGAACAGTGCGGAGCGTCAGCCGCACAGCCTATTCCTCGCCCTTGTAGATCCGCACCAGCTTGTCGAGCATCGCCAGCGCGTCCTCGCGCTTGCGCTGGAAGGTGTTGCGGCCGATGATCGAACCGTTGCCGCCGCCGTCGCGAATGTCGCGCGCGTCCTGATAGACCGCGTCCTCGCCCTTGGCCGCGCCGCCCGAGAACACGACGATGCGGCGCCCGTTGAAGCTCGACTTCACGACATGCTTCACCCGGTCCGCCTGGCTCGACCAGTCGGTGCCCTCATACGCCTTCTGCGCGTCCTTCTGCTCGATATGGTTGCTCGGCAGCTTGACCTTGATGATGTGCGCGCCCAGCAGCGCCGCCATGTGCGCGGCATAGGCGCCGACGTCGAGCGCCAGTTCGCCTTCCTTCGACAGGTTGCCGCCGCGCGGATACGACCAGATCACCGTGGCGATGCCGACCGATGCCGCCTCGGCGCGCATCTCCTTGATCTCCTCGATCATGTCGAACACCTCGTCGGCGCCGGGATAGATGGTGAAGCCGATCGCCGAGCAGCCCAGCCGCAGCGCGTCGTCGACGCCGCCGGTCACCGCCTGGTTGATGCTGGTCGCCCAGCTGTTCGACGAATTGACCTTCAGGATGGTCGGGATCTGCCCGGCGAAGCTGTCGGCCCCGGCCTCGATCATCCCCAGCGGCGCGGCATAGGCGGACAGGCCGGCGTCGACCGCGATCTGATAGTGGTAATGCGGGTCATAGGCCGGCTCGTTGACCGCGAAGCTGCGCGCCGGGCCGTGCTCGAAGCCCTGGTCGACCGGCAGGATCACCAGCTTGCCGGTGCCGCCCAGCCGGCCGTGCATCAGGATCCGGGCCAGATTGGCCTTCACGCCGGGATTGTCGGACTCATAATTGGCGAGAATGGCCTTCACGGTCGGCGTCATTGCGATCTCCCTGCGTCGTCGGTCGTGTTGCGGTATCGCTGCGGCTGATAGTCAGCCCGCCCGCGCTCCGCAATGTCCGCGACGGCGCCATGGTTGACGCGGTCCCGACACGCGCCCAGTCTGCCGGCCCATGAACGCCAACTCGCTCGTTCGGGCGCTGCTGCTGCCCCTCATTCTGCTCACAACCTCGGCGGCACCGGCCGGCCCGCCCCCGCCCCCGCCGGGCAAGATCAAGGTCGGCGCGGTCGCGCCCGATTTCGAGGTCAGGCTGGTCGACGGGACGAAGGTCACGCTCGCCGATCTGCGCGGGACGGTGGTGGTGCTCAATTTCTGGGCGACGTGGTGCGTGCCGTGCCGCACAGAACTGCCGCTGCTCGATCGCTATTACCAGGTCCAGCAACCGCACGGCCTGCGCGTCTTCGCGGTCACGACCGAGGATTCGCTGCCGCTCAACAAGCTCAAGCCGTTGTTCGCGGCGATGGCGATTCCGGCGGCGCGCGGGATCAAGGGGCCCTATGCGTCGATGGGCGGCGTGCCGACCAACATCGTGATCGGCCGCGACGGCCGCATCCGCTATGCGAAGGCCGGCGCCTTCACCCTCGATCAGCTCAACGAACTGCTGGTGCCGCTGCTGAAGGAGCCGGGACCGGCCAGCTGACGCGTAACCATCGTCATTGCGAGCCCGGCGCAGCCGGGGGAAGCAATCCAGCGCAACGTGCGCCGTCCTGGGTTGCCGCGGGGGCTTCGCCCCTCGCAATGACGATCAAGGCAAGAGCATCGTGCTCCGGGCACTGTCCCGCCCGCATCCTACCATCGTCATTCCCGCGCAGGCGGGAATCGGTTCGCGCAGGCCGATGTGGGCCCCACGCACCGACGGCATCACCCCGCCAGCGCCGCCACCCCCGGCAGTTCGCGCCCTTCCATCCACTCCAGGAACGCGCCCCCCGCCGTCGAGACAAAGGTGAACCGATCGGCCACCCCCGCCTGGTTGAGCGCGGCGACGGTGTCCCCGCCCCCGGCGACCGACACCAGCGATCCCTCGCGGGTCAGCGCGGCGGCGGTGCGCGCCAGCGTGACGGTGGCGGTGTCGAACGGCGGGGTCTCGAACGCGCCCAGCGGGCCGTTCCACACCAGCGTGCGGCAGGTCTTGAGCACGTCGGCCAGCGCCTCGGTCGCCGCCGGGCCGATGTCGAGGATCATCTCGTCCGCCGCCACCTCGTGGACGTTGCAGGTGCGCAGCGACGACGGGTTCGCGGCAAATTCCTTCGCCACCACCACGTCATAGGGCAGGTGGACGGTACAGCCGGCGCGGTCGGCGGCGTCCATGATCGCGTCGGCGGTGGCGGTCAGGTCGTGCTCGCACAGCGACTTTCCGACATCGACCCCGCGCGCGGCGAGAAAGGTGTTCGCCATACCGCCGCCGATGATCAGGTGATCGACCTTCGCCACCAGATGCTTGAGCACGTCGAGCTTGGTCGACACCTTGGCCCCGCCGACCACAGCAGCCACCGGATGCTCGGGGTTGCCCAGCGCCTTGTCGAGCGCGTCGAGTTCGGCCTCCATCGCCCGCCCGGCATAGGCCGGCAGCCGGTGCGCCAGCCCCTCGGTCGAGGCATGGGCGCGGTGCGCGGCGGAAAAGGCGTCGTTGACGTAGATGTCGCCCAGCGCGGCGAGCCGGTCGATCGTCGCGGGCGCGTTCGCCTCCTCGCCCGGATCGAAGCGGGTGTTCTCGATCACGCCGATATCGCCGGGCCGCATCGTCGCGATCGCGTCGGCCGCGCCCTGATCGTCGATGAAGCGCACCGGCCGGCCCAGCACCTGCTCATAGGGTTTGACGACCAGCGCCAGCGACATCTCCGGGTTGCGCTGCCCCTTGGGCCGGCCGAAATGGGCGAGCACCAGCACGATCGCGCCCTTGTCGGCCAGTTCGGTGACGGTCGGCAGCGTGGCGCGCAGCCGGGTGTCGTCGGTCACCCGGCCGTCATCCATCGGCACGTTCAGATCCTCGCGCACCAGCACGCGCTGGCCGGTCACGTCTCCCAGATCGTCGAGGGTCTTGAAAGCTCTGGTCATCTCACACTCCAGCTACGGCGGGTCGGCATTTGGCGACGGAGCGATGGCGCGGCGCTTGTCCCTGAGCAACATCGTCACCCCGGACTTGTTCCGGGGTCCACCCAGGTTGACGCCTCCAGCCAGAGTCGCTGGCCCCGCCACGCCTCCCGGTGGACCCCGGAACAAGTCCGGGGTGACGAAGAAAGCGCCGCCGCCCACCGGGTAGATACCCCCGCGATTACATCAGCTTCGCCATCGCCCCGGCGGTGTCGACCATCCGGTTGGAGAAGCCCCATTCATTGTCGTACCAGCTGACCACGCGCACCAGCGTACCGTCGATCACCGCCGTCTCCAGGCTGTCGACGGTCGACGATGCCGGGGTGTGGACGATGTCGATCGAAACCAGCGGCTCGTTGGAATAGGCGAGCACGCCCTTCAGCGGCCCGCTTTCCGATGCCGCCTTCAGGATCGCGTTGATCTCGTCGACGGTGGTCGCGCGCTTGGGCGTGAAGGCCAGGTCGATCAGGCTGCCGTCCGGCACCGGCACGCGCACCGACGATCCGTCGAGCTTGCCCTTCAGTTCGGGCAGCACCTCGCCCACCGCGCGCGCGGCGCCGGTGGTGGTCGGGATCATCGACATCGCGGCGGCGCGGGCGCGGCGCAGGTCGGGGTGGATCTGGTCGAGGATCTTCTGGTCGTTGGTATAGGCGTGGACCGTGGTCATGAATCCGCGTTCGATGCCGACGGTGTCGTTCAGCACCTTGGCCACCGGCGCCAGGCAGTTGGTGGTGCACGACGCGTTGGACACGATCGTGTGCCCCGCCTCCAGCTTGTCGTGGTTGACGCCATAGACGACGGTCAGGTCGACGTTCTTGCCGGGGGCGGAGATCAGGACCTTTTTCGCGCCGGCATCGATATGCTTTTGGCAGCTGTCGCGATCGGCGAAGAAGCCGGTGCATTCCAGCACCAGGTCGATGCCGTTGGCGGCGTGCGGCAGCTTGGCCGGATCGCGCTCGGCGGTGACGTGGATGCGCTTGCCGTCGACGATCAGGTCATTGCCGTCGGCGGCCACCTCGCCCGGATATTTGCCATGGACCGAATCGCGGCTGAACAGCCAGGCGTTCGACTTGGCGTCGGCCAGGTCGTTGATCGACACCAGTTCCAGCCCGCTGTCGGCGCGCTCGAGAATCGCGCGCGCCACCAGGCGGCCGATGCGCCCGAACCCGTTGATCGCAACCTTCACCGTCATGCCTGCAACTCCTTCAGCTTGGCGAGAACCTTGGGCGTGATCTTCTCCGCCGTCAGTCCGAAATAGTCATAGAGCGCCTCGGCGGGGGCCGACGCGCCAAAGCGGTCGATACCGAACCGCAGCCCGTCCAGCCCGGTGTAGCGCTCCCAACCGATCGTCGTGCCGGCCTCGATCGACACGCGTAGCACGCCCTGCGGCAGCACATCGGCGCGATAGGCCGCGTCCTGCGCGTCGAACCGCGACCAGCACGGCATCGACACGACGTCCGCTCCGATCCCCTCGGCTTCGAGCCGTTCGGCGACGCCGACCGCGATCTCGACTTCGGATCCGGTGGCGATCAGCACAACGCGTCGCGCCGCGCCCGCCGCCTTCAGCCGGTACGCGCCCTTCGCCGACAGCATCCCGCCCTCGGTACGAAGCTGCGGCAGGTTCTGCCGGGTCAGCGCGAACAGCGACGGGCCGTCGGTGCGCGCCAGGCCCAGCGCCCACGCCTCGGCGGTCTCGACCGCGTCGCACGGGCGCCAGACCTCCAGGTTGGGGATGACGCGCAGCGCCATCAAATGCTCGATCGGCTGATGGGTCGGGCCATCCTCGCCCAGCCCGATCGAATCGTGCGTCATCACGTACAGCACGCGCGCCTGCTGGATCGCCGACAGGCGGATCGCCGGGCGGGCATAGTCGGAAAACACCAGGAAGGTGCCGCCATAGGGGATCACCCCGCCGTGCAGCGCCATGCCGTTCATCGCCGCGCCCATCCCGAATTCGCGGATGCCGTAGTTGACGTAGCGCCCGGCATAATGATCGCGGTCGAGCGGGCCGGTCACGGCGGTCTTGGTATTGTTCGATCCGGTCAGGTCGGCCGATCCGCCGATCATCTCCGGCACCGCGGCGGTCAGCGGCTCGAGCGCCAGCTCCGAAGCCTTGCGCGTCGCGACCTTCTGCGGGTTGGCGAGCAGCGCGCCGATGTGGTCCGCGGCATCGGCGCCAGCCGGCAGCACGCCGTCGATCCGACGCTGGAATTCCGCGCGATCGGAAGATGCTGCGAGGCGATCCTTCCACGCCGCATGAGGCTCGGCGCCGCGCCGCCCGGCGGCCAGCCATGCCGCGCTGACGTCGGCGGGCACCTCGAACGGCGCCGCGCTCCAGCCGAGTTCGGCGCGCGCGGCGGCGACCTCGTCCTTGCCCAGCGGCGAGCCGTGGGTCTTCGACGTGCCCTGCTTGTTCGGCGCGCCCTTGCCGATCACCGTGCGGCAGCGGACCAACGACGGGCGCGGATCGGCGATCGCGGCGTCGAACGCGGCGGCGATGCTGACCGGGTCATGCCCGTCGCACTCGACGACATGCCATCCGGTCGCGGCATAGCGCGCCGGCACGTCCTCGTTCGACGACAGCGACACCGCGCCGTCGATGGTGATGCGGTTGTCGTCCCACAGCACGATCAGCCGGCCAAGGTTCAGGTGGCCGGCCAGCCCGATCGCCTCATGGTTGATGCCCTCCATCAGGCACCCGTCGCCGGCGATCACCCAGGTGCGGTGATCGACCAGATCGTCGCCGAACACGGCGTTCAGGTGGCGCTCGGCGATCGCCATGCCCACCGCCATCGCCAGCCCCTGCCCCAGCGGGCCGGTGGTGCATTCGACGCCGGGCAGCTCGAAATTCTCCGGGTGGCCGGCGCACGGGCTGCCGAGCTGGCGGAAATTGCGGATGTCGTCGATCGTCGGGCGGGCATAGCCGGTCAGGTGCAGCAGCGCATAGATCAGCATCGATCCGTGGCCGGCGGACAGCACGAACCGGTCGCGGTCGGGCCATTTGGGATCGGCGGGATCGAACTTCAGGTAATCGTTGAACAGCACCGTCGCGACGTCGGCCATGCCCATCGGCATTCCGGGGTGGCCGGAATTGGCGGCCTCGACCGCATCCATCGAAAGGGCGCGGATGGCATTGGCCTGGGCGGCGAAGATCGGGTTCATGCGTGGTCCTGGCTGCGGAAGTGGCCGGTGAATCACCGTTGGGGTGCCTTTGCGGGGCGGATACAGCGCCGTCAACCGCACGGCGCCTGCTTGCCGCGCCCGCAACATGTGCTACATCGGGCGAATGGCGGAACAAGCGCCTGAAAACGCACTGGCCCGGATCGAGAGCGCACTCGCGCGTATCGAGCGCGCGGCGATGGAGCGCACGGCCGGGGATCCCGAACTTGAACGCCGCCACGCGCGCCTGCGCGCGAAGGTCGCGGGCGCGATCGCGGCGATCGACCATCTGATCGACCGCCCCTCACCCGATTCCCCGGCTCCCGATTTCCCAGCTCCCGATTCCCCGGCGACGAATGCCGGCGAGGATACCGACTGATGGCACAGGTCGAACTGATCATCGGCGGCCGCAGCCACAGCGTCGCCTGCCGCGATGGCGAAGAGGCGCATCTCGCCGCGCTCGGCCGGCGCCTCGATCGCCACGCCGCCACCGCCGCCCGCGCCTCGGGCGCGCCGGGGGGTGAGCGGACGATGCTGTTCGTCGCGCTGATGCTCGCCGATGAGATCGTCGAGTTGGAGAACGCCCGGCCGGCGCCCGGCCAGGACGGCGGCGGCGCCCTGCTCGACCGCATCGCCGACCGGCTCGAATCGGTCGCGGCGGGCCTTGAGAAGCCCGGCGCGGACGCCTAGATACACAGGTGGCGGGCACTGCCCGGTACGAGCCTTTATTATCCCTGAGGCTATTCATCATCCATGGGGGCTGTCCCTGCTAGGATCCTGGTCCAAAGCACATGGTCCCCACCTGACGTACCGTGCGTCAGAGGATAACCCGGCACACGGCCACGGCGGTCCCGCCACCCCGCATCGAGCCCCCGCCCATGTCTGATGAGAAACGCGCCCTGCGCGCCCGGATGCGCGCCGAGCGCGATGCCTTCGCGATGGCGAGCGATGCGGTGATCGCGCCGCCCGACGCCTTTCTCGCGCGGCTCGCGCCCGGCATCGTCGTCGCCTCCTACGTCGCGATCGGCAGCGAGGCGGATCCCAGCCCGCTGGCCGCCGCCGCCCGCGCCGCCGGCGCCCGGCTGGCGCTGCCCCATGTCGAGAATCGCGCGGGGGACATCCGCTTCCTGTCGTGGTGCGAGAGCGACCCGCTGGTCCCCGGCCCCTTCGGCCTGCGCCAGCCCGAATCGGGCGCGGCGGAGCTGGCGCCCGACATCATCCTCGCCCCGCTGGTCGCGTTCGACGATTCGCTCAATCGGCTGGGCCAGGGCGCCGGCCATTATGACCGCGCCTTCGCCCGCTTGCCCGCCGCTTGGCGGCTGGGGATCGCCTGGTCGATGCAGAGACTGCTGGCGATCGCGGTCGATCCGTGGGACGTGCCGCTCCACGCCGTCGTTACCGAAAAGGAAATACTGCCATGACGCCGAGTTGGCGCAAGCCCGTCGGAATGCTGGGCCTGCTGGTCTATATCGCGGCGTGGGTGGTGCTGGTCACCAGCTTCTCGGGCCCGATCGGCCGCCTGCCGTGGCCGGTGCAGACCGTCATCTACGTCGTTGCCGGGCTGGTGTGGATCGCGCCGCTGAAGCCGCTGCTCCAGTGGATGGAGACCGGACGGTGGCGTCCCTGATCGGCTGATCCTGCAAGCGCCGATCCTGTGAAGGATGGCGCGAGTGACGGGGCTCGAACCCGCGACCTCCGGCGTGACAGGCCGGCGCTCTAACCAACTGAGCTACACCCGCAGTTCCTTGCGAGAGGGCGCCAACTAGAGGTGGCCCCAACCCCTGTCAACCGGAGTTTCGCCCCTTTTTCGCGCGCATTCGCGTGCCGTCGGCCTCGCCGTGCACCAAGGTGCCGTGTTCGAACAGAAATCCGGCGATGTCGGGCTTGCCCGCCGCGTTGACGATCGTCTGGATGATGATCAGCAACGGCACCGCCAGCAGCGCCCCCGGCGTGCCCCACACCCATCCCCAGAAACTGAGCGAGACCAGGATCAGGATCGGGCTGATCGTCAGCCGGTGGCCGACGACCAGCGGGGTGATCGCATTGGCCTCGATCAGGTGGCACGCGATCATCAGCGCGGCGGGCAGCAGCGCCCACCACAGATCGTTGAACGTCATCAGCCCGCCCAGCGCCAGCAGCGCCGCCGCCAGGATCGGCCCCAGATAGGGGATGTAGTTGAGCAGCGCGACCAGCCCGCCCCACATCAGCGGCGTCGGCATCCCGATCAGATAGAGCACCGCGGCGACGATCAGCCCCAGCGACAGGTTGATGACGGTGATCGTGCCGATATAGGCCGACGTGTCGTCGACCACGTCCTGGATCACCCGCGCGGTGGCCAGCGCCCCGCCAAAGCTGGTCCGGCTGGTGATCCAGCTGCGCCGGGTGCGAGTCCACCCCGCCAGAAAGAAATAGATCACCAGCACCGCGTAGAACATCTCGATGAACGCCGACGGTGCGGAGGTGGCGAACAGTTCGACGATCGAGCGCGGCGGCGCGGTGGGCGATGCGATTTGCTGGCCCGACGGCGCCTGCGCCATCTGGTGCAGCGTCTTGGCGACGAACTTTTCCAGGTTCGAATAGAAATCGATCAGCGGCGCGATGTTGCTCTGGATCTGGCCGATTCGATCGGGCAGCACCCGCACCCATTGCCACGCCGGCACCACGATCGACGCCAGCGCGATATTGGCCGCCAGCAGGAACAGCAGCACGCACACCAGCGCCGCCAGCCCCGACGGAACGCGCTTGTCCTCCAGCCATTCGAGCAGCGGCACCAGCGCGATCGCGATGACGATCGCCGCGGTGGTCGGCAGGAAGAACGTCGACCCGAGCTGCAACGCAAACGGCAGCGCGATCACCAGCCCGACTCCGGCGATCAGCGTCAGCCCGGCGAGAAGGCGGTCGCGGCGGAGCACTTCGACCGCGCCGTCATCGCTCGGCGACGGCAGCGCGTCCGAATCGCCCGCGACCGCAGCGACGATCGCGTCGGCGTCGGCGTCGCTGATATCCTTTGGCTTCTCGTCCACGGGTTGTTCTCCTTGGCGAGTACGTTAGCGGAGTTTCCTATTGCGAGGGAAGCGGGCTAGCCTCGATCGGATGACCGACCATCTGCTCGTGATCGATGAGGGAACCACCTCCACCCGCGCCATGCTGTTCACCGCCGACGGGCGCCACGTCGCCACCGCGCAGAAGGAGCTGGGCCAGCATTACCCCCGGCCCGGCTGGGTCGAGCACGACGCCGCGGAGATCTGGGACAAGAGCGCCCGCTGCGCCGCCGCGATGGTCGAGCGCGCCGGCGGTCCCGGCCGGATCGCCGCGATCGGCATCACCAACCAGCGTGAGACGGTGGTGTTCTGGGACAAGACGACCGGCGAACCGCTCGCCCCCGCGATCGTGTGGCAAGACCGCCGCACCGCCGACCTGTGCCGCCGGCTGAGGGACGCTGGCGAGGAACCGGCGGTGCAGGCGCGGACCGGGCTGCTGCTCGATCCCTATTTTTCGGGCACCAAGATCGCGTGGGCGCTCGAACAATGGCCGGCGCTGCGGGCGGCGGGCGATCGGCTGGCGGTCGGCACGATC
>NZ_DATMGG010000210.1:0-9530 GCF_035555815.1 Sphingomonas sp.
TGGCACGTGCGATCAGGCGAGCCGATAGATTCGCTCGGCATTGGCACGGAAGAAACGATCGCGGTCGCGCTGGTCCCATTCCGCCGCCAATTGTTCCGCCAGCCGGAACCACCGCAGATAGCCGCCGGCGACCTCGTTCACCGGCCAGTCGCTGCCGAACAGGATCCGCTCCGCCCCGAACGCTTGTGCCGCGACCCGCGCGTACCACAGCACATCCTCGGCCTGCCAGCCGGACCAGTCCGCCTCGGTGACCAGCCCGGATATCTTGCACACGACGTTCGGCAGCGATGCCATTTCGGCGATCTGCGCCTGCCACGGATCGCGCAGCCCGGCGGCGATACCGGGCTTGGCGCAATGATCGAGCACGAAGCGCACGTCGGGACAGCGCCGAACCAGCGCGATCGTCTCGGCGAGCTGGTCGTGCTTCAGGCACAGTTCGAAATGCAGCCCGCGCTCGCCCACCTGGCGAACGCCGGCGACGAACGCCTCCTGCAACGCAAAGCCGGGCGCGTGGCCCTGGATATTGTCGCGCACCCCGCGCACCAGCGGCATCGCCGCGACCGCGTCGAGCCGCGCGGCGGCGTCGTCCGCCAGCAGCGGCACCCGCGCGACGATCGCCTGGATGCGCGAATCGATCGTGGCCAGCCCGGCGACCCATTCGGCCTCCGCGATCGAGCAGCGCGGATGTGCGTCGCACTCGACGAACACCATCCGCGTAACCGGCACATCGGCCGACACGCGCTGATAGTCGGTAAGGAGGAAGCTGCGGTCGAACGGCGATCCGGCCTCGATCCACGGATAGTCGATCCGATCGACGTCCCAGAAATGGGCGTGGCTATCGACGACGGTCATGCGCGGCGTTTCCTTCCTTCACAGATTGTTCGCGACCACCTTGCTCAGCCCGGTCGCGCCATTGACCATGCCGCCCGACAGGTTGCGCCGCAGTTCGTTGGCGACGATCATGTAGTTGTTCGATCCGCCGGGGGCGACGCGGATGCCATAGGCCTGGAAATTGCCGAATCCATCCGCCTCGCCGATCATGTTGCCCAGGATCTGGAAATCGCTGACCCCGGCGGCGATGCTGATCCCGTCATGCCGGCGCGGCGCGGCGCGCGAATTCCCGGTGATCGTCGAGTCCTTGATCGTCACGTTGCGCGATCCCGGCTCGATCAGGATGCCGTCGGCACCGCTGTTGTAGATGCGCGAATCGGTGATGCTCAGGCCGTTCACGTTCCTGACCTGCATGCCATAGACGGCGGCCGTCGCCGACCAGCTGTTGGTCAGCCGCATCGATTGCCCCGCCTGGAAATTCCAGCCGACGCCATTCAGCGTATCGGCCAGGCAATTGGTGAAGAAGCCGAAATTGGGCGCGTACTTCTTTTGCGTGTTCTGGAACAGAAAGCCGGTGTGGCCGCCGGTCACGTTGACGTTGATCGCGTAGATGCCGCCAACCCCGGTATCGAACACCACCCCGGCCGAACTGGTGCTGTGGTCATACTGGTTGACCTCGACATCGGACAGGAACACGTCGCCGACATTGGCGAAATACAGGCTCTGTCGTGACGCATAGGTGATCACGCTGTCCTGCACGAACACCTGGTTGCCGCCGGTCACCCAGATGCCGGTGCTGACATAGGCGTCGGTCGCGGCGCGGCCGATGTTGAGTTGCTGGAAATAGGTCCGCCAGCAGGTGTTGCACAGGATCGCCATCCCGGTCGGGTCGGGCGCCGAATAGATCAGCCCGAGGTCGCGGATCTGGATCTTGTCGATCGGATGGCCGTCGTTGGAGATGTTGAAGATATGCGCGGCGCGATTGGCCTGCGCGATCGTCGCGGTCGCGCTGCTCGCGCCGCGGACGGTGGTATTGGGGTTGGCGATCCGCAGCTGGCCGGTGATGCGATAGGTGCCGGCGGGCAGATAGACCGGCTGTCCGCTGTGCGCGGCGCGATCGATGCACGTCTGGAGGCGATCGGTATCGTCGGCGGCGCCGTCGCCGCGCGCGCCGCAATCGGCCTTGACGTCCAGGTCGCGCGCCTCGGCCCGCGCCGGCGCCAGCGCGCTCAGCCCGATCAGCATCACGCCCAGCAATACGCCCCGTCCGGTTCGAATGATCCTCGTCATGGCCCCTCCCCTCCGCTCGGTTTCGATGCGATTACGCCGACCAGCCCCCGTCGATCATCAGCGACTGGCCGGTCATGAACGCCGATTCGTCCGACGCCAGATACAGCGCCAGCGCCGCGATCTCGCCGGGCTGGCCGAGCCGGCCCATCGGCTGGCGTGCGCGGAACGCGGCCAGCGCGCCGTCGAAATCGCCGGTCGCGCGCAGCCGGTCGTGCAGCGACGGCGTCTCGATCGTGCCGGGGCAGATCGCGTTGCAGCGGATGCCGCGGGTCACATAATCCGCCGCGACCGATTTGGTCAGGCCGACCACCGCCGCCTTCGACATGCCATAGGCGCAGCGGTTCGGCGCCGCCTTGGGCGCGCCGACGATCGAGGCCATGTTGACGATCGATCCCGCCCCCCGCTCCAGCATCGCCGGCAGGAACGCGCGGATCAGGCGGAACATCGAGGTGACGTTGACATCGAACGATCGCGCCCAGTCGGCCTCCGAACAGTCGAGCACGGTGCCGTTCGCCACCATGCCGGCGCAATTGAACAGGATGTCGACCGGCCCGACGCGCTCCGCCACCGCGGCGACCGCCGCCGCGTCGGTGACGTCGAGCGCGATCGTGCGGCACGGCGCCATCCCGTCGAGCGCGGCGGCGTTGATGTCGCTCGCCCACACCCGCGCGCCTTCGGCGGCGAACAGCAGCGCGGCGTCGCGGCCGATCCCCTGTCCCGCGCCGGAGACGAAAGCCGTCTTTCCCGCCAGGCGCCCGGCGCCCGCTGCGGCTCGTTCCATTTTATCGTACTCCCGGATGACAGGCCGGCCCGACCGCATCGATCGTCTTGTAGCCAAGGATGAATTCGCGGTGGCCCAGCGCCTCCGACTTGGACGGCGCGCCGCCGGCGATCGCCACGACCAGGTCAAAGATGTCGTCGCCGACCTGATCGAGCGTCGCCTCGCCCAGCATTACGCGGCCGGCGTCGATATCCATGTCCTCGCCCATCCGCGCATAGGTCTCGGGGTTGCCGGTGATCTTGACCACCGGCGCGATCGCCGATCCGACCACCGATCCGCGCCCGGTGGTGAACAATGTCAGGTGCGCGCCGCACGACATCAGCTCGACGATCTCGGCATTGTCGGCGATGTTGGGAAAGCCGAATTTGGGCGCGGTATCGGGGACCACGTCGAGCAGGTAGAGGCCGGGGCCGTCGGGCGCCTGGGTCGGGCGGATCAACCCGTTGATCGGACGGCTGCCCGACTTGACGTACGCGCCCGCCGATTTCTCCTCGAGCGTCGACAGGCCGCCTTCGGCATTGCCCGGCGCGAAGCTGCCATAGCCCATCGCGCGGTAATAGGTTTCGGCATTGGCAATCGCCTGGTCGATCGCCCGCGCGATTTCCGGGGTGGCGGCGCGCGTCGCCATCGCGCCCTCGCAGCCGATCATCTCGCCGGTTTCTTCAAAGATGCAGGTCGCGCCGGCATCGACCAGCCGGTCGAACGCGCGGCCGACGGCGGGGTTGGCGGCGATGCCGCTGGTGCCGTCCGATCCGCCGCAGATCGTGCCGATCACCAGATCGGAGAGGTGCATCGGCACGCGCCGCGCGCGCTCGCGCATCTCCGCCCGGACCCGGCCGACCGCGGCGACCGCGGCGTCGATCCCCGATCGGGTGCCCCCCGCCTGCTGGATCACCACCGTCTCGACCGGCCGGCCGCTCGCCGCGATCTGGGCCGCCAGCCCCTCGCGGTCGAACCCCTCGCAGCCGAGCGAGACCAGCACCGCCCCGCCGACGTTGGCATGGGTCGCCAGCGCCTTCATCATGCGCAGCGCATAGTCGTTGGGATAGCAGCCGGGAAAGCCGAGCAGGTGGACGTCGGCGTCATTCGACTGCTCGACCACGCGGCGCGCGACGTGATGCGCGCATTCGACGAGGTAGATCACCGCCAGCACGTCGCGGATACCCTTTCGCCCGTCGGCGCGGGCATAGCCGTCGGCGATGATCATGGGTCCACCTTTGACGCGCGGGTGTGGCTGGAGATGTAGTTGCTGCGCATGTTGTGGAGGTGCACCCAGGCGCCCGGCGGGATGTCCGCCGTCGCCGATCCGATCGCCATGCCGTACTTCACCACCGTCGCGCCCGACGGGATGAAACGGAACGCGACCTTGTGCCCCAGCGCCAGATTCTCGCGCGCGACGACGGTCGGCGCCGCTTCGATCGCGAGCGGCTCTCCGGCGGCGACGTTGCGGCGGCACACGGCGACATTGTCGGCCGGCGCCAGGACGATGGCGAGCGCGCCGGTCATCCGCGCGCCCCGACGATACGGCCGCCGGCCACCGGGGCCTTGATACGCAAAGGAACCATATGCCGTGCGATCACGAACGCCGGGGCGGCTTGCCCCCGGCCCAGACCAGCCGGCGAAGCTGCTTGAGCACCGCCAGCGATTCCTCGCCGATCGTCCCGTCCTGATAGATGCCCACGCCCAGCGTCACCGGCGCGCGATCGGCCTGGCAGGTGCGGATATAGTCGGCGAGCTGCGCGGCGGTATAGCGCGGCGGCTCGATCGCGACGTCGGGCTTGATGTGGAACCACGGGTCGTCGAGCCGGATCGCGGAGTGCGCCTGTAACCCCGCCCCGGCGCCACGCCCGATATAGCGCGACTTGAACGGCTTGGCGGGCAGGTCGGTGATCTCGCCGCTCCAGTAATCCTGCCACTCCGTCTCCACCGGAAACGCCCAATAGTTGAGCGCGACCATGCGGTCGCGGTGGCCGGTCTTGACCGCGTCGAACAGCGCCTCGTGCGGCAGGTTGGGATAGCTCTCGGTGGTCTGGAACCAGGAATCGAACCAATAGCCCTCGACCTTCGAGCCATAGCGCGTGCCGAATTCGCGCAGCACATCGCTCAGCTGGGTGGCGTATTCGGCCTCGCTGAACGCCGGCAGGTCGAGCGCGGTGCCCGCCTGCTGCTCGAGCTTTCCGATGCCGGGGCAGTTCATGTAGAGCATCAGCCGGATGCCGTGCTTGCCCAGCGCGTCGGCCAGTTCGCCGATCAGGTCGCGCTTGGTCGTCCAGCCCGGATGGAGCTTTTCCCAGCTCTTGATCGGCGCCGGGCAGGTCGGATGACCGTGATTGACCGCCCAGATCAGGTAGCGCGCGCCGCAATCGGATACGGTCTGCGCCAGCTTCTTCACATCGAGCGCGTTGATCGACTGTTCGTAGGGCACCTGCGCGCCGTGACGCGGCATCGTCAGGTTGAGGAAGTGGAACCACATGCCGTAACCGGAATCGGCGAACCAGTCGGTGTTCGCCCGCCGCGACCGCGCGCGCTGCTTGTCCGCCTCCACCGCCGCGCGCTGGGCGACCGGGGTCAGCTCGACCGAACGCAGGCGGAAGATCTCCTTGCCCTTCTCTCCCGCCACCTTCAGCTTGACGACGTTGACGCCGCGCACCAGCGCGATGCGGCCGGGCACGGGGACGCGCTCGAACAGATAATATTCGCGCATCGTCCAGAAACTGTCGCTGTCGGGATCGCCCGGATTCTCCGAAGGGCCGTTGGGATCGGGGTAGAAATATCCCTCCGTCACCTTCGCCGCGAAACTGACCTTCGACGCCCCGGCCTCGATCGTCACCGGGGTGCCGGCCTGGGTGGTCGAATAGCATAGCGCCAGATCATATTCGCCCGGCTCCGCCACCTCGACCGTCCACAGCAGTTCGCCCGCGCCCAGGAACGGCAGCATGATGCTCAGTTCGCCGGGGCCGAAGCGTAGTTCGCCCGAACGCGACGCCGCCTTGGCCGGATAGAGGCGGATGACCGGATCGAGCTTCGTCACCGACACCGGCCCGCCGTCCGCATCTGCCGCCGCGCCGAGGCCGGCGGCGGCGCCGGCCGAAGCGGGCAACCCGGCGACCGCCATGGTCGACAGCCCGGTGCGGAGAAATTCCTTGCGATTCATCTTCAGCATGTCGTGTCCCGTCGTTACGCGCTGGTCGCGCGGCGGAGGCGGCGGCGGCGCGCCTCCGGAATGGATGCCAGAGGGTGGCTCACGCCCCGGCGCCGTTGCCGCGCACCAGGCGCCCCACCTCCCTGAGGATCGGCATTGCCTGGGGGCCGAGCGAGCCGTCCTGAAAGATGCCGACGCCCAGCGTGACCGGCACCTGCTCGGCCTGGCAGCGGCGGATATAGTCGGCCAGTTCCTGCGCCTTGAACCGCGGCGGCGGCATCGGCTTGTCCTGCGCGATGTGCAGCCAGTCGGCATCGAACCGCAGCGCGACGTGCGCCTGCAATCCCTTGGCCACACCGTGATCGATGTAGCGGCCGCCGAACGATCTGGTCGGCAGGTCGGTCAGCTCGCCGGCGAAATAATCCTGCCATTCGGTCTCGGCCGGGAACACCCAGTTGTTCCACGCGACCAGCCGATCGGGATGGCCGGTCTTGATCGCCGCATCCAGCGCCTCGAACGGCAGGTTCGGGTAGCATTCGGTCGCCTCGAACGTCGAATCGAACCAATAGCCGGCGACGCGCGGGCCATAGCGTTCGCCGAATTCGCGAAACACGTCGACCAGCTGGCTGGCGTATTCGTCCTCGTTATAGCCGGGAATGCCGTTCACCGTGCCGGGGTTGAGCGCCATGCCGCCGACGCCCGGCGGGTTCATGTAGAGCATCAGGCGCATCCCGCGCCGGCCCAGCGCATCGGCCAGCTCGGCGATCAGGTCGCGCTTGGTGGTCCAGCCGGGATGCAGCTTCTCCCAGCTCTTGATCGGCGCCGGACAGGTCGGATTGCCGTGGTTGACGGTGAACATCAGATATTTGGCGCCGGTTTCCGCCACCGTGCCGACCAGCTTCTCGACGTCGAGTTCGTCGACCGCCTGCGCATAGGGCTTGCGCGGGCCGTGCGGTGGCGTGGTCAGGTCGAGGAAGTGGAACCAGATGCCGTAGCCGGCGCGCGCGAACCAGTCGGTGTTGGCGCGCCGCGCCCGCGCGCGCTTCTGGTCCGCCACGATCGCGGCGCGGGCGGTGACCGGGGTCAGCTCGACCGAGCGCAGGCGCAATATCTCCTTGCCCTTCTGCCCGATCACTCGCAGCCGCACGACGTTGACGCCCCGCACCAGCTGGAACGTGCCGGGCACCGCCACGCGCGCGAAATTGTAATACTCGCGCAGCCGGAAGAAGCTTTCGCCACTGGGGTCGCCGGGATTGTCATCCGGCCCTTCGGGATGCGGAAAGAAATAGCCGTCGGTGACCGGGATCGCATAGTCGACGCTGGTCTTGCCCGCCTTGACGTTGACCGGCTGGCCCGGCGCGGTGGTGGTCGAGCAGCAGATCGCGAGGTCGTACAGCCCATCCTCGGGCACGCTGACCGTCCAGGTGATCTCGCCCGCGCCCAGGAACGGCATCATCGTGCCGATCTCCGCCGTGGCGAAGCGGACGTCGCCCATCCGCCCCAGCGCCTTGACCGGATACAGGCGAATCGTCGGATTGAGCGTGGTGATCCTGACCGGCCCGGCGGGCTTCGCCGCCGTACCAGCGACCGCCGCCGCGACGCCCGATGCCGGCAGGCCGGCTACCGCCATGGTCGACAGCCCGGTGCGCAGGAAGTCCTTGCGGCTCATCGTCGTCATGCTGGAATCCTCTTTCATTGCGCCCAGCCGCCCTGGGCCATGATGCCGCCGTCGACGGTCACGCATTCGCCGGTCATGAAGGAGGCCCCGTCGCTGGCGAGGAAGGCGACCACGCGCGCCATCTCCTCGGGTTGGCCGAACCGCTTCATCGGATAGGCCTGGCGCAGCCGCTCCATATAGCCTTTGTCCGGGATGCCGGCGGCGACGTCGCGCAGCAGCGGCGTGTCGAAGGTACCCGGCGCGATCGCGACGACGCGGATATTGTCCTCGGCATATTCCAGCGCGAGCTGGCGGGTCATCGCGATGATGCCGCCCTTCGACGCGGCATAGGCGGCCGCGCCTTTCTGCGATTGCAGGCCCTGCACGCTGGCGGTGTTGATGATAACGCCCCGCCCCTTGGCCTGCATCGCCGGGATGCAGCGTTTCACCATCCAGAAATAGGATTTCAAATTGACCGTCAGGATCGCGTCCCACAGCCCGTCGTCCAGTTCGTGCGCGGGCACATAACTGGTCGGCGGCTGGATGCCGACGTTGTTGCACAGCACGTCCGCGCCACCCAGTTCCGCCGCCCTGGCGACGATCGCGTCGCAGGTCTCGGGCAGGGCCATGCTGCCGCCGACGAAATGGATCGCGCCGGGCAGGCCCTCGGCCTCGGCGACCACCGCCGCGCCCGCCGCGGGATCGAGGTCGTTGCACACCACCTGCGCCCCCAGCCGGGCGAATTCGAGCGTGAACGCCTTGCCCAGCCCGCCGGCACCGCCGGTGATGATCACCACCTTGCCGGAGAAATCGATGGTCATCAGCGGGCTCCCTTGGTCGGTGCGTCGCGCCACAGCGACAATATGTCTTCCAGCGGCATTCCCTTGGTCTCGGGCAGCTTGCGCGCGACGACGACCAGCTGGATGACGAGGAACCCGGCGCAGCCGAGGAACATCGCCGACACGCCGAACGTGTCGCGCACCACCGGGAACGCCTGGTTAATGACGATGTCGGTCAGCCACACCGCGACGGTGGCGATTCCCATCGCCCGCGCGCGCACCGCCGTCGGGAAGATCTCCGACAGCACGATCCATTTGATCGGGCCGAGCGAGAAGGCGAAGAAGGCGACGAACATGCATAGCAGCGCGATGATCACCGCGCCGTCGGTGACCCCGGCGGCAAAGCATAGCCCGGTCAGCGCCAGCGCGATCGCCGCGCCGGCACAGCCGGTCAGCAGCACCGGACGGCGGCCGAACCGGTCGACGACGAACAGCGCGAGCACGGTGAAACAGGCGAGCACGATGCCGATCACCGCGTGACCGCCCAGCGACGATCCGGCGGAGATTCCGGCGCGCTCGAGGATCACCGGACCATAATACATCACCACGGTGATGCCGCTCAGTTCGGAGAACACCGCGAGGAAGATACCCAGCCACAGCGGCCGGCGCAGCCCCGCCAGCGACGCGCGGCCCGCCGATCGCGTCTCCTCTCGCAGCGAATCCTCGATCTGGCCCAGCTCGGTCTCGGCGGCTTCCGCATCGCCGCGCAGCCGCGTCAGCACGCCGCGCGCACGTTCCGGACGCCCGACCAGGCTCAGCCAGCGCGGACTTTCGGGCACCGCCAGCGCAAAGCCGAGGAACAGCAGCGCCGGCACCACCTGGCCCAGGAACATGCCGCGCCAGACCTCACCGACGAACAGCCAGTCCCACAGCCCCGGCGTGGCCGACGGTGTCGTGCGCAGCGAATGGTCGAGCAGGCCGGCGTTGACCAGCATCGCCGCGACGATGCCCATGGTGATGGTCAGCTGGAACAGCGACACCAGCCGCCCG
>NZ_DATMGG010000211.1:0-9645 GCF_035555815.1 Sphingomonas sp.
GGCGCCAGATCGAGCGGTTGATCGTGCTGCTGGCCAGCGACCGGGCGGTCGGCACGGTGCATTAGGGTGCACTAAGCGGTTGGCGCATAAACGATTGTCGCGCTAAGCCCTTCACCATGTTCGCGTTCGTCCGCCGGCACAGCATGTTTGTAGCGGCAGGCTGTGCGCTGGCGCCGCTGACCGCCGTCGCACAGGTCGCGGCGCCGACCGAGGTGCCGGGCGACCGCGTGCTCGATCCCGAATCGCCGCTGGCCCCGATGAACGATATCGGCGTCGACTGGCCCGACCTGTCGACCGCGCCGGCCGACGACACCGCCGCCACCGCCGTATCGAACGAGGTGCGCGGCGACGTCCGCTATGATTACGAGATCACCGGGATCGACGGCATCGGCGGCGAGTTGATGCGCCAGCGATTCGACGCGGCATCGACGCTGCGCGCCAATCGCGGTGAATCGGCCAACGCCGCCCAGATCGAGCGCCGCGCGCGTGAGGACGCGGCGCTGCTGTCGGACCTGTTGCGGTCGGAGGGCTATTACGACGCGCGTATCGCGACGCGGGTCGAGCCGCGCGCCGGCAAGCTGGTGGTGACGCTGGAGGCTGAGCCGGGCGCGCTCTATCGCCTGTCCGAGGTCACGCTGGCCGGGGTCGAGCGCGCGGACGGCAAGAGCGACGCGCTGACCAGGGCGTTCGGGCTGGCGAAGGATGCGCCGGTCAACAGCGACGCCATCGCCGCCGCCAACGCGCGGCTGCGCACCGCGGTGGGGGAGGAGGGCTTCGCCTTCGCCAAGGTGGAGGAGCCGGAGATCGTCGTCGATCACGCGACCCGCACCGCCACGCTGGTCCAGTCGCTGGAGCCGGGCACCGTCCGCCATTTCGGCCGGATCGTGATGACCGATCCGCGCCGCGTGTTCGGGCCGGAACACGTACAGGACATCGCCCGGTTCGTGCCGGGGCAGGAATATGACGCCTCCGCGCTCGACGACCTGCGCCGCGCGCTGATCCAGACCGGCCTTGTGTCCTCGGCCAGGGTCACGCCGGTGGAGGGCGCGGATACCGCGACGGTCGACGTCGCGGTCGATCTGCTGCCGGCGCCGCCGCGCACCATCGCCGGCGAGCTGGGCTATGGCACCGGCGAGGGCGCCCGGGCCGAGGTCAGCTGGAGCCACCGCAATTTCTTCCCGCCCGAAGGCGGCATCACGCTGCGCGGGGTGCTCGGCACGCGCGAACAGCTGGGCAGCGTGGTGTTCCGCCGCAACAATTTCCAGGGGCGCGACCGCGTGCTCACCGCACAGGTCAACGCCGCGCATACCGAGCGCGACGCCTATGAAGCCGATACGCTGTCGATCATGGGCAGCCTGGAACGCCAGACCAACATCTTCTTCCAAAAGGCATGGGCATGGTCGGTCGGCGCCGAACTGGTCGCGTCGGACGAACGCGACGTGATCGTGTCGACCGGGGCGCCGCGCCGCCGCACCTATTTCATCGGCGCGTTGCCGACCAGCCTGATCTATGACGGGTCCGACGACCTGCTCAACCCTACGCGCGGGTTCCGGCTGGGCGGGCGGGTCAGTCCGGAATTGTCGCTGGTCGGGGCCGCGTTCGGCTACGCCCGCGTCCAGCTCGACGCCAGTGCCTATCAGCCGGTCACCCCGCGCGTGGTGGTTGCCGGGCGCGTGCGGCTGGGCACGATCGCCGGCGCCCCCCGTGACGCGATCGCGCCGTCGCGGCGATTCTACGCCGGCGGCGGCGCGTCGGTGCGCGGCTATGGCTATCAGGACATCGGCCCGCGCGATCCCAACAACGATCCGATCGGCGGCCGCAGCCTTGCCGAATTCTCTCTGGAGGCGCGGGTCAAGGCGTTCGGCAATTTCGGCGTGGTGCCCTTCCTCGACGGCGGCAACATCTACACCTCCGCGCTGCCCAAATTCTCGGGCTTCCGCTACGGCGCGGGTGTCGGCGTGCGCTATTATTCGAATTTCGGGCCGATCCGGATCGATGTCGGCACCCCGCTCAATCCGCAAAAGGGCGATCCGCGCGTTGCGGTCTATGTATCGCTGGGACAGGCGTTTTGAGCGAGGAGGCCGAAGACCGGCTCGACCCCGCGCCCCCCGCCGCGCCGCCGCCGAAGCGCCGCCGCTTGTGGCGGTGGGTCCTCGGGCTGCTGCTGCTGCTCGTCGTGGCCGCCGGGGGGGCGGTGTTGGTGCTCGACACCAGCATGGGGCATCGCTTCATCGCCGATCGCATCGCCGCGCTGCGCCCCGCCAACGGCCTGCGCTATTCGGTCGGGCGGATCGACGGGTCGATCTATGGCAAGGCAGCGCTGGTCGACGTGCGCGTGCGCGATCCAAAGGGGCTGGTGTTCCAGGCACCGCGTGCCGAACTCGACTGGCGCCCGCTGGGCTGGGTCAACAATCGGCTCGACATTCGCCGCCTCGTCATCCCGCGCGCGACACTGGCGAAGCTGCCGGAGACGATCCGCACCGGGCGCAAGGGGCCGATCCTGCCCGGGTTCGACATCGTGATCGGCGAATTGCGCGTCGATCGGCTGACGGTGGCGCCGGCGATCACGGGCGCGCGGCGCACCGGCAGCCTGCGCGGCCGCGCCGATATCCGTTCTGGGCGCGCGCTGCTCGATCTGGACGCGGTGGTCCAGGGCACCGACCGGCTCGCGATCAAGCTCGACGCCGCGCCCGACCGTGACCGGTTCGATATCGACCTGACCGCGCGCGGCGATGCCAAGGGGGTGCTGGCGAAGCTGGCCGGGCTGGCGCATCCGCTGACCCTCGACATCCATGGCGACGGTCGCTGGGCGGCGTGGCGCGGCACCGGCACCGCCGATGTCGGCGCGACGCGGGTGATCGACCTGCGGCTGGCCAACGATGCCGGGCGCTATTCGCTGGCGGGGATGCTCGCCCCGGCCAGCGTGCTCCAGGGCAAGCTCCAGCGGCTGACTTCGCCGCGCGTTCAGGTCAGCGGTGCCAGCACGCTCGTCAACCGGCGCTTGGACGGCAATCTGTCGCTGCGCTCGGCGGCGCTGGCGCTGGAGGCGACCGGCGGGCTCGATCTGGCCACCAACGCCTATCGCAACGTGCGCGTGACGGGCCGGCTGCTCCACCCGCCTGCTCTGTTTCCCAACATGACCGGGCGCAACATCCAGCTGCACGCGATCCTCGACGGCGCATTCGATACCGCCAGCTTCGACTATCGCCTGACCGCCGATCGCTTCGCCTTCGACGATACCGGGTTCGAAGGCGCGCGTGCCGCCGGGCGCGGCCGGCTGTCGCAGGCGCCGGTGACCGTGCCGGTCGCCTTCACCGCGCAACGCGTCACCGGGGTCGGTGACGTCGCCGGCGGAATCCTGCGTAACCTCAGTGTCAACGGCCGCCTGCGCGTCACCGCGGCGCACGTCACCGGCGACGATCTGGTGCTGCGATCGGACAAGCTCAACGGCCGCATCACGCTGTTCCTCGACCTTGCCACCGGACGGTATGAGGTCGGCCTGACCGGTGGGCTGCGGCGCTACCTGATTCCGGGCATCGGGCTGGTCGATGTTACATCGCGGCTGTCGGTGGTGCCGGGGCCGGGTGGGCGGGGCACTCGCGTGATCGGGCGCGGCGCGGCGCAGGTGGTGCGGTTCGACAACGCCTTTTTCGCGTCGCTGACACAGGGCCTGCCACGCATAGACACCGGGCTGGAGCGCGCGCCAGACGGCGTGCTCTATTTCCGCGGGCTGGTGCTGGCCTCGCCCGGGCTCAAGCTCAGCGGCAACGGCTTTCGCCGCCGTGACGACAGCTTCCATTTCGAAGGATCGGGCACGCAGGCGACCTACGGCCCGGTCCAGATCAAGATCGACGGCGACATCAGCCGCCCCACCGTCGACCTTCTGCTCGCCCGCCCCAACGCGACGATGGGCCTCAGCGACGTCCGCGCCCACCTGACTCCCAATCCGGCCGGCTACGCCTTCACCGCCGCCGGTGGATCGCTGATCGGCGCCTTCACCGGAGAGGGCGCGATCCTGCTGCCGAAGGCCGGGACGTCGCGGATCGACATCGCCCGGCTCGACGTGGCGGGGATGCGCGCGAGTGGTGGGCTGGACATCGTGCCCGGCGGGTTCGACGGTCGGATCGCGGTCGCCGGCAATGGCGTCACCGGCACATTGGGCTTCCGGCCGCAGGACGGGGTACAGCGCATCGACGCCAGCCTCGACGCGCGCGGCGCTCAACTGGCCGGGGGGCTGCGGATCGGGCGCGGCCATCTCGACGCCGGCATCCTGCTCGATCCGGCGGGCACCTCCATCGACGCCACGCTGACCGCGCAGGGCGTGCGGCGCGGGGCGATGTCGCTGGGGCGGATTGCCGGCAATGTCCGCATGGTGGGCGGCAATGGGGAGGCGACGCTGTCGATCGGCGGGCAGCGCGGCCGCAGTTTCGAGATTCAGTCGGTCATCGGAATCGCGCCCGATCGCTACACGATCCGTGCGCAGGGCACGGTCGATCGTCGCCCGATCAGCCTGACCGCGCCCGCCGTGGTGGTGCGTGACGGTGACGGCTGGAGGCTGGAACAGGCCCGGCTGTCGTTCGCGGGTGGCGAGGCGCAGGTGGCGGGCCGTTTCTCCTCGGCTGCGACGATGCTCGACGCGGCGGTGGCGCGGATGCCGTTGTCGGTCCTCGATATCGGCTATCCCGGCCTCGGCCTCGGCGGCAGCGCGTCGGGAACGCTGCGCTATGCCCAGACCGCCGGCGCCGCGCCGACCGGGCGCATCGACATGACCGTGCGCGGGCTGACGCGGTCGGGGCTGGTGCTGTCGTCGAAGCCGATCGACGTCGGCATCGCTGGCATCCTGCAAGCGGACAAGGCGGCGGCGCGCGCGGTGGTGGCCAGCGGCGGCGCGACGATCGGCCGTGCCCAGATGCAGCTCAGCCCGCTGGGCGGCGGCGATCTCGCCACCCGTCTGATGCGCGCTCCGCTGTTCGCCCAGCTACGCTATTCCGGGCCGGCGGATACGTTGTGGCGGATGAGCGGGGTCGAACTGTTCGACCTGTCCGGCCCGGTCGCGATCGGCGCGGACGTGTCCGGCACGCTCGACGATCCGCGCATTCGCGGGTCGGTGCGCACCGAAACGGCGCGGCTGGAAAGCACGGTGACCGGCACGGTGCTGCGCAATCTTCAGGCGAGCGGGCGGTTCGATGGATCGCGGCTGGTGCTCGATCGCTTCGCCGCGCAGGACGGCGCCAGCGGACGGGTCAGCGGCAGCGGCAGTTTCGATCTCGCCGCCGCCAACGGCTTTGGCATCGACGTGACCCTGGAGGCGCAGAACGCGCGCCTGATCGTCCGTGACGATATCGGCGCGACGGTGACCGGGCCGCTGCGGTTCCGGTCGGACGGATCGGGCGGGGTGATTTCCGGCAATGTCGTCGTCAACGCCGGCAGCTATCGGCTGGGCCGCGCGGCGCAGGCGGCGGCGCTGCCCCGGCTCAACATCAGGGAGATCAATGCGCGCGGCGCCGACGAGGATGACGGGGAACGGCTGGCCAGGCCGTGGCGGCTGGACGTGCGCGCCCGCGCGCCCGACGGGATCGTGGTCCAGGGCCTCGGCCTCGACAGCCGCTGGTCGGGCAACCTCGCCATCGCCGGGGAACCGACCAATCCGCAGATCACCGGCCAGCTCGATCTGGTGCGCGGCGACTATGAATTCTCCGGCCGCAATTTCGAGCTGGAGCGCGGCATCATCCGCTTCGACGGCGGCGTTCCGGCCAACCCGGCGCTCGATATCGCCGCCAATGCCGACACGCAGGGATTGAACGCCACGATCCGCGTCACCGGTAACGCCGCCAAGCCGGAGATCAGCTTCACCAGCGTGCCCGCGCTGCCCGAGGACGAGTTGCTCTCGCGCCTGCTGTTCGGCACCTCGATCACCAACCTGTCCGCGCCGGAGGCGCTGCAACTGGCGGCGGCGGTCGCCTCGTTTCAGGGCGGCGGCGACGGCCTCAACCCGATCAACGCGGTGCGCAAGGTGGTGGGGCTCGACCGGCTGCGCATCCTGCCCGCCGATCCGCAGACCGGCGCGGCGACCTCGATCGCCGCCGGCAAGTACATCACTCGGCGCACCTATGCGGAGATCATCACCGATGGGCAGGGCTATTCGGCGACCCGCGTCGAGTTTGAAGTGACGCGGTGGCTGTCCCTGCTCGCGACCGTCTCCACGATCGGCCGCCAGAGCGCCAACGTCCGCGTGTCAAAGGATTATTGATGGGCCGGAACAACACGGCGGTCGCTTGGTTCAGGGCTGACCGATGACGCTGACGCAAATCCTGTCCATCGCCGTACTCGTGGGCATGATGATCCTCTTCGTCTGGGGCCGGTTGCGCTACGATATCGTCGCCATCCTCGCGCTGCTCGCCGCGCTGGCGCTTGGCGTGGTGAAACCGGCGGACGCCTTTTCTGGCTTTTCGGACGACATCGTCATCATCGTCGGGTCGGCGCTGGTGCTGTCCGGTGCGGTGCAACGCTCCGGTATCATCGAACGGGTGCTCGCGACACTGGCGCACCGGGTCACGCGGGTTCGCTCGCAACTGCTGCTGCTCACCGCCACGGTCGGCTTCGCCTCGGCGCTGGTCAAGAATATCGGCGCGCTGGCGATGATGATGCCCGCCGCCTTCTCCATGGCCAAGCGCTCGAACGCATCGCCGTCGGTGTTCCTGATGCCGATGTCGTTCGCGTCGCTGCTGGGCGGGCTGATCACGCTCGTCGGCACGTCCCCGAACATCATCGTCAGCCGCGTCCGGGAAGACATGACCGGCCAGCCGTTCGGCATGTTCGACTATGCCCCCGTCGGTCTGACGCTGACGATCGTCGGGCTGATCTTCCTGCGCTTTGCCTATCGGCTCCAGTCGCGCCAACGCACCGCCCCCGCGACGATGGGGCAGGCGCTCGACGTCGCCAGCTATGTCACCGAGGTGCGCGTCGGTGCCGGATCGAGCGCGATCGGCAGCGAACTGGGCAAGCTGCTCGAACGCTATGAGGGCGACGTGAGTCTCGCGGCGTTGCTTCGCTCGGGGCTGCGCACCGTGCCGCTGCCCGACATCAAGCTGCGTGAGGACGACATACTGATCCTCGGCGGCGCGCCCGACGTGCTCGAAAGGGTAATCGCCGGCGACGAACTGGAGCTGGTCGGCCAGGACAAGCACGACGGCGACGATATCGGCGTGATCGAGGCGGTGGTGAACATCGATTCGCCGCTGGTCGGCGAGACCGTCGGCCACCTCAACCTGCGCGAGCGGATGGGCGTGAACCTGATCGCGGTGTCGCGGCGCGGCGAGCGGCTCGACCGCCGGCTGGCGCGGATCACGCTGGCGGCGGGCGATCTGCTGCTGTTGCAGGGCCGGCTGGACCGGATGCCCGACCGCCTGGGCGAACTCGGCGTGCTGCCGCTGGCCGAGCGTGCGCTGCGGCTGGGCAGCCCGCGCAAATGGCTGTTGCCGGTCGCGATCCTGGTCGCGGCGATGGTCGCGACGGCGATGGGATGGGTGCCGGTGGCGGTCGCCTTCTTTGCAGGGGCGGGGCTGGTCGTCGCCACCGGCGCGCTGCCGGTCCGCGATGCCTATTCGCATATCGAATGGCCGATCCTGATCATGCTCGGTGCGCTGATTCCGGTCAGCGACAGCCTGCGCACGTCTGGCGTCACCGAATTGATCGGCACCTGGCTGTCGCACACCGCCGCGACGCTGCCGCCGTGGGGTGCGGTGGCGCTGATCCTGGCGGCGGCGATGGCGGTGACGCCGTTCCTCAACAACGCCGCGACGGTGCTGGTGATGGCGCCGATCGCGGTCACCTTCGCCGGCGATCTCCACTATCGGCCGGAAGCGTTCCTGATGGCGACGGCGGTTGGGGCGGGCTGCGATTTCCTCACGCCGATCGGCCACCAGTGCAACACGCTGGTGATGGGCCCGGGCGGCTATCGTTTCGGCGACTACGCCCGGCTCGGCGCGCCGCTGTCGCTGCTCGTGCTGGTGATCGCCACGCCGCTGATCCTGTGGGTGTGGCCCGTGCGATAGGGCGCGCGCCCTCCGGCTTTACCCCTTCGTCATTGCAGGCCCGCCGGTCGCCGGGGCGAAGCAATCCAGCGCCGCGCGCGCGACGCCGGATTGCCGCAATGACGATAGCCCGCTCAGGCCAGCGCGCCGACCAGCGACTTCACTTCCATGAACTCGGCCAGCCCGAATTTGCCATATTCGCGGCCGTTGCCCGATTGCTTGTAGCCGCCGAACGGCACGCTCGAATCGGGCTGGCCGCCGTTGATGTAAACCATGCCGGCGCGCAGGCGCGGGGCGACGCGCTTCACGCCCTCGGCATCGCCGAACACCACCGCCGACAGGCCGTAGTCGGTGTCGTTGGCGATCCGCACCGCATCCTCCTCATCCTCATAGGGGATGATGGTGACGACGGGTCCAAAGATCTCCTCGCGCGCGATCGTCATGTCGTTGGTCACGCCGGAAAACAGCGTCGGCTTGACGTAATAGCCGCTGTCGACGCCGTCGGGCCGGCCTGGGCCGCCGGTCTCCAGCTTGGCGCCTTCGGCCAGCCCCTTGGTGATCAGCCCCTGGATCTTGTCCCACTGCGCCTTGTTGACCACAGGGCCGATGTGGCGGCCCTCGGCCTGCGGATCGCCGGTCGTGGTGGCGTTCATCACCTGCGTCGCGATCGCGATCGCTTCCGCCTCGCGCGCCTTGGGCACCAGCAGGCGGGCAGGGGCGATGCAGCTCTGCCCCGAATTGAGGAGCACGCTCATCAGCGTGCCCGGCACCGCACGGTTCAGGTCGGCGCTGTCGAGCACCACCGAAGGCGATTTTCCGCCCAGTTCCTGGTGGACGCGCTTGACCGTGTCGGCGGCGTTCTTCGCCACCAGGATGCCGGCGCGGGTCGATCCGGTGAAGCTGACCATGTCGATGCCCGGATGTTGCGCCAGCGCGGTGCCGACGCCCGGCCCGTTGCCGTTGACCAGATTGAACACGCCCGCCGGCACCCTGGCCTTGTCCATGATCTCGGCAAAGATCACCGCGCACGACGGTGCTTCCTCGGACGGCTTCAGGATCATCGTGTTGCCGGCTGCCAGCGCCGGGGCCACCTTGGCCGTGATCTGGTTGAGCGGCCAGTTCCACGGCGTGATCAGCGCGACCACGCCGATCGGTTCGTGGACTACCAGCGACGTGTTGATCGTCTCCTCGAACTTGAATTCCTTCAGCGCCGCGATCGCCGCCGTGAGGTGGCCGATGCCGGTGCCGACCTGCGCGGTCTTCGCCATCGAGATCGGGCAGCCCATCTCGGTCGCGATCGCCTCGGCCAGGTCGCCGGCGCGGTTCTTGTATTCGGCCAGAACGGCTTCGAGCAGCGCGACCCGCTCGTCGACGCTGGTGCGCGAAAAGCTGTCGAACGCGGTCCGCGCCGCCGCCACCGCCGCGTCGACGTCGGCTGGCGTGCCCAGCGTGATCTCGGTACAGGGTCGCTCGGTCGCCGGATCGATCACGTCGTGGCGGGTTCCGCCCTGGCTTTCGACCCACTGGCCGCCAATATAATGCTTCAGGTAGCTGCGCATCCTCGCCTCCGGTCGTTCGAATTTCGGGTACGGGCAAGTGATGGCAATGCATG
>NZ_DATMGG010000212.1:0-1691 GCF_035555815.1 Sphingomonas sp.
ATGGCGGGATCGCTGGTCACGCTGCTGCCGCTGGTCGCGACGGTCGCCTTCCTGCCGCCGTGCGGGCTGTTGATGCTTCTGGCGTGGCGGCTGCGGCGCCCCGAATTGTTCGCCAGCTGGGCGGCGGTGCCGTTGGGGCTATTCGACGATCTGGTCAGCGGCCAGCCGCTGGGATCGGCGATGGCGTTCTGGACTCTGTGCGTGCTGGCGATCGACGTGCTAGACACGCGGTTGGTATGGCGCGATTTCTGGCAGGATTGGCTGATCGCGGGGGGCGGCGTCGCCTTCTGCCTTATCGCGTCCCGGCTGGTCGCCTCCCCCATCGCCGCCCATGTCGACACCGCGCTGCTGTTGCAGATTCTGGCATCGTGCGCCCTCTATCCGCTCGCGGCCTATGTCTGCGCGCGGATCGACCAGCGTAGGCAGCCGCGCTTCCAATGAGCGGCCCGACCCGCATCGTCACCGAGGCCAGCCAGGCGTTCAGCTTCTCCCGCCGCGCGATGGTGCTGTCGGGCGCGCAGATCGGCGTCGGCGTGCTGCTGGCCGGGCGGATGACGTGGCTGGCGGTCGCGGAGAACGAGCGTTACTCGAACCTGTCCGAAAGCAACCGGGTCAACCTCACGCTGGTGCCGCCGCGGCGCGGATGGATCGTCGATCGCCGGGGCGCGCCGATCGCCAACAACCGCACCGATTTCCGCGTCGACATCATCCCCGAACGGCTCGAGGACAAGGACCGCGTCGTCCAGACGCTCGCCCAGCTGCTCAGCCTCCCCGCCGAGGAGGTCGATCGCATCAATGCCGAGCTGAAGCGATCGGCGGGGCTGCGGCCGGTCCAGATCGCCGAGAATCTGGACTGGGAGCATTTCGCGGCGGTCAGCGTCCGCCTGCCCGACCTGCCCGGCGTCGCGCCGACGCGCGGCTTTTCACGCAACTACCCGCTGGGAGCGGCGGTGGGGCATCTGACCGGCTATGTCGGCGCCGCCTCTGCCGAACAGTTCAAGGAAAGCCGCGATCCGCTGTTGGTCACCCCCGGCTTCAAGCTGGGCAAGGACGGGCTGGAAAAGACGCTCGACAAGCAATTGCGCGGCAAGCCCGGCGCCAAGCGGGTCGAAGTCACCGCGCGCGGCAAGATCGTGCGCGAACTGGCGACGCGCGGCGACGTTCCGGGCAAGACCATTCGCCTGACCATCGATGCCGGCCTTCAGGAATATGCCGCGCGCCGGCTGGGCACCAATTCGGGGTCGGCGGTGGTGTTCGATTGCCTGACCGGTGAGATGCTGGCGATGGTGTCGATGCCCGCCTACGATCCCAACAGCTTCTCCGACGGAATCAGCCACAGCGAGTGGGAGATGCTGTCGAAGGACGACCATGTTCCGCTGATGAACAAGGTGACGCAGGGCCTCTATCCGCCCGGATCGACGGTCAAGCCGATGAACGGGCTGGCGCTGCTCAAGGCCGGGATCTCGCCCAGCGACCGCATCGTCTGCACCGGCGCGCTGCGCGTCGGCAACGGCGTGTTCCATTGCCACAAGCGGCGGGGCCACGGCGCGCTCGATCTGAAGCACGCGATCATGCAGAGCTGCGACATCTATTTCTATGAGATGGTCCGGCGGCTGGGCTATGATCAGGTCGCGCCGGTGGCGCGCATGGTCGGCCTGGGGGAGAAATTCGACCTTCCCTTCGCCAGCCAA
>NZ_DATMGG010000213.1:0-2312 GCF_035555815.1 Sphingomonas sp.
GGCACCGGCCGCCAGCACCCGCGCGCCGAGCAAGGTCGCCACCGGCCCCGCCGCCAGCAGCACCGCCACACCCAGCGCCATTCGCCAGTCGCCCAACGATTCGGAGGCGGCACGGCGCTGGACGACCGCCGCGAACAACCGGCCGGCAAGGCTGGGTCGCGGCGGCAGGGGATCGGTTGGCGACTCCATCGCCCACCCCTAGGCAGCGGCGCTGGCGCTGAACAGCCTGTCGCATAATCTTGACGAGACGCTGGAACGCCCTGCACAAAACTGTCACCGCAACTTCACCGGCGCGTCAGGCGCCCCGGCCACGCAGAATCAGGACGAACCGCTCACCGACGGATCGGCGAACGGGCAGCAATGGGGATTAGAATGACCGACGTTATCCGCACCGACATCGGCTATGACGACGGCGACGTCGCCACCAACCTCAGCGCTGGCCCGACTCTCGGCGATCTGGTCGCCCAGCGTTATTCCCGACGCGAGACGCTGCGCAGCGGCGTTGGCGCGATGGCGATCGCGGTATTCGGCGGATCGGTCGTCGCCGCGTGCGGCAGCGACAAGAACGACACCCCATCGGATCCGGCCCCGACCGTCACGGTCGGGAGTTCCGGCACGGCATCGTCGGGCAACCTCGTCACGATCACCGGCACCGCCACCGACAACGGCAGCATCACCAGCTCGACCTTCGTCCAGGTCAGCGGCCCGGTCGTGACGCTCAGCGCGACCACCGGCACCACCACCAGCTTCCTCGCGCCCGCCGTCTCCTCCAACGCGATCGTCGTGATCCGCTTCACCGCGACCGACAATAGCGGCAACACCGCCAGCGCCGACGCCAACGTCACCGTCACCCCAGTCGCGCTCAACTTCGCCCCCGTCGCGAAGAACAAGAACGACGTTGTCACGGTCCCGGCCGACTACAAGGTCAGCGTCCTCTATCGGACCGGCGACCCGCTCGACGCGACGACGCCGGCGTACAAGAACGACGGCACCGACACCGGTTTTGCCACCCGCGCAGGCGACGAACACGATGCGCTCTACTGGTTCGGGCTGGACGGCGCCGGCGCGCGCGACGATCTGGCGGCGTCGCGCGGTTTGCTGATGATGAACCACGCCGACATCAACCCATATTATCTCCACGCCAACGGCCCGACCGGCAGCGGCAGCGCACGCCCGGAGGCCGAGGCGGTCAAGGAAATGGAGGCGCTGGGCCTGAGCGTGGTCGAGACGATCAAGGCCGCCGACGGCAGCTGGAGCTATGTCCAGGCGAGCGCATTCAACCGCCGCGTGACAGCACAGACTGCGGTCGACTTCAGCGGCCCGGTCAAGGGCAGCAGCTATCTCCAGACCGCCTTTTCCACCGACGGCACCAAGGGTCGCGGCACGATCGGCAATCGCGGCAACGGCTATACCGCCTGGGGTACCGGGCTGACCGGTGAGGCCGACTGGCCCGGCTATTTCCGGCGCCCCGCCTTGCTCGACAATCCGCGGCGGACCGCGAAGGAAGCCACCGCGCTGGCGCGCTTCGGCCTGACCCAGGCCGGCTCCACCTACGCCTGGGAGAGCGTCGTCCCCGCCGACGCCAATAACACCGCGTTTCGTCGTTTCGATGCCCAGGCGACGGGAGCCTCCGCGACGGCCGATTTCCGCAACGAACCCAACCAGTTCGGCTGGGTGGTCGAGGTCGATCCCTATGACGCGACCAAAGCGCCCAGGAAGCGCACCGCCCTCGGCCGCTTCGACCATGAAGGGTGCTGGCCCGGCAAGTTCTTCATCGGTGTCAAGCCGGCCTTCTACATGGGCGATAATGGCGAAAGGGAATATTTCTACAAGTTCGTGTCGGGCACCGCCTGGGCCTCGGCCGACGCGGCCGCGACCGATCGACTGGCGATCGGGGACAAATATCTCGACAGCGGCACGCTGTACGTGGCGCAATTCAAGGCGGACGGCACCGGCACCTGGCTGCCGCTGACGTTTGGCACCGCCCCACTGACCAGCGCGAATGCGGCCTATCCCTTCGCGGATCAGGTCGACGTGCTCACCAACGCGCGCCTGGCCGGCGATGCGCTCGCGGCGACGCCGATGGATCGTGCGGGCTGGACCTCGGTCAACCCGATCACCGGCGAGGTCTTCATCACCCTGAACCGCGGCGAGCTGCGCACCCCGGCGACCACCGACGCCGCCAACCCGCGCGCCTATGCCGACGCACCCAACGCCGGCATCAACAACCACAACGGCCACATCATCCGCCTGCGCGAGACCGGGGACACCCCGGAAGCGACCACCTTTGCCTGGGACATCTATCTGTTCGG
>NZ_DATMGG010000214.1:0-4918 GCF_035555815.1 Sphingomonas sp.
ATCGCGGGCTATCCGGCGGCGCTGCTGGTCGCCAGCCACTATTCGGTGATGGTGCGCGAGAATTCGCACATGTTCATGGGCGGCCCGCCGGTGGTCGCGCGGCTGGGGGAGGTCGTCACCAAGGAGGAACTGGGCGGCGCCGATCTTCAGGCGCGCGCCGGTGCGATCGACGACGTCGTCGACAGTGAGGAGGAGGCGTTCGAACGGGCGCGCCGCTTCCTCTCCTACCTGCCGGACTCGGTACATGAAGTCGCTCCGCGCACCACGCCGACCGACGATCCCAACCGGCGCGATCCGTGGCTGATCGAAGCGATTCCCCGCGACCGGCGCAAGGTTTACGACGTCCGCCGCATCCTCCGCTCGCTGGTCGATGAAGGGTCGCTGTTCGAGATGGGGCGGGCCTACGGCGGCGCGGTCGTCACCGCCCTGGCCCGGCTCGATGGCTGGCCGGTTGCGGTAATGGCCAGCGATCCGCGGATCTATGGCGGCGGCTGGAACGCGGCGACATCGCAAAAGGTGACGCGGTTCGTCGACATGGCCACCGCGTTCCACCTGCCGGTGGTCAACCTGGTCGACATTCCCGGATTCGTGATCGGGCGTGAGGCGGAGATGGCGGGCACGATCCGCCACGGCTGCCGGGCGATGGCCTCGGTCTATCAGTCGGACGCGCCATGGTGCACGATCCTGATGCGCAAGAGCTTTGGCGTGGCCGGCTCCGCGCACACCAACCATTCCCGCGTGCAATATCGCTATGCCTGGCCATCGGGCGACTGGGGCTCGATGCCGCTGGAAGGCGGGATCGAGGCGGCCTATCGCGCCGAGATCGCGAGCGCCGACGATCCTGCCGCCAAGCTGGCCGAGATCGAGGCGCGGCTGAACAAGCTGCGCTCCCCGCTTCGTACCGCGGAGGCCTTCATGGTCGAGGACATCATCGATCCGCGCGAAACGCGGCCGATCCTGTGCGCATTCGCCAACACCGTTGCAAAGCTGCGCACGCCCGGCGCGTCCAGCTTCGGGCTGCGGCCATGACCGCGCCGCTCACCGGCTACCGTGTGGTCGAGCTCGGCGCGCTGGAGGCTGCGGCCTATTGCGGCAAGCTGTTCTCCGATTTCGGCGCCGACGTGCTGCGGATCGAGCCGCGCGACGGCGATCCGCTGCGCGCGATCGCCCCGCTGGTCGACGTCGGCGGCGGCGCCACGGACAGCGCCTTTGCTGCGTGGCTCAACACCGGCAAGCGCAGCCGCATCGGCGATCATCCGGCGGAGATCGACGCACTGGTCGCCTCCGCCGACGTGGTGATCGACGGAGGGTCACCGGCCGGTGCCGCCGAGCGCCGCCAACGCTGGCGCGCCGCCAATCCGCGGCTGACGATCCTGTCGCTCAGCTGGTTCGGGGAAACCGGCCCGTATGCCGACTTCACCGGCTCCGACGCGGCGGTGCGCGCGCTGGCCGGGTTGGTCAAGCTGACCGGGCCGGTCGACGGCCCGCCGATCCTGCTCAACGATCACCAGTCGGCGATCTATACGGGGCTGACCGCCTATACCGCGGCGGTCGCGGCGCTGTACGGCGGCGGTGGGCGCGGGTTCGAGGTCTCCGTGCTCGAATCGAGCATCGTGCTGACCGAGTTCCAGCTCGCGCTGCGTTATGGCCCCCCCGCCGATGAGAACCGGCTGGGCGTCAACAAATTCTACCCGACCTATCCGCTGGGCATCTTCCCGTGCCGCGAGGGGTGGCTGGGCGTGACGGTCGGTCACCTCGATCAATGGTCGGCCTTCTGCGACATGCTCGACATGCGCCATGTCGAGACGGACCCGCGCTTCCAGACCCGGTTCGACCGCAGCAAGCATATGGCCGAGATCGACGCGGTGATCGCCGATCGGCTGACGGCGAAGACCGCCGACGAATGGTTCGCGATCGCGCTCGAACGGCGGGTGCCGCTGGTGGTGGTTCCCGACATGGCGACCCTGCTCGGGCAGGAGGTGCACCGCGAACGCGGCGCGTTCCAGTCGGTGACGATCGGCGACGCGAATTTCGAGGGGCCGACGCTGCCGCTGCATCTGTCGGATACCCCGCCCGTCCGCGCCGCCCGCGCGCCGCGTCCGGGCGAGGGGGGTACCGAACCGTGGGCATCGCGCGCGGGCGACTGTCCGGACTCGCCCGGCAGCGATGGCCTGCCGCTTGAAGGATTGCGCATCCTCGATCTGTCGATGGGATGGGCAGGGCCGCTCGCCACGCGCCAACTCGCCGATCTTGGCGCCGACATCGTCAAGGTTGAGGCATGTGGCTATCCCGACTGGTGGCGGCCGAGCGACCCGTCCGACGATCCGCCCTTTGAACTCAGCCCGTGGTTCGTCGCGCTCAACCGCAACAAGCGCGACGCCGCGATCGATAGCTACAAGCCGGCGGGCCTGGCGCTGGTCAGGCGGCTGGTCGGCGAAGTCGATGCGGTGATCGAGAATTTCGCACCGAATGTCATGCCGAAGCTGGGGCTGGACTATGCCGCGCTGCGGGCGATCAACCCGTCGGTCGTCATGCAGTCGATGCCCGCCTACACCGGCCGGTGGAGCGCGTTGCGCGCTTATGGCTCGACGCTCGAGCATGGTTCTGGCCTGCCCAGCGTGACTGGCCCGGCGGACGGCCCGCCGGTGCTCAACCACCTGGCCTATGGCGATCCGATCGGTGGGCTCAATGGCGCGGCGTCGCTGCTCACCGCCCTGCTGCACCGCAAGCGGACCGGGGAGGGGCAGTATGTCGTGCTGTCCCAGATCCAGGCAATGCTGCCGCTGGCCGCGCGCTGGATCATCGAGCAATCGGTCACCGGCGGCGTGGTGCGTTTCGGCAATCGCCACCCGGCCATGGTGCCGCACGGGGTTTTCCCCACCGCCGATACCGATGGGTGGATCGCGATCTCGGTTGCCGACGATCGCCGCTGGGCGGCGCTGGCCGAGTTGATCGGCCTCGATTCGTCCGATCTGGCTACGCTCGACAGTCGCCGCGCGGCGGAGGATACGATCGAGCGGCGGCTGTCCGACTGGACGCGGGCGCGCGGCGGCGATGCGGCGATGGCGGAATTGCAGGGGCGCGGGATCGCCGCCGGCGTCGTCCGCGCGCCGGGCGACCTCTACGCCGATCCCCATCTGGTCGCGCGGGGCGACTGGCAGCCGATCGAGAGACGCTACAGCGGCACCCAGCCGTTGTTCTCCGCGCCGTTCCGCGAGGACGCGCAACCCTATCCGGTCCGCATGGCTTCACCAACGCTCGGCGAGCACAACCGCGATATCCTGAACGGGATTCTGGGGCTCGATGATACCGCGCTGGCGCAGCTGGAGGCGGACGGGGTGATCGGCCAGCGCGGCGGCGGGCCGCGCGGATGATGGGTCGATGAGCGAAGCTGGGGCGCGATCCCGCGCGGTCGCGTCGCCGCTGACGCTCGTCGAAAAGCTCGCCTACGGGCTGGGCGAGGTCGGCGAGGCGGTGAAGACCGCCGCGCTCGAGACCTTCCTGTTCTTTTATTACATCCAGGTGATCGGCCTGCCCGGCGCGATGACCGGGCTCGCGCTGTTCATCGCGCTGCTGGTCGATGCGATCGCCGATCCGCTGATCGGCCATTGGTCCGACCGCACCCGATCGCCGCTCGGCCGCCGCCACCCGTTCCTCTACGCCGCGCCGATCCCGCTGGCGATCGGCATCGTGCTGCTGTTCAGTCCCCCGGCGACGCTGCCGCAATGGGGCATCTTTCTATGGCTGACCGGGTTCACCATCATCGCGCGGGTGGCGATGGCGATGTATTTCGTCCCGCACATGGCGTTGGGCGCCGATCTCAGCAACGATTACGACGAGCGTATCCAGGTCGGCGCCTACCGCACCGGATTTTCCTATCTCGGCCGTCTGCTCGCGCTGGGGGCGGGCTTCTCGATCTTCTTCGTCGCGACGGCGGCGTTTCCGGTGGGGCAGCTCAATCCGGCCGCCTATCTGCCGTTCGCGCTGTTCTGCGCCGCGGTGGTGATCGTCGTGGTGTTCGTGTCGGCGTGGGGGACGCAGGCGCGGGCGCGCGGACTGGCCGCACAGCGCGTCGACTATGGCGAGGCGCCGCCCTGGCGCGTACTGGCGCAGGCGATTCGCGTGCGATCGTTCCGCGCGATGTTCCTGTCGCTGCTGGTGCTCTACATCTTCAACGGCACTCAGGCGGCGCTGATGCTGCACATGGCGACCTATTATTGGGAACTGGGCGCGGGCGCGACCCAGGCGACCTTCTATGGCGCCACCTTTGGGGCGATCGCCGGCGTCTATCTTGTGCGGCCGTTCGCGCGTCGTTTCGACAAGAAGCGGGCGTATATCGTCGGCGTGCTGCTCGCCTGTTTCTCGGCGTCGATGCCGGTGCTGCTGCGGCTGGCGGGGGTGTTCCCGGCCAATGGCGATCCGCTGCTCGTGCCGCTGCTGGTCGCGTTCAATGTCGGATTCGGGTTGTTCGGCACGGTCCCGGTGACGCTGTCGGCGGCGATGCTGGCCGACGTCGCCGACGCCTATGAGCATCGCTTCCGCGAACGCAGCGAAGGGTTTTTCTTCGGCGCGGTCGCCTTCTCGCGCAAGGCATCTCTGGGCTTGGGCGGCGCGGTCGCCGGGCTGGTGCTCGACCTGATCGCGTTCCCGACCTCAGGCGCCAAGGTGGGCGGGATCGCCCCGGACGTGCTGACCCGCCTCGCCGTGCTTTACGGACCGACGATGCTCGCGATCCTGTGCATGGGCCTGCTGATCCTGCTGCCCTACGACCTGTCGCGCCGCCGCCACGCCGAGATCATGCGCGACCTCGAGCAACGCTGAACCCGAGTCATCGCGCCAACGCGGGAAAGGCGGCGCGGAACGCCGCGACCTTCGGCTTGTCCCAGCGCACGATGTAGGGGTGGCCGGGATTCTTGCG
>NZ_DATMGG010000215.1:0-5883 GCF_035555815.1 Sphingomonas sp.
TTCGACCGGCGACGCTTCGACCAGGCGGATATAGGGCGCGATCTCCGCGATCGGCCATTCGCGCGTCAGCAGCTTTTCGCGCGCCACCGCCGGGCTCGATGATCCGCGGATGATCTTGACCATCTCATCGAGGTTGGCGACCGCGATCACCAGCCCCAGCAAGATGTGCGCCCGGTCGCGCGCCTTGGTCAGCTCGAACTTCGAGCGGCGGGTGATGACTTCCTCGCGGAACCTGACGAACGCCTCGATGATGTCGCGCAGGTTGAGCAGTTCGGGCCGGCCGCCGCGGATCGCCAGCATGTTCGCCGGGAACGACGATTGCGCCGGGGTGTTGCGCCACAGCTGGTTGAGCACGACGTCCGGCGTCGCATCGCGCTTCAGGTCGATGACGATGCGGACGCCCTCGCGGCTCGATTCGTCGCGGATGTCGCTGATGCCCTCGATCCGCTTGTCCTTGGCGGCCTCGGCGATCTTCTCGACCAGCGCGTTCTTGCCCTGCTGGTACGGGATTTCGGTCAGCACGATCGATCGCCGCTCGCCGCGCTGTTCGGTCGTGTGGCGGCTGCGTACGATGATCGATCCCCGCCCGCCCTGATAGGCGGCACGGCAGCCGGCGCGTCCCAGGATGAGTGCGCCGGTCGGGAAGTCCGGCCCCGGCACGATTTCCATCAGCTGCTCGGTCGTGATCGCGCCGTCCTCGATATAGGCGAGGCAGGCATCGATGACTTCGCCCAGATTGTGCGGCGGGATGTTCGTCGCCATGCCTACCGCGATCCCGCCCGCGCCGTTGACCAGCAGGTTGGGGAAGCGCGCGGGAAGGACGGTCGGCTCGCTTTCCGATCCGTCGTAATTGTCCTGGAAATCGACGGTATCCTTGTCGATATCCTCGATCAGCGCCGTCGCGACCTTCGCCAGCCGCGCCTCGGTGTAGCGCATCGCCGCCGGCATATCCGGGTCCATCGACCCGAAATTGCCCTGGCCGTCGATCAGCGGCACCCGCATCGACCAGTCCTGCGCCATGCGCGCCATCGCCATGTAGATCGAGCTGTCGCCGTGCGGGTGGTATTTACCCATCACGTCACCGACCAGGCGCGCCGATTTGCGATACGGCCGGTTGGCGAGATAGCCGCCTTCCTGCGCGGCGTGGAGGATGCGGCGGTGGACCGGTTTCAGCCCGTCGCGCACATCGGGCAGCGCGCGGGCGACGATGACGGACATGGCATAGTCGAGATAGCTCGACTTCATCTCGTCGACGATCGAGATGGGTGTAATGTCGGAGGGGTCGGCGAGCAGCGTCTCGTCGGTCAAAATGGGTGCTTTCAGGATTATTGCAGTGTTGTGTCGGCTCTAGCCCTGCCGGGCTATACCAGCAAGCCCGCGCCGCTACGGTCGGGTGCGGAATCGCCGCGTTCAATCACGGTTCAGCGCAGCGCCGGCAGGTCCGACCGGCGGACGCTTGAACCGTGCGGATCGGTTGCCTAGAGCGGGATGCTTTTCCCCGTTAGAAGGCCCGCCAGAGGAGACCTGAAGAATGAAGCTGATGTCACACGCCGCGCTGGTCGCGATCCTTGCCACGGGCGTTGGAGCGGCCGTGGTCGCGACGCCCGCCGTCGCGCAGAAGAAGAAGGGCAAGGAGGACGCCGCGCCGCAGCTCAACCTGTCCGAAGCGATCCGCAAGCCGGTCGCCGCCGCGCAGGCCGCGATCGCGGCCAAGGACAACACCACCGCGCTGACCCAGATCGCCGCCGCCGAGGCCGTCGCCAAGTCCGACGACGATCGCTACGCCGTCGCCGCGCTCAAGCTGCCGCTGGTCGCCGCCGACCCCGATCGCACCAAGCTGATCGAGGTGCTCGACGTGCTGGTCGCCAATCCCAAGACGCCGCCGGCCGACCTGCCCCGCTACACCTATTTCCGCGGGGCGCTGCCGTTCGAGCAGAAGAAATACGCCGACGCGCTGCCGTATCTGACCAAGGCGCGCGACATGGGCTATCAGGACAGCAACCTGTCGCTCCAGATCGCGCAGGCGCTGATCGAGACCGGCAACGTCCCCGGCGGCATCGCCGAGATCGACAAGGCGATCACCGCCGAGGAAGCCGCCGGCCGCAAGGCCCCGCAGGCGTGGTACGACTATGCGATCGCGCGGCTCTACAGCGCCAAGCAGGCCGACCAGACCGCGGCGTGGCTGCAACGGTCGGTCAAGGCCTATCCGACCGCGCAGAACTGGCGGAAGGTGATCCTGGTCTATCGCGACGCGCACGATCAAAAGGCGGCCAAGCCGCTCGACAATGGCCAGCGGCTCGACCTGTTCCGCCTGATGCGCGCGACGAAGGCGCTGGCCGACCAGAGCGACTATCTGGAATATGCCGACCTCGCCTATCGCGCCGGCCTGCCCTATGAGGCGAAGGCGGTGGTGACCGAGGGCAAGGCGACCGGCAAGATCCCGGCGACCAGCGCGTCGGGCACGCGGCTGCTGTCCGATTCGGAAGCGGCGATCAAGGCCGACGCCCCGCTGGCGACGATCGAGAAGCAGGCGCAGTCCGGCAACGGCAAGGCGGCGATGGGTGCCGCCGACGTCAATCTGGCGCTGGGCAACAACGCCAAGGCGGCCGAGCTGTACAAGCTGGCGTTGTCGAAGGGCGGCGTCGACACGGCGGAAGCAAATCTGCGGCTGGGCCAGGCGCTGACGCTGGCGGGCGACCAGGCCGGCGCGCGCGCCGCGTTCCAGGGCGTGACTACCGCTCCGCGCAGCGAGATCGCCGGATTCTGGACTCAGTGGATGGAAATCGCACCGTCGATGACCGGCGCCTGATCCGCCCAAACGGTTGAGTCCCGATATGGGGCGGTCGATCGGCCGCCCCATTTTCGTATCCGGCCGACGCGGGAAATATTTTCGGCCGGTCCGGTTCCGGTGTGCAGCGCGGTGTTTCGCCGTCCGCCGGGGCGGGAGCTACAGGACCGGGATGCCGGGCAACGACTTCGACGTGCGGATCGTCAGCGATGTCTTGACGTGGCTGACGTTGGGCGCCGGGGTCAGTTGCGTGGTGAGCAGTTCCTGAAAGGCGCGCAGATCGGTGGCGACGATCTTCAGGATGAAATCGATCTCGCCGTTCAGCATGTGACACTCCCGAACCTCGGGAATTTCAGCGACATGCGCCTCGAACGCGGCCAGATCCGATTCCGCCTGGCTCTTGAGGCTGACCATCGCGAACACGGTGATCGTATAGCCCAGGCTACCCGGATCGAGCGTGGCGTGATAGCCGCGGATCGCGCCTTCATCCTCCAGCGCCCGCACCCGGCGCAGGCACGGCGGCGCGGTCAGCCCGACGCGTTCGGCCAGTTCGACATTGGTCATTCGACCATCGTCCTGAAGCAGCGCCATGATCTGCCGGTCGATCCGGTCGAACGTCATTGTCGATTACCCCTGCTGAATTATTGCCGAATCGTCTGGACGAGCAATAATAAAGTTTCACGCGAACGCAATTGTCCCACATTGCGACGGCTCAAAAATCGCCGTTCCCGTCAGGGCGCGTGACCGGTAGGGTTCGACCACGACGCGCGATTTCCGCCGTTGCGGCCGTGGATCGGCGTTCGCTCCGCGCCTTGATTTGACGCGATTTCCAATCCGGCGGGGAAATTTCCGCCAGCGAAGTCGATTCTTGGGGGATGAGTGCGCTTCGACGATACCCTCGATACGGTCCTGGCAGGGGGGCTCGACACGCCGTTGGCGGCGCAGTCGGGCTGGCGCCAGATCGTCGACCTGGTGGGTCGCGGCCGGATCGAGCCCGATGCGCGCGCGATGGCGACTCTGGCCGGCCTGCAGGGGCGCGTGCCGCTGGCGGTGCGCGTTGCCAGCGCCCGCGCGATGATCGGATCGCGCCCGCCGGCGGCGCTGATCCGGCTGTTCGCGTGTGATGAGATCGCGGTGGCGGCGCCGGTGCTGCGGTTCGCCCAGCTGCCCGGACCGGAATGGACCGCGCTGTTGCCCGAGCTGTCGCCGCAAGCGCGCGCGGTGCTTCGCCATCGCCGCGATCTGGACGCCGCGACGATGCGCGCGCTGGAAAGCTTTGGTTCTGTCGATTTCGTGCTCCCGGCCGGAGAAGCCTCTGCGCCAGTGCCGGACGCCGCGCCCGCGCCGGCGCCGGCGGAGGATGAACTCGACCTGGCCACTGTCGCGGTCGTGCCGCCGCCGCCCGATCCGTTCCGGTCGCTGGGCGAGGTGGCGAACGACCTGCCGCTGGTCGCCGAGGCGCTGCGCCAGGGCGGCGGCGAGCCTGGCGAGACCTACCGCATCGCCGACGTCGTCGCGCGGATCGAGGCCTATCAGCGCGATCATGAGGGGACACCGCCGTCGGCCGCGACGACGGCCCCGGCCGCCAGCGGCGATCTGTTCACTTTCGACGCCGACGCCGCCGGCACGATCCGCGCGGTCGACGGCGTGGCGCGCGGCGCGCTTGTCGGCCTGTCGCTCGCCCATGCCGCCTCGCCGGGCGGTCACGGGGTCGATGCCGCCGCCGCCGCGGCGTTCGGACGGCGGACGCGCTTCGCCGACGCGCAACTGCGCGTCGCCGGCGCTTCTGACGCGGCGGGCGAGTGGCGGCTGTCCGGCACGCCAGCGTTCGATCCGCGCACGGGTCGCTTCACCGGCTATCGCGGCCACGCGCGCCGCCCGCGCGCCGATGAGCGGCCCGGCCGTCCGCCCGCGCCGGATTCGATGCGCCAGCTCGTCCACGAACTGCGCACGCCGACCAACGCCATCATCGGCTTTTCGGAGATGATCGAGCACGCGATGCTCGGGCCCGTGCCCGAACCCTATCGCGAGCAGGCGCGCGCGATCCGGGGCGATGCGCAGGCGCTGCTGGCCGCGATCGACGACCTCGATACCGCGGCGCGCATCCAGTCCGGCGCGCTCGACCTGCGGCCGGAACATGTCGTCCTGCTGCCGCTGCTGGCGCGCGTCGCAGGCGATCTGGCGCCGCTGGCGGAACTGCGCGGGGCGCGGCTGGAGATCGCCGGCGATCCGGGCGAGGCGTTCGGCGACGCGCGCACCGTCCATCGCATCCTCGAACGGCTGGTCGCGGCGATGCTGGGCTTGGCGGGGCGTGGCGAGACGATCGCGATCCGTGGCGGCGACCGCGACACGCTGACCATCGCCCGGCCGCGCGCGCTGGCCGACCTTGACGCGGAGGCGCTGCTGGCGATCGACGATCCGGCCAATCCGGGGTCGCTGCTCGGCACCGGCTTCGCGCTGCGGCTGGTCCGCAACCTCGCGCGGGAGGTTGGCGGGAGCCTGACGATCGGCGGAGACGCCTTGACTCTGCGCCTGCCCGCGGCAGGAGGCGATGCGATGGAGCAGGTACGGCTGAGCTGACGATGGAGGGGGCCGCCTATCGCCCGCCGTTGCCCGCGCCGGGCGATCAGGTGACATGGCCCGACGATTTCGGCCAGCGTTTCACGATCTTCGTCGATACCGAGGAGGAGTTCGACTGGTCCGCGCCGCTGCGCCGCGAGTCGCGGTCGGTGGCGGCGATGGCGGCGCTGCCGACGGGAGCCGCGCGCTTTGCCGAGGCGGGGGCGGCGCTGGCGCTGCTGATCGATTACCCCGTCGCCACCGATCCCGCCGCGATCGACCACCTTCACCGCGCGCTCGACTATCGCCGCCACGCGGTCGGCACTCAGCTCCATGCCTGGGTCAACCCGCCCTATGACGAGCCGCTGACCCGCGCGAACAGCTATGCCGGCAACCTGCCGCCCGCGCTGGAGGCGGCCAAGCTCCAGGCGCTGACCGTGGCGATCACCCAGGCGTTCGGCCAACCGCGCCTATACCGCGCGGGCCGGTATGGGATCGGTCCGGCGACGCTGCGGCTGCTCGCCGACTATGGCTAT
>NZ_DATMGG010000216.1:0-3644 GCF_035555815.1 Sphingomonas sp.
CGGGCCTCCTCAAGCGGTTCGACGTGTTGCAGTGCGACTGTCCGCGCGCGAACGTGCGGAAGGGGCCTTCGCTCGACATCCTTCAGACCCGCTATTGCGCGATCAACAGCAAGGCCGCGCTGCGCGCGCTGGCCCGGCGGATGGTCGAGCGGCCACCGTTGGCCACCCTGACGTGGCATTCGGAGCCGTCCGACCCGGATTGACGCGGCGAACCCGTCAGGCGAGCGCGGCGTCCTTGCCCATCAGCGCCGGAAAGAAGCCCTCATGCGCGGTGCGCAGCGTATCGAGCGGGACGACGTGGTCGTTGTCAGCGCATTCGAAGATCAGCCGTCCCGCGATGGTCTTGCCGATCGGCTCGACCGGCACGCCCGCGCGCACCGAGGCGTGGAGGAAGTCGTTGAGGTGCATGTCGTCGACCGTGGCGACGTACAGTCCCTGATCCTCGGCGAAATAGCTGCCGGCCAGTCCCAGCGGGTGCGGCGCGTTGATATGCGCGCCGACGCCGCCCGCCAGCGCCATCTCCGCCACCGCGACCGCCAGCCCGCCGTCGGACACGTCATGGACCGCGGTCAGCGCGCCGCTGCCGATCCACTGGCGCACGAACGCGCCATTGCGGCGCTCCGCGTCGAGATCGACCGGGGGCGGGGGGCCGTCCTCGCGGCCGTGGATTTCGCGCAGCCACAGCGATTGGCCGAGATGGCCGTGACGCTCGCCGATCAGGACGATGACGTCGCCGGTGCCCTTGAACGCGATCGTCGCCGATTTCGACCAGTCGGCGAGCAGGCCGACGCCGCCGATCGCCGGGGTCGGCAGGATCGCGGAACCGCCGCCGGTCGCCTTGCTCTCATTGTACAGGCTGACGTTGCCCGACACGATCGGGAAGTCGAGCGCGCGGCACGCCTCCGCCATCCCCTCGATACAGCCGACGAACTGGCCCATGATCTCCGGGCGCTGCGGGTTGGCGAAGTTCATGCAGTCGGTCGCGGCGAGCGGCTTCGCGCCGACCGCCGACAGGTTGCGCCACGTCTCCGCGATCGCCTGCTTGCCGCCCTCGACCGGGTCGGCGAAGCAATAGCGCGGGGTGCAATCGGTGGTGATCGCCAGCCCTTTCTGCGTGCCGTGGACTCGCACCACCGCCGCGTCGCCGCCGGGCCGCTGGACCGTGTCGGCACCGACCATGTGGTCATACTGTTCCCAGATCCACCGGCGGCTGGCGAGATCCGGCGACCCCATCAGCGCGATCAGGTCGGCGGCGATGTCGCTCGTCTCTGGCGCGTCGGTCAGCGGCGGGCGGGCCGGGGTGGGCACCCACGGCCGGTCATAGGCGGGCGCGTCGTCCGCCAGCGGTCCCAGCGGAATGTCGGCGACGGTGTCGCCGCGCCATTTCAGCACCATCCGGCCGGTGTCGGTGACGTGGCCGATCACCGCGAAATCCAGCTCCCATTTGCGGAAGATCGCCTCCGCCTCGGCCTCGCGGCCGGGCTTGAGCACCATCAGCATCCGTTCCTGCGATTCGGACAGCATCATCTCGTACGGCGTCATGCCGGTTTCGCGCTGGGGAACGTCGTCCATCACCAGCTCGATGCCGACCCCGCCCTTCGACGCCATCTCGACGCTGGAGGAGGTCAGGCCGGCCGCGCCCATGTCCTGGATCGCGACGATCGCGTCGCTGGCCATCAGCTCCAGGCACGCCTCGATCAGCAGCTTCTCGGTGAAGGGGTCGCCGACCTGCACGGTCGGGCGCTTTTCCTCCGAATCCTCGGAGAAGTCCGCCGATGCCATCGTCGCGCCGTGGATGCCGTCGCGCCCGGTCTTGGACCCGACATAGACGATCGGATTGCCCACGCCCGACGCGGCGGAATAGAATATCTTGTCGGTGTTGGCGACGCCGACGGTCATCGCGTTGACCAGGATGTTGCCGTCATAGGCGGTGTGGAAATTGGTCTCGCCGCCCACCGTCGGCACGCCGACGCAATTGCCATAGCCGCCGATGCCATGGACCACGCCGGCGATCAGGTGGCGCATCCGGGGATGATCGGGCCGGCCGAATCGCAGCGCGTTCATGTTGGCGACCGGCCGCGCGCCCATGGTGAACACGTCGCGCAGGATGCCGCCGACCCCGGTTGCCGCACCCTGATAGGGCTCGATGTAGCTCGGGTGGTTATGGCTCTCCATCTTGAAGATCGCCGCCTGTCCGTCGCCGATGTCGACCACGCCGGCATTCTCGCCGGGGCCGCAGATCACCTGCGGGCCCGTCGTCGGCAGCTTCTTCAGGTGGATGCGGCTCGACTTGTACGAGCAGTGCTCCGACCACATCACGCTGAAGATGCCCAGCTCGGTCAGATTGGGCGCGCGGCCCATCGCGTGCAGGACGCGCTCATATTCCTCGGGGGAGAGGCCGTGTTCGGCGACGATCTCGGGCGTGATCTGGGTCATGGGCGGCCCTTAGCGAGCCGTCCGCGGTTCGTCACCCCACAGCGGCGATCTTCGGCGGGCGTATTGCCCGCCGGAGCGCCGCCGTGCCCGCTATTGCAGGTTGAAGTTGAGCGAACCGGCGTACCAGCGGCCGGCGCCGCCGGAGCCGGGGAGGAAGTCGCCGGCATCCGCCTGCGCCAGCACGGCATGGCCGACCAGCGTCTCCAGCGGCGTGCAGCCCATGTTGGCGACCAGCACGCGCGAGACCTTGCCGCCGTCGTCGAACTGGACGGCATAGGGCACCGAAATATCGAACCGCCGCGCGGACTGGTGGGCGAACGTACATTGCTTGTTCTTCAGCAACGCCTCGACCGTCGTCGCCAGCGCCGCGTGATCGAGCCGACTCGGCTTCGCCTGGAGCGCGGGGAAGCGGTCCCAACGGGCGGTGCCTACCTCGACCGACTGCGCCGAGGCGGTGCCCCCGGCCAATACCAGGGCGATCGCGGCGAGATAGGCTTTCATGTCATCCTCCCGTTGGTGAAAACGACCGGGTCACTTCGTGAGTTCGCGGGTCGATCCGATCATGTCGCGCGACCGTGCCTGCGACTGCGAACGGTCGAGGTCATTCTGTCCGCGCGCGGTAATGGCATCCCATTCCGCCTTGGTGTGGCAGGTCACCTTCGCCATCACCGAACCGGTTGCGACTTCACGGCGGCAGATTTTCTTGTCGGCGGTCGCCGCCGATTTGCCGTCGTCGGCATAGGCGGGGACGCTGCACGAAACGGCCGCGAGGACGACGGCGGAAAAGACAAGGCGCATACGATTACAACTCCGACATAGCTCCCACTACCGTAGCGCAACCAAGCGGTTGAGAACAAGTGGATATTGCGTCCGGGCCGGCGGCCGGGCGCGGCGCGGAATTGCCGGAATTTTCAAAGGATTTCGCGGATATTCTCCGGCGGCCGGCCAAGTCGCACGCCCTTGTCGGTCTCGACCAGCGGGCGCTCGATCAGGATCGGATCGGCGGCCATCGCGTCCAGGATTGCATCGTCGCTGGCGTCCTTCACCGCGCGGGCGCCGTCCTCGCCGATGCGCAGGCCGTCGCGCGGCGTCATCCCCGCACGGGCGTAGAGTCGCGCCAGCTCGTCGCGCGACGGCGGCGTCTTCAGATACTCGACCACCGTCACGTCGGCGCCGGCATCGTGCAGGATCGCCAGCGTCTCGCGCGA
>NZ_DATMGG010000217.1:0-1863 GCF_035555815.1 Sphingomonas sp.
GAGATCAGCCAGATGTTCGGCGAGCTGATCGGGCTGTGGCTGGCCGACCTGTGGCGCCGCGCCGGCCGGCCCGACGCGCGCTATGTCGAGTTCGGCCCCGGCCGGGGCACGCTGGCCAGCGACGCGCTGCGCGCGATGGGCAAGGCCGGGCTGGAACCGCCCGTGCACCTGATCGAGTTCAGCCCGGCGCTGCGCGCGCAACAGGCCGAGCGGCTGCCCCAGGCCGAATGGTGCGTCGACCTGGTCGGCGTGGCGGAGGATGGCGCGCTGTTGGCGGTGGCCAACGAATTCTTCGACGCGCTGCCGATCCGGCAATTGGTCAGGACCGAACAGGGCTGGCGCGAGCGGCTGGTCGCCTGTCAGGACACGCTGTTCCTGCCGGTGGTCGGCAACACCGTGTTCGATCCGATCGTGCCCGTGGCGTTGCGCGATGCCGCCAACGGCTCGATCCTCGAGACCTCCCCGGCCAGCGTCGCGGCGGTACGCCAGATCGCGCGGCAGATCGTCACGCGCGGCGGCGCGGCGGTGGTGATCGACTATGGCTATGAAGGCCCGGCGATCGGCGACACGTTCCAGGCGGTGAAGGCCCATGCCTATGCCAACCCGTTCGAGGCGCCGGGCGAGGCCGACCTGACCGCGCACGTCGACTTCGCCACGCTGGCCGAGGCGGCGCGGGCCGAAGGGGCGACGGTGTACGGCCCGGTCGGGCAGGGCGCGTTCCTGCGCGCGCTGGGGATCGACGCGCGGGTGGCGGCGCTGGGCGGCGGGGCGGACGTGGTCGCCGCGCGCGACCGGCTGGTCGAGGACGGGCAGATGGGCGACCTGTTCGGGGTGCTGGCGATCGTCCACCCCGACTGGCCCGCCCCGGAAGGATTCGCATGATCACCTATCGTGATGCCGGGGTGGCGGACATTCCCGCGATCGACGCGCTGTTCCGCGCCAGCTTCGTCGGCACCTTCGGCCACCTCTATCCGCCCGAGGACCTGACCGCGTTCCTCGCCAAATACACCGCGCAGGCGTGGGCGGACGACCTCACGCAGGCGGACCTGCGCATCCGGCTGGCCGAGGAGGACGGCGCGGCGATCGGTTTCGCCAAGGTCAGCGACATCACGCTGCCGGTCACCCCCGCCGGCCCGGCGCTGGAACTGCGTCAGCTCTACCTGCTGGAGGGCGCCAAGGGGCGCGGGGTCGCCGATGCGCTGATGCACTGGGCGATCGATCAGGCGAAGGGGCGCGGCGCGGAGGAATTGTTCCTGTCGGTCTATGTCGACAATCATCGCGGCAAGCGATTCTACGCCCGCTACGGGTTCGAGGATGTCGGCGCCTATACCTTCATGGTCGGCAGCCACGCCGACGAGGACCGGCTGATGCGTCGCGCGATATGAGCGAGGTCGAGGTGATCCGCGCCGCCGCGCTCGATGGCGTGCCGCACGGCTTCCTCGGGCGGCGCGGCGGGGTGTCGACCGGCATCCTCGCCGGGCTCAACGTCGGGCTCGGCTCGCAGGATGATCGCGCGGCGATCATGGAGAACCGGCGCCGCGTGGTCGAGGCGGTGGCGCCCGACGCGCGACTGGTCACGCTGCATCAGGTCCATTCGGCCGAGGCGGTGACGGTGACCGCGCCGTTCGCCGACGACGCGCGCCCGCACGCCGACGGGGTGGTCACCGACCGGCCGGGGCTGCTGCTCGGCATCCTCACCGCCGATTGCGCGCCGGTGCTGTTCGCCGACGCCGAGGCCGGGGTGATCGGCGCGGCCCACGCCGGGTGGAAGGGCGCGATCGGCGGCGTCACCGACGCGACGATCGCCGCGATGGAGACGCTGGGCGCGCGGCGGGACCGGATCGCCGCCGCCGTCGGCCCGTG
>NZ_DATMGG010000218.1:0-13985 GCF_035555815.1 Sphingomonas sp.
CACGTCGGGGGACGCGGTGATCGATACGCCCAGTGCGCGCGTCAGGTCGGCGGCGACCTCGCCGATCGGTTCCCCCTGATAGCTCAGCCGGCCGTCGCGCCAGCCGCCGACCGCCCCGCTGTCGATCGTGCCGAGGGTCAGGCTGCGCGCGACGCTGTCGGAGACCAGCGTGTGGCCGGGGTCGACGCGCACCGCCTCGCGATGGGGGTTGAACACCACCGCGCCCTCGGACACCGCGATGCGGGTCACGCCGGGCGCGCGCTTGACGTCGAACACGGTGCCGACGTCGATCAACTCGTCTCCGCCGACCTTGACCCGGAACGGGCGCGATTCGTCGTGGCGCACAGTGAATAGCGCCTGCCCGCTCTCCAGCGTCGCGACGCGATCGTCGCGGTGGTCGAGCATCAGGCGGGTGCCGCCCGCCAGCGCGATCGACGTGCCCTCCGCCAGCTGCACGGTGCGGGTATCGCCGGCGGCGGTCTCGACCGCATAGGGCTGGGGCTGGACCGACCACGCGCCATAGCCGACCACGCAGGCCACCGACGCCGCCAGCCCGGTTCCGATCCACCACCGCCGCGTGGCGCGCAGCGGGGCGATGTCCTGCATCAACGGCTGCGCCACTGGCGTGACGGGCGCCGGAAGCGTGGCGAGTTGTTCGGCCGCTTCGGCGATCCGCGCGGCGACGGCATCATAGCGCGCGGCGTGCGCTGGATCGCTTTCGAGCCAAGCGGTGAAGCCGTCCCAATCGACGAACGCAGGGTCGCCGACGCGGACAGCCCACGTCAGCGCCTGCTCGTCAATCGGGGTTCGTGGCTCCATCATCAAGATCTCCTGACCAGCATGACGGAGTCGTGCGCCTCAAACCTCATCGATGCGCTCCTTGAGTTCGGCGAGCGCGCGATACGCCTTGCGCAGATCGCCCTCGACGGTGCTCAGGCTCACCCCCAGATCGGCCGCGATCTCCCGCTGGCCGACCCCGTCGATGCGGTGGCGGCGAAACGCGGTGGCGGCGCGCGCGCCCAGCGCGTCCAGTGCCGCCTCGACCCGTGCCGCCGTCTCGCGCGCGATCAGCACGCGCTCGCCCGACGGGTCGTCGGCGACGCCGGCCGCCGTTGGTCCCTCGGTCTCGCTCCAGTCGTGGTCGCGCCGCTCGGACTGGCGCCGCGACCGATAGCGATCGATCATCAGCGTGTTCGCCGCGCTGTACAGATAGGGCAGCGGCGCCGCGACCGGGCCGCCGCGCATCGCCGCCACCTTCAGCCACAGCTCGTGCAGCAGGTCCTCCGCCGCGTCCCCGGCCCCGCGCGCGACCAGGAAGCGCAACAATTTGTCGCGATTGGCCAGCAAGACGGCTTCAAGTCCGGACGGTGGCATGGGTTTTCGAGACGCGCTGACGACCATGGGTTATCAAGGGAGCGGCGGTACTAAGGTGTCGCTGCCCCGGTTGGAAGACGGATGTGTGGCGAATCACCTGGCGGTGCGCGCCGATGCGTTCTGCCTCATGCCGCGGCCGGGGAAAAGCTGCTGGCAGCAGGGGGCGGGACTGGGAAACGCGAATGGCCTGATTTTTCCCGCGCTGCCACCGGCAACAGGGCGAGCGTCCGACGATGGTTGCACCGCCGCCCCGGTTTCGGCCAATGGCGCTGCCGCGACGCCCGAGTCGCAGCCAAGCCCATGACCCGGATGCGCCGCCGATGACCCTGCCGCCGACCCCGGCTCCCGAATTGTCGATCCCCGAACTGTCGGTGATCGTCCCGACCTTCAACGAGCGCGACAATGTCGGGCCGCTGTACGACGCGCTGGTCGCCGCGCTGAACGGCATCGCGTTCGAGGTGGTGTTCGTCGACGACGATTCGTCGGACGGCACCCGCGACGCCATCGCCGCGATCGCCGCGCGCGACGGGCGGGCGCGGCTGATTCACCGCATCGGCCGGCGCGGGCTGGCGACGGCGGTCACCGAAGGGCTGCTGAGCGCCAGCGCGCCCTATCTCGCGGTGATCGACGCCGACATGCAGCATGACGAGCGCGTGCTGCCCGAGATGCTCGCGATCCTGCGTGGCGGTGAGACCGACCTGGTGGTCGGATCGCGCTATGCCGCCGGCGGCAGCATCGGCGGGTGGGACGCGCGCCGCGCCCGCGTCAGCGCGGTGGCGACGCGGCTCGCCCGTCTGATCAGCCGGGCCGATATCTCCGACCCGATGAGCGGGTTCTTCGCGATCACCCGCCCGGCCTTTGAATCGGCGGTGCGCGGGCTGTCGGGCCAGGGCTACAAGATTCTGCTCGACATCTGCGCGTCGACGCCGCGCCCGCTGCGCACCGCCGAGGTCGCCTATGATTTCCGCACCCGCGTGGCGGGCGAGAGCAAGCTCGATACGCTGATCGTCTGGGAATATCTGCTGCTGCTGGCCGACAAGCTGTTCGGCCATGTCGTGCCGGCCCGGTTCCTGTCGTTCCTGTTCATCGGCGGGCTGGGCGTGTTCGTCCACATGGGCGCGCTGGCGATCATGATGGAGGCGGGCTATCCGCCGTTCGTCTGGGCGCAGTCGATCGCGGCGGGGCTGGCGATGATCTTCAACTTCTTCGTCAACAACACCCTGACCTACCGCGACCGCCGGCTGCGCGGGTTCGGCCCGGTCGCGAAGGGGCTGCTGAGCTTCATCGCGGCCTGTTCGATCGGCGCGATCGCCAATGTCGGCATCGCCAATTATCTGTTCGCCGACTATCGCTACATGTGGTGGACAGCCGGGCTGGCGGGCATCCTGGTCGGCGCGGTGTGGAACTACGCCGCGACATCGATCGTGACGTGGCGGGCCAAGTGATCGGGCGGGCGATGTGATCGGAGCAATATCGACTGCAAGGATCTGGCGATCGAGAAGCGCCTGCGCCTGATCGAGGCCGGCTTCCCCGCCGATCGGCTGCGCGTCGCCGTCGTTTATTCGCGCTCCGCCGGGCTGCACATCCTGCTGGTCGCGCAGACCGACGATCGCGGCGAGGTCGTGCTCGACAGCCGGCAGGACCGGATAGTGCGGTGGGACAAGGCGCGCTATCGCTGGCTCAGCGTCCAGTCGGCCGACGATCCGATGGCGTGGTTTTCGGCGATGACCGCCTGACGTCGCGGAGCGGGGAACGGGCGGGCTTGCGCGGGCCCACCCGGCGGCTCGGCTTCGGCCCCGACGCGGCGGTGCTCTGCATTGGCCGGCGACCGTCGGTGGCGGTGGGGCCGCGCGGCTTTTCAGTGATTGCTCATCTTTTGCTCATGCCGTTCACTGGACTTGTGCGGCACAGGCGCGGCACATTCACCTGTACGCGGCGGGCCGGTTCGGCTGCGCGGCGACGGAAAGGAAACCGCCATGGCCTTCGCCGACCGCGCCGAACGTACCCCCGGCATGAAGCTCGCCTTCACCATCCTTGTCGCCGCGCTGCTGGCGATCCCGCTGTTCAGCGTCTACCTGCTCGCCTACGATCGCGAGAACCAGTCGCGCACCGCCATCGCCTCGATCGCGGAGGGATGGGGCGGGCCGCAGACGATCGCCGGGCCGATCCTGGTCATTCCCTATCAGGCCGACGCGACCGAAACGGTGACCGAGGGCGGGCGGCAGGTGACGCGCACCAACCGCGTGTGGCGCGAACTGGAACTGGCCCCCGATGTCGCCAACCTCGAATCGAGCCTCGCCCCCGAACGGCGCAAGCGGTCGATCTATGAAGTGGTGGTCTATTCGGCGCACACCGCCGGCCAGGCGCGCTTCACGCTGCCCGCCGACCTGACGCGTTACGGCGTCACCGCCGACGCGCTCGCCTATGACCGCGCCGAATTGCGCTTTGGCCTGTCGGACGCGCGCGGTCTGTACGGCCCGCCGCCCAGCGTCACCGTCGATGGACGGTCGGCGAAGCTGCAACCGGGCAAGGGACCGGATGAGACCGGCGGATCGGGCTTCTTCGCGCCGATCGACGCTTCGGCCATTAGGGACCGCGCGATCGCCGCGCAGTTCGCGTTCGATTTTCGCGGCAACGGCAGCCTGACGCTGTCGCCGCGCGCGGGGGATACCCGCTGGCAGGTGACGTCGCCATGGCAGCACCCCAGCTTTCAGGGCGGGTTCCTGCCGACCGGGCACGCCACCACGTCCGACGGGTTCCGCGCCAACTGGCGCGTCGGCAACCTCGCGCTCGGCACATCGCTGGTCGATACCGGCACCCCGGCCGATCCGAACCGGGCGGCGGCGGGCAATGTCGCGGCGGGGCCGGGCACGCATCAGGCCAGCGTGGCGCTGATCACCCCGGTCGATCTCTATGCGCAGGTCAATCGCAGCGTGAAATACGGCTTCCTGTTCATCGGCTTCACCTTCATGGCGTTCCTGCTGTTCGACGTCGTCGGGGGCGTCAGGGTGTCGGCGGCCGAATATCTGCTCGTCGGCGCCGGGCTGGTGCTGTTCTTCATCATGCTGCTGGCGTTCGCGGAGGTGATCGGTTTCACCGCCGCCTATCTGGTCGCGGCGGCCGCGATCGTCGCGCTGCTCACCGCCTATTCCGCCGCCGTCCTGCGCAGCCGGCGGCGCGCCGGCTATATCGCCGGGCTGCTGGTGGCGCTTTACGCCGTGCTGTACGTGCTGCTCAGCCTTGAGGCCTATTCTTTGCTGATCGGCTCGCTTCTCCTGTTTGCGGCGCTGGCATCGGTCATGTATCTGACCCGCAATCTCGAGTGGGGCGGTCGTCCGGCCGCACCGGAACCAGCAGTGTAAGGGACCTCGATGGCGCAGTTTTCGCTCCCCAAGAACAGCACGATCAAGAAGGGCAAGGAGCACAAGGCGGCGCCCGAGGCGACTCGGGTCAAGCGGTTCAAGATCTATCGCTACGATCCCGACAGCGGCGAAAATCCGCGGTACGACAAGTTCGAGATCGATCTGGACCAGTGCGGCCCGATGGTCCTCGACGCGCTGATCAAGATCAAGTCGGAGCAGGACCCGTCGCTGACCTTCCGCCGCTCATGCCGTGAGGGCATCTGCGGGTCGTGCTCGATGAACATGGACGGCAAGAACGGCCTCGCCTGCACGACGGCGATCGAGGACATCAAGGGCGAGGTGCGGATCACCCCGCTGCCGGCGATGGACGTGATCAAGGACCTGGTCCCCGACTTCACCCATTTCTATGCGCAATATGCCTCGATCAAGCCGTGGCTGCAGACCGTCACGCCGCCGCCCTCGGGCAAGGAGCGGCTCCAGTCGCCGCAGGAGCGCGAGAAGCTCGACGGTCTGTACGAGTGCATCCTGTGCGCGTGCTGCTCGACGTCGTGCCCCAGCTATTGGTGGAACAGCGACAAGTTCCTCGGGCCGGCGATCCTGCTCCAGGCCTATCGCTGGCTGGCCGACAGCCGTGACGAGATGGCGGGCGAGCGGCTCGACGAGCTGGAGGATCCGTTCCGGCTCTATCGCTGCCACACGATCATGAACTGCGCCAACGTGTGCCCCAAGGGCCTCAGCCCGGCCAAGGCGATCGCCGAGATCAAGAAGATGGAAGCCGAACGGGTCGTCTGAACCGTTGTCCGAGACCTCTCCCTTCTTCTCCTACGACGACGATCCCGATCATCCGGGATGGAAACGCTGGGTGGCGACCGATCCGACGCGGTTCAACACGCTGCTCGGGCCGCTGTCGGTGCGCGTCGACGGCGACATCGCGCGGGTGCGGATGGTGCCGGAACATCGCCATTCCAACCTGCGCGACCACGTCCATGGCGGCGCGCTGCTCGGCTTCATCGACGTGGCGATGTTCGCTGGTTGCCGGGGCTTCGGCATCCTGGACGCCGGCGGCGCGGTGACGCTCGACCTGTCGACCCAGTTCATCGGCGGCGCGGCGATCGACCGCCCGATCGAGGCGCAGGTCGAACTGCTGCGTGAAACCGGGCGGATGCTGTTCGTGCGCGGGGTCATCGTTCAGGGCGACGACAAGATCGCCGCCTTCTCGGGCACGCTGCGAAAGAATACGCGGAAATGAGCGACGCCCGTACTCCCGCGCGGGCGGGAGTTCAGAGTATCGCGCGATCCGGCCCGCGCCCCTCGACGTCCGCCTGCGCGGGAACAGGTGGATGAGCCGCCTGATCGAACGCTATGACGCGCTGGTCGCGGCGGGGGAATTGCGGCCCGACGCCGCGCAGGCCGCCGCCGCGCACCGCCTCGCCGCGCTGGCCGCCGAACTCGAACAGGCGCCTCGTCGCGGCAGCGTGCTGTGGCGGCTGGGGCGCAAGCCGGAGGCGCCGCGCGGCCTCTATCTGTGGGGCGGGGTCGGGCGCGGCAAGTCGATGCTGATGGACCTGTTCTTCGGCTGTCTCGACATCGAGCGGAAGCGGCGGGTCCACTTCCACGAGTTCATGGCGGAGGTCCACGAACGCCTGCGGGTGGAGCGGGCGAAGGAAAAGGGCGACCCGATCAAGCCGGTGGCGGAGGCGTTGACCGATGAGGTGCGCCTGCTCGCGTTCGACGAACTGGTGGTCAACAACATGGCCGACGCGGCGATCCTGTCGCGGCTGTTCGCGGAGATGTTCGCGCGCGGGCTGACCATCGTCGCGACGTCGAACCGCGCGCCGTCCGAACTCTACAAGAACGGCCTCAACCGCGAGCTGTTCCTGCCGTTCATCGACCTGATCGGGGAGAAGATGGACGTGCTCGCGCTCAACGGCCCGGTCGATTACCGGCTCGACCGGCTGGGCAGCGTCGATACCTGGCTGGTGCCCAACGGGCCGGCGGCGACCGCGACGCTGTCCGCCGCCTTCTTCCGCCTGACCGATTACGACAGCGCCGACCGCGCGCATGTCCCGTCGGAGGAGTTGGCGGTGCCCGGCGGCCGAACGCTGCACGTGCCCAAGAGCCTGAAGGGCGTCGCGGTGTTCAGCTTCAAGCGGCTGTGCGGCGAACCGCGCGGCGTGCCCGACTATCTGGCGATCGCGCGCCATTTCCACACCGTGATCCTGGTCGGCATCCCCCGCCTGGGGCCGGAGAACCGCAATGAGGCGGCGCGCTTCGTCACGCTGATCGACGAACTGTACGAACACAAGGTCAAGCTGCTCGCCTCCGCCGACGCCGAGCCGGAGCAGCTTTACGAAGCCGGCGACGGCCATTTCGAATTCGCCCGCACCGTCAGCCGTTTGCGCGAAATGGGGTCCGACGACTATCTCGCGGCAGAGCGTTATTGATATTGCGAACAGTTTGCAGTTAAAAGCTTTAACCCGCCAGGTCTAAGGGTTGCCCTGCGTCGGCGTTCGGCCTATGCCGCGCCCGATTTCGCGCCCGCGTCGGTTCGCGCGCGCCCAGCAGGAGACCCCCATGGCTCGCAAGAAGATCGCGCTGATCGGCGCCGGCAACATCGGCGGCACGCTCGCCCATCTCGCGGCGCTGAAGGGGCTGGGCGACATCGTCCTGTTCGACGTGGTCGAGGGCGTGCCGCAGGGCAAGGCGCTCGATCTGTCCCAGTGCGGCCCGGTCGAGGGCTTCGACGCGAAGATCACCGGCACCAACGACTATGCCGACATCGCCGGCGCCGACGTGATCATCGTCACCGCGGGTGTGGCGCGCAAGCCGGGCATGAGCCGCGACGATCTGCTCGGCATCAACCTCAAGGTGATGAAGGCGGTGGGTGAGGGCATCGCCGCCAACGCGCCGGATGCGTTCGTCATCTGCATCACCAACCCGCTCGATGCGATGGTGTGGGCGCTGCGCGAATTCTCGGGCCTGCCGCACCAGAAGGTGGTCGGCATGGCCGGCGTGCTCGACAGCGCGCGCTTCAGCCACTTCCTGGCGGAAGAGTTCAACGTGTCGGTCAAGGACGTCACCAGCTTCGTGCTCGGCGGCCACGGCGACACGATGGTGCCGGTGATCGAATATTCGACGGTGTCGGGCATTCCGGTGCCCGACCTGATCAAGATGGGCTTCTCGACCCAGGAGCGCATCGACGAGATCGTCAAGCGCACCCGCGGCGGCGGCGGCGAGATCGTCGCGCTGCTCAAGACCGGGTCGGCCTATTACGCGCCCGCCACCAGCGGCATCGCGATGGCGGAGGCCTATCTCTATGACCAGAAGCGCGTCCTGCCGGCGGCGGCGCACCTGACCGGCCAATATGGCGTCGACGACCTTTATGTCGGCGTGCCGGTGGTGATCGGCGCCGGCGGCGTCGAGAAGGTGATCGAGATCGCGCTGAACGACGAGGCCAAGGGCAACCTTCAGGTCAGCGTCGACGCGGTCAAGGAACTGCTGGTGGCGTGCAAGGGCATCGATGGCAGCCTGAATTGATGATTGTCGGGCTTGTCCTCGCTGTAGCGCTTCAGGCGCCGTCCGTTGGCGCACCATTGGTTGCGTTCGATAGCGCGTGTGCCCGGCTCGACGGCATTGATACGATGGATTCCCGATTATCGGAGAGTGGTTGGGAACGATTCACGGCAACGCAAGGCTCGGAATTGTCACGGGTGGTTGCCGCGATCGAGACGGCGCCAGCCGGCATTCGTGTCGATACACGCATTTTCAAGCGCGCGGCCCAACCCGACCTCGTCGTGCTCGGCTCGCAGGTTTATGCAAGCGACGGCTCAGGCTCGATTGAATGCCAGGTGTTGAGTGAGAGTGCTGTCGTTCCCAGCCTGGATCAACTTCGGGAATGGGCTGGTACGGCGCCAACCAAAGTGTTGAAGAAAAACGGAATTTTGACTTGGGTGTGGCAATCCGGACGGTCTGCGGATCAGCCGTTTCTAGCTGTTACCTACACGCCGGCCAGTGCAAAGCGCCGCTTCCCAGGGGTTGGGCTGTCGGTAAGAACCGTAAAATTTTTGTCCTAACACGCGAAGAAGGATCAAGATGAGCATCCTCGTCGACAAGAACACCAAGGTGATCACCCAGGGCATGACCGGGGAAACCGGCACGTTCCACACCCAGCAGGCGCTCGCCTATGGCACGCAGATGGTCGGCGGCGTCACGCCGGGCAAGGGCGGCAGCGAGCACATCGGCCTGCCGGTGTTCAACACCGTGTCCGAAGCGGTCGCCAAGACCGGCGCCACCGCCAGCGTCATCTACGTCCCGCCCCCCTTCGCCGCCGATTCGATCCTCGAGGCGATCGACGCAGAGGTGCCGCTGATCGTCACGATCACGGAGGGCATTCCGGTGCTCGACATGGTCAAGGTCAAGCGCGCGCTCAGCGGCTCGAAGTCGCGGCTGATCGGCCCGAACTGCCCCGGCGTGCTGACGCCGGGCGAGTGCAAGATCGGCATCATGCCCGGCGGCATCTTTTCCAAGGGATCGGTCGGCGTTGTCAGCCGTTCAGGGACGCTGACCTATGAGGCGGTGTTCCAGACCACCAACGCGGGGCTGGGCCAGACCACCGCTGTCGGCATCGGCGGCGATCCGGTCAACGGCACCAACTTCATCGACGTGCTGGAACTGTTCCTCGCCGATGAGGCGACCAAGTCGATCATCATGATCGGCGAGATCGGCGGTTCTGCCGAAGAGGAAGCGGCGCAGTTCCTGCGCGACGAGGCGAAGCGCGGCCGCAAGAAGCCGATGGCGGGCTTCATCGCCGGCCGCACCGCGCCTCCGGGCCGTCGCATGGGCCACGCCGGCGCGATCGTGTCGGGCGGCAAGGGCGGCGCCGAAGACAAGATCGCGGCGATGGAGGCGGCGGGCATCCGCGTCGCCGATTCGCCGTCGGAGCTGGGCACCACGCTGGTCGAGGTGCTGAAGAATCTGTGAGCCTTGCTCCCACCGGGAGAAGGGCTGTGGAAGACCGGGCGGCTCGCCGTCTGGTCGAAGTTGGATGAGGGTGATCCGATTGGCGTGTCACCCGCACCCGCCCACCCGGCTTGACCGGGCGGGCGCCTCCCTCTCCCGCCGGGAGAGGGGTTGAAGGACGAGGCTATGGGCTACGAAGGGCAGGATTTCAGCGAGATCGCGGGGGGCGTGTCCCCGGCCTTCGTCGAGACGCTCTATGCGCGGTTCAAGGCCGACCCGAACAGCGTCGAGCCGGGCTGGCGCGGCTGGTTCGAGGGGCTGGAGAGCGCCGCCTCCGGCCCGAGCTGGGTCAACAGCCGCTGGCCGGTCAGCGACACCGACGCGCTCACCGCCGCGCTCGACCCGACCCAGATGGAGCCGGCCCCGGCCCCCGCGAAGCCGGGCAAGCCCGCGCCGGCCGTTTCCGGCGCCGCCGCGCCCGCCCCGGCGCTGGCCGACATCCGCCGCGCCGCCGACGATTCGATCCGCGCGATGATGCTGATCCGCACCTATCGCGTGCGCGGGCACCTGGCCGCCAATCTCGATCCGCTCGGCCTGTCGAGCCGCGAGATGCCCGAGGATCTCAAGACCGAATACCACGGCTTCACCGACGCCGATCTCGATCGTCCGGTCTATCTCGCCGGGGCGCTGGGGCTGGAGACGGCGACGATCCGCGAGGTCGTCGGCATCCTGCGCGCCAATTACTGCGGCAATGTCGGCCTCGAATACATGCACATCGCCGACGTGGACGAGCGCCGCTTCCTCCAGGACCGGATGGAGGGCAAGGACAAGGCGATCGACTTCACCGTCGATGGCAAGAAGGCGATCCTGACCAAGGTCATTCACGCCGAGCAATATGAGAAGTTCCTGGGCCGCAAGTACGTCGGTACCAAGCGGTTCGGGCTCGACGGCGGCGAGGCGATGATCCCCGCGCTGGAAAGCGTGATCAAATACGGCGGCCAGTACGGCGTGCGCGAGATCGTGTTCGGCATGGCGCACCGCGGCCGGCTCAACGTGCTGACCAACGTGATGGGCAAGCCCTACCGCGTCGTGTTCCACGAATTCGCCGGCGGATCGGACAATCCCGACGACATCGGCGGTTCGGGCGACGTGAAGTATCACCTCGGCACCTCGACCGACCGCGAGTTCGACGGGATCAGCGTCCACATGTCGCTGGTCGCCAACCCCTCGCACCTCGAGGCCGAGGATCCCGTCGTGCTGGGCAAGACCCGCGCGATCCAGACGCTGGCGGGCGACCTGGCCGAGCACAAGGCGTCGCTGCCGGTGCTGATCCACGGCGACGCGGCGTTCGCCGGGCAGGGGATCGTATGGGAATGCTTCGGCTTTTCCGACATTCGCGGCTACAACACCGGCGGCTGCATCCACTTCGTCATCAACAACCAGATCGGCTTCACCACCAGCCCGCAGTTCGCGCGCTCGTCGCCGTATCCGTCGGACGTGGCGAAGGGCGTCCAGGCGCCGATCTTCCACGTCAACGGCGACGATCCCGAAGCGGTCACCTTCGCGTGCAAGATGGCGATCGAATATCGCCAGACCTTCCACCGCGACGTGGTGATCGACATGTGGTGCTATCGCCGCTTCGGTCACAACGAGGGCGACGAGCCGAGCTTTACCCAGCCGCTGATGTACGCCGCGATCAAGAACCATCCCGGCGTCAGCGACGTCTACGGCCGCCGGCTGCTGGCCGAGGGCGTGGTCGACCAGTCGTGGATCGACGGGCAGATCCATCAGTTCACCACCCTGCTGGAGGGCGAGTTCGAGGCGGGCGCCGCCTACAAGCCGAACAAGGCGGACTGGTTCGCCGGCCGCTGGTCGGGCCTGCACGCGCCGGCCGACGCCGAAAGCGCGCGCCGCAATGTGGAGACCGGCATCGACAAGAAGCTGTTCGACAGCCTCGGCCGCACGCTGACCACGGTTCCCGACAGCATCACGATCCACAAGACACTGGCCCGCGTCGTCGACGCCAAGCGCGAGATGTTCAAGTCGGGCGCCAATTTCGACTGGGCGACCGGTGAGGCGCTGGCCTATGGCGCGCTGCTGTCGGAGGGTTATGGCGTGCGCCTGTCCGGCCAGGATTCGGGGCGCGGCACCTTCTCGCAGCGCCATGCGGTGTGGGTCGACCAGACCGACGAGCACAAGTACATCCCGCTCGCCACCGTCGAGCACGGCAATTTCGAGGTGCTCGACAGCCCGCTGTCCGAATATGGCGTGCTCGGGTTCGAGTACGGCTACGCGCTGGCCGATCCCAAGACGCTGGTGCTGTGGGAGGCGCAGTTCGGCGACTTCGCCAATGGCGCGCAGATCATGATCGACCAGTTCATCGCGTCGGGCGAGGCCAAGTGGCTGCGCGCCAACGGCCTGGTGATGCTGCTGCCGCACGGCTACGAAGGGCAGGGGCCGGAGCATAGCTCGGCGCGCCTCGAACGCTTCCTGCAACTGTGCGCGCAGGATAACATGCAGGTCGCCAACTGCACCACGCCGGCCAATTATTTCCACCTGTTGCGCCGGCAGATGCACCGCAATTTCCGCAAGCCGCTGATCGTGTTCACGCCCAAGTCGCTGCTGCGGCACAAGATGGCGGTGTCGAGCGCGGAGGATTTCCAGGGCGACAGCCATTTCCGCCGGCTGCTGTCCGATCCCAGGGCGCCGGACGACGCCGCGACGAAGCGGCTGGTGCTGTGTTCGGGCAAGGTCGCCTATGACCTGATGGAGGCGCGCGATGCCGCCGGCGACGGAGAGACCCAGATCGTCCGGGTCGAACAGCTCTATCCCTTCCCCGGCGAGCCGCTGACCGAGCGGCTCAAGCGGATGCCGAAGCTGGAGGATGTGGTGTGGGCGCAGGAGGAACCGCGCAACAACGGCGCCTGGTTCTTCGTCGAACCGCTGATCGAGGCCGCGCTGGCCGCTGCCCAGGCCAAGGTCGCGCGGCCGCGCTATTCGGGCCGCGCGGCGTCGGCTTCGCCGGCGACCGGCCTGATGAAGCGGCACCAGCTGGAGCAGGCCGCGCTCGTCGCCGACGCGCTCGGCCACAACGTCCGCGAGGAAATCCGGCGGACCAAGACCAAGTAGACACGATCTAACCGCCGTTCGCTCAGCCCGAACGGATGTGAGGAACCGAGGAGCGTTATGTCGACCGAAATCAAAGTCCCGACGCTGGGCGAATCGATCACAGAAGCCACGCTGGGCGAATGGCTGAAGCAGCCGGGCGATCCGGTGCAGCTCGATGAGCCGGTCGCGAGCCTGGAGACCGACAAGGTTTCGGTCGAGGTGCCGTCCCCCGTCGCCGGGGTGATGGGCGCGCACGGCGTCAACGTCGGCGATACCGTCGCGGTCGGCGCGACGATCGGCGTGGTCGAGGCTGGCGGTGCCGCAGCCGCGCCCGCACCCGCCGCTGCCCCGGCATCCGCCGCCGCCGCTCCGGCGCCCGCCGCCGCTCCGGCCCCAGCCCCCGCTCCGTCCAGCGATGCGCCCGCCGCGCTGTCGCCGTCGGTGCGCCGCGCGGTGCTGGAAACCGGCGTCGATCCGGCCACGGTGACGGGCACCGGCAAGGATGGCCGCATCACCAAGGACGACGTTCTCGCCGCCGCATCGACCCCGGCCGCGCCTGCCCCGGCGCCGGCCGCCGCGGCGCCCGCGCCGGCCGCCGCTCCGGCAACCGCCGCCCCGTCGGGCGAGCGGCGCGAGGAGCGGGTGCGGATGACGCGCCTGCGCCAGACCATCGCCAAGCGGCTGAAGGAGGCGCAGAACACCGCCGCGATGCTGACGACGTTCAACGACGTCGACATGACCGCGGTGATCGAGGCGCGCGCGAAGTACAAGGACCTGTTCGAGAAGAAGCACGGCGTGCGGCTCGGCTTCATGGGCTTCTTCGCCAAGGCGGCCTGCCTGGCGCTGAAGGACGTGCCGTCGGTCAACGCCCGCATCGACGGTGAGGAGATCGTCTACCACGACTACGCCGACATCTCGGTCGCGGTCAGCGCGCCGCAGGGGCTGGTGGTGCCGGTGGTCCGCGACGCCGACCAGATGAGCGTCGCCCAGGTCGAAAAGACGATCGGCGATTTCGGCCGCCGTGCCAAGGACGGCACGCTCAAGATGGAAGAGATGAAGGGCGGCACCTTCACCATCTCCAACGGCGGCGTGTTCGGATCGCTCTTGTCGACCCCGATCATCAACCCGCCGCAGTCGGCGGTGCTCGGCCTCCACCGCATCGAGGACCGCCCGGTCGTGCGG
>NZ_DATMGG010000219.1:0-16671 GCF_035555815.1 Sphingomonas sp.
CCGGCATTGGCGATGCCCAGCACCAGCGTGCGCGCGCCAAGCGCCACCGCTTCCTCCAGCCCGACCCGTTTCAGGCCCAGCGTCAACGGGCAGTCGTCATAACGGAATTCGCCCACGCAATCGTCGGGGCGGAACACCGCCAGCCCGCGTGACGTCTTGATACCCAGCTCATCGGTCGAATGGCCGAGGTAGAGGAGATACGGACTGTGGATCATGGCCTACCTGTTGCAGAACTCGGCCGAACGGTAGGACGGTGCCGTAGCGCGCCCAAGAGATTGTTGGGCCGCCCTGTATAGAGTGAGGTTATGGGAGCGCGCGGAAACACCGATGAACCGTCCCCATTTCCTGCTATCCACCGCCGCGATGATGGCATCGCTGGGTTGCGGCGCCGGTTCGAGCGGTGGCGGCCAAGGCGATGGAACCAGGGCAGAGGGCAGCGGGCCGGACGACGGTGCGGGTCGAGGGATCGGGCGGGCCGATCACCATCATCGACGACGGCTGGGGCATCCCGCACATCCGCGCCGGCAGCAAGCCTGACGCATTTTTCGGCCAAGGCTACGTCGTCGCCCGCGACCGCCTGTTCCAGATCGACCTCGACCGCCGCCGCGAGCTGGGGCTGCTGGCGGCATCGTTCGGGGCGCGCTTTGCCCCGCACGATCATCTGGCGCGGCTGCTCCATTTTCGCGGCGACATCGACGCCGAGCTGGCGGCGATCCCGGCCGAGGTGGTGGCGTGCGCACAGGGCTATGTCGACGGCGTCAACGCGCGCATCGACGAGGTGACCGCCGATCCGGCGAAGCTGCCGCCCGAATTCGGCATCCTCGGCCTCACCCCGCTGCGCTGGACGTTGCGCGACCTGATCCGGTTGCGTTCGGCCGACATGGGCGATCTGGACGACGAGGTGCGGCGCGCCCGGCTGGCGGCGCGCGGACTGCTCGATCAGGACAATCTGACCGCGCCGCTGGCGTGGGGATGGCGGCCGGTGGTGCCCGAGGGGCTCGACCTGTCCGCGATCTGCGAGGCCGATCTGGGTATCCTGGCCGAAGGGAGCGGGCCATTGCCATTCGGGCCGGACGTCCTCGCCGTCCATGATCCCGACGCGGCGCGGCGCGACCGCGCGGCGCAGGGCAGCAACGCCTGGACGATCGCCCCGTCGCGCAGCGCCAGCGGCCGCGCGATCCTGGCCAATGATCCGCATCTGGGCGTCGGCGGCGCCGCCCCCCGTCATCTCGCGCACCTGACCGCGCCGGGGCTCGACGTGATCGGCGGCGGCTATCCCGGGCTGCCGGGGATCATGCAGGGCCATACCGATCGCTTCGCGTTCGGCCGCACCAATTTCCATATCAACCAGGAGGACATGTTCGTCCTGGAGACGCACCCCGACGACCCGGAGCTTTATCGCCACGATGGCAGGTGGAAGCGGTTCACCCGCGTCGAGGAGTTCATCGCGGTCAAGGATGGTGACGCGCTCACGGTCACGCTGCGCCATGCCGCGCAGGGGCCGGTGATCGCCACCGATCCCTCACGCCGCCGCGCCACCGTGCTGTCGTCAGTGTCGCTGCGGCCCGGCGCCAACATGACCTTCGCCATCATCGCGCTCAACCTGGCGCACGACTGGGCGTCGCTGCGGGAAGCGGCGCGGCTGCACGTGTCGCCGACCAACCTCCACTATGCCGATATCGACGGCAATATCGGCTGGCAGGCGATCGGCCATGTGCCCATCCGTCCGCGTCACGACGGCCTGTTGCCCGCGCCCGGCGAGGGCACCCATGACTGGACCGGCATCCTGCCGATCGAGCAGATGCCGAGCAGTTTCAATCCGCCGGGCGGCTGGATCGCGTCGGCCAACCAGATGAACCTGCCGGCGGACTATCCCGCCACCGACCGCGCGATCAGCTTCACCTGGAGCCCCCCCTATCGCTACGACCGCATCGCCGAGGTGCTCGATGCCCAACCGCGCCACACGCTGGCCGACAGCATCGCGCTCCAGCATGACGAACTGTCGATTCCGGCGCGGACGCTGATCCCGCTGTTGCCGGGGGAACAGACCGGCACGGCGGCGATGGCGGCGGCGATGCTGGGTGGCTGGGATTTCCGCGTCGGTGCCGACAGCGCCCCCGCCGCGCTGTTCGAGATGGTGTGGATCGAACTCGACCACGCATTCCGCGCGACCGTGGTGCCGGAGGGCGCGCGCGACCTGATCCGCTCGATCGACGCCACCCAGCTGCTGCACCTGATCGCCCATCCCGACTCGCGGTTCGGCCCCGTCCCCGCCGCCGGGCGCGACGCGCTGCTCGCCACCGCGCTGGCGGCCGGGTGGGAGCGCGCGGTGCGGGTGTTCGGGCCTGATCCGGCCAGGTGGCGGTGGGGCGACGCGCACCGCGTCACGATCCGCCATCCGCTGTCCGCGCTGCCCGGCATCGCCGCCGCCTTTCCCGCGATCACCGGCGGACGATCGGGCGGCGACGGCTTCACGGTCAACGCGCGCGGCTATGTCGCCGGGCAGGGCTATGCCGTCACTCACGCCGCCAGCCTGCTGATCGTCGCCGACGTCGGGGCGTGGGACAACAGCGTGGTGCTCAACCTGCCGGGCCAGTCGGCCGATCCACGCTCGGCGCATTATCGCGACGCCTACCAGCCGTGGCTAACGGGGACGATGCAGCCGCTGCCGTTCAGCGCGGCGGCGGTCGATGCCGCCGCCCGCCAGGTGACGGTGCTGGAGCCTTGAAGCATGATCCGATCACGCTGATGCGGAACATGCTCCAATTGTCTTTTGTGCTCGCACTTTCCGAGTCAGCAGATGACGCCACCTGCCTCGAAGATGCTTTAGCGCCAGACGCGATAGCAGCGGCGGTAGCGGCCGTGTTGGCCACGCACCCAGCGGCAGCGCGTGTAGGCGCGCCCGCGACTCCAGCGGCGATTCGGGCGATAGCGGTGGCCGCGATCCCAGCGCCGGCCTTTGTTCCAGCCGTCATGATGGCGGCTCCAGCCGCTACGCGTCTGGGCGTCCGCCGGCACCGGGGCCACGGTCACGGCCGCCAACAGCCCCGCCACGGTCAATGCGATCAATTTCATCCATCCTACTCCCGTACACGCCCGGCATACCGGGCACGGGAACAATGCGCGCGCCCGGCGGCATGTTCCCCAACGGACGATGCCGCGCGGCGCCGAAGCGGCCGCGCGGCACGCAGGAGCGTCAGACGCCTACCAGCGGACGCGCACCTTGTGGCACCGCTTGACCTTGCGGTGGTGGACCCACTGGGTCTTGCACACGGTCTTCCACCGCTGGCCGTGCTTGCGCGCCTCGACGGGGGTGGCGCTGAACGCCACTGTCGCGACCAGCGCGGCCGCACCGATGCCGAGAATCCTGCTCTTCATGCGCGTCTCTCCAACTGTTCCGGCGGTGATGCCGCCTGAGGGGCGGAAAGCGCGAGCGGACTGATGGTTCCGTGACGAACGCGACGCCCGCGCCGAACCTGGGATCAAGCCCCGGGCCCGCTCAGTCCCCGGTCAGGATGCGGTCGACCAGCTGCTTGACCGTCGGCACGAAGCCGTTGGAATAGAAGGGATCCTTCTTGAAATTATAGGCGCCGTGGCCGGCGAACATCAGGTTTTCATCGACCGGGCCGCCGTGGGCGATGTCCTGCAACGTCTTCTGGATGCAGAAGCTGCGCGGATCGGCGAGGCGGCCGGTCGAATTGGTTTCGGTATCCGCCCAGGACGAGAACTGGCACTGGCTGAGGCAGCCCATGCAATCGGCCTGGTCCTTGCGGATCACGCCCTTTTCCTCCGGCGTGACGAATACCAAGGTGTTGTCCGGCGTCTTGAGCGCATCGGTGAAGCCGTGGCCGAACCATTCGCGCGCGCGCAGCAGGTCGTTGCGCGTCACCCAGAAATTCTTGCCCTTCACCCCAACGTCGAGCTGGAAAGTGTGGTCGCCCGCCTCCTGCGTCGAAAAGGCGATCTGGCGATCCGACCGCGCCTCCAGGCTGCGCAGGAACGGGTTGCGCACCGCCGACGAATAGAATCCGGTCGGCGAGAAGCGGTGGAGCAGGATGTCGCCCTCATCCAGTTCCATCAGCCGCGATTTCCAGCCTTCGGGAATCGGGCTTTCGCGGGTGAGCAGCGGTCGGGTGCCGAACTGGAACGCGATCTTGCCCAATTCGGGGTTGTCGATCCAGTCGTTCCAGTCGCGCAGATACCATACGCCGCCGGCCATCACGATCGGCACGTCGTCCGAAATGCCGCCCTCGCGCATCGTCTCACGCAGCGCCTTGACGCGCGGATAGGGATCCTCGGGCCGCAGCGGGTCCTCGGCGTTCGACAGGCCGTTGTGGCCACCGGCGAGCCACGGATCCTCATAGACCACCGCCGCCAGCCACTCCGCCGCCTTTGAATAGGCGCGCTTCCACAGCGCGCGAAAGGCGCGGCCGGAACTGACGATCGGCAGATAGCTGACGCCGTAGGACGCCGCGATCTCGCTGAGCTTGTACGGCATCCCCGCGCCGCAGGTGACGCCCGCCACCAGCCCGCGCGTCCGGTCGAGCACGCCGTGGAGCACGCGCTGGGCGCCGCCCATCTCCCACAGCACGTTGATGTTGATCGCGCCCTTGCCGCCGGAGATGTCCCACGCGCGCTGCACCTGCTGCACGGCGCCTTCGATCGCGTATTCGACCAGCTCCTCATGCCGATCGCGGCGGGTGAGCGCGCGGTAGACCTGCGGAATGATCTTGCCGTCGGGATCGTAGCTGTCGGCATTGACCGCGGAGACCGTGCCGATGCCCCCCGCCGCCGCCCACGCGCCGGCCGACGCATGGTTGGTCGCGGCCACACCCTTGCCGCCCTCCACGAGCGGCCAGACTTCCTGGCCATTGTAGATGATCGGCGACAGGCCTTTGAACAACGAAACCTCCGGTAAAAATTTGATCGACGCTAGCGATCTCGCCCGCCCGAGGCGAGCAATTTCGGCTAAATCAAGGCACGGGGGCGTCCCATAGCGGAGCCGTACAGATCGGCATAGGCCGCGATCATCACGCCCTCATCGAACAACGCACGGGCGCGCGCCTGGTTCGCCTTTCCGATCGCCCGTCGCTGTTCCGGGTGGTCGATCAGGAACTGGATGCTGTCGCGCAGATGGACCTCGAACCAGTCGTCGGTGATATGGGGGCGATTATCCTCCGCCACCATCGCGCGGATGTCACCCGCCGGCGGCGCGGCGACCGGCAGGCCCGCCGCCATCGCCTCCATCACCGCGATCGGCTGCTGCTCGCTCTTCGACGACAGCGCGAAGATATCGAACAGCCCGACATAGCGCGCCGGATCGGGCAGGAACCCCGGCATCGTCACCTGATCCTCAAAGAACATCGCCTCCGCCGCGTCCATGATCGCCTGGCGTTCCGGCCCCTCCCCGACGATCACCAGGCGGACGTTGCCCGACAGTCCGCCGCAACTGCGCACCAGCATCGGCAGGTCCTTGACCTCGCGCAGCCCGGCGATGGTGCCGATCACCGTCTCGCCCGGCTTTTTGACGAATCCGGGTATCGCCTTGGCATCGGGCTTGCCGGCATAGCGCGCGGTGTCGATGCCGTTGGAAATGCGGTGCAGCCGCGCCGCCGGCTGCTTCCACACCCGGCCGGCGATCTCCTCCAGCACCAGCGACGGCACCGCCAGCGCATGGGCGGCGGGGAGCGCCAGCCGGCGGTACATGTTGCGCACCGGATTGAGCCGCTTCGCCTCATCGGCGTTGAAGCCGTCCTCATGATGGACGAGGGGCGGCAGGCCCTTTCCGAACACGCGCCGCGCCATCACCGCGTCGATCGCGCCCCAGTTATAGGTCAGCACCAGATCGAACCGCCGCATGTAGCGCGCCAGCGCCTCGTACCGTGTGACCGAGGGCTTGCCGGTGAGCGACGGCGGATCCTGCGCAATCTCATAGCGGATTCCCGGCGCGATGGCGTCGCGCGCGCCGAGCTGATCGGGTACGCCGGACACGATGGTGTGCCGCGCACGATCGCCGAACGCGTTCATCAGCCGCACTCCGCGCGCTTCCTTGCCGCCAAGGGAAAAGCTGGAGTGGAGGTGGAGGATGTGGACGGGATGGGACATCGGGCCTTCCCTAGCCCGTTCGTGCCGAGCTTGTCGAAGCACCGTTCTTCTCGTCGGCAAAAGAAATACGGTTCTTCGACAGGCTGGGGACGAACGGTTGATGGGCCGAAACCCTAAATCTCGACCTGGCTGCCCAGTTCGACCACCCGGTTGGTGGGCAGGCGGAAGAATTCCATCGCGCTTTCCGCGTTGCGCAGCATCCAGGCGAACAACTGCTCGCGCCACAGCATCATGCCCGGCCGCGACGACGGCAGCAGCGTCTGCCGCGCCAGGAAGAAGCTGGTCTCCATCATGCGGAAATCGCCGCCGCAGCCGCGCACGCCCTTCAACGCGGCGGGGACGTCGGCTTCCTGCATGAAGCCGAAGCACAGCACCAGCCGGTGGAATCCCTGCCCCAGATCCTCCTTCTTCACCCGCCGGCTATCGGGGACATAGGGTTCGTCGATGATCTTCACCGTCAGCAGGATCACGCGATCGTGCAGCACCTTGTTGTGCTTGAGGTTGTGGAGCAGCGCGTGCGGCACGCCGTCTGCGGTCGACGTCATGAACACCGCGGTGCCGGGGACGCGCGTCGCCGAATTGGCGGCCGACTGGATGAACACCTTGATCGGCATCGCGCTCTCACGCAGCCGGTCGATCATCAGCTTGCGTCCCTTTGCCCAGGTGGTGAGCATGGTGAAGATCACCAGCCCGATCAGCAGCGGCACCCAGCCGCCGTCGGGCACCTTGGTCAGGTTCGCGGCGAAATAGGCCCCGTCGACCAGCAGGAACAGCCCAAGCAGCGGCGCGGCGTAGTAGACCGGCCAGTGCCACAGGCGGAACAGCACCACCCCGAGCAGGAAGGTGTCGATCGCCATCGCCCCGGTGACCGCGATGCCATAGGCCGAGGTAAGGTTCGACGAGGTCTGGAAGAACAGGACCAGCAGCAGCACCGCCGTCATCAGCAGCCAGTTGACCAGCGGGATATAGATCTGGCCGGCGGTCGACGCGCTGGTGTGGTCGATGCGCAGCCGCGGGATGAAGCCGAGCTGGATCGCCTGCTGCGTGATCGAGAAGGCGCCGGAGATCACCGCCTGCGACGCGATGATCGCGGCGGCGGTGGCGATGCCGACCAGCGGCAGGCGCAGGCTGTCGGGCGCGAGCATGTAGAACGGGCTTTCCAGCGCCGGCGTGCCCAGCCGGATCAGCAGCCCCCCCTGCCCCATGTAGTTGAGGATCAGCGCCGGCAGCACGAAGCACAGCCACGACACCCCGATCGGCCGGCGCCCGAAATGGCCCATGTCGGCGTAGAGCGCCTCCGCCCCGGTCACCGCCAGCACCACCGATCCGAGCGCGAGAAACGCCTTGAGCGGATCGTTGATGAAGAATTCGACGGCATAGTGCGGCGAGAACGCCCACAGCACCTCGGGCGTCTTCACCACGCTGAACACGCCCAGCGTCGCGATCGTCAGGAAATAGAGCAGCATGACCGGGCCGAAGAACGCGCCGACCCGCGCGGTGCCGCTCTTCTGGATCATGAACAGGAACACCAGGATGACGACCGCGATCGGCACCACCAGTCCGCCGAGGCCCGGCTGAGCGACCGCGAGGCCCTCGACCGCCGAGAGCACCGACACCGCCGGGGTGATCATGCTGTCGCCATAGAACAGCGCGGTGGCGAACACACCGAGCAGGACGATCCCAGTCGACCATCGCTGGGTCTTGGTGCGGCCGGAGACCAGCGCGAGCAGCGCCAGGCTGCCGCCCTCCCCCTTGTTGTCCGCGCGCATGATGATCGCGACATATTTCACCGTGACGACGATCATCATCGACCAGAACATCAGGCTGATCACGCCCATGATGTGCGGCACGGTCAGTTCGAGCGTGTGATGCCCGGCAAAGGTCTCGCGAAAGGCGTAGAGCGGACTGGTGCCGATATCGCCGAACACGATGCCGACCGCGCCGAGCGCCAGCTTGACGAGCCCGTCACCGCCATGGCCGTGGGCCGTTGGCGAATCCTCGACGGGCGCCGGCGCTGCATCCGCCGACGCTTGGGGTGTCTGGGTCACGGGCGGAGAAACTGCGCCCGGAGGAGATGCACGGAGGTCATCAGGGACCGCATGGCTGCCAATCTACGAGGTGGGCGGGCGGTTAGCACCGCCGCGCGCGCGTAGCAACAGGCGGCGCTTTCACCGGCGTGGGACAGCCCCTATGACAACGCTCACAAGGACCGGAGGAGACCACGATGCGCGTCGGTGTACCCAGGGAGATCAAGAACAACGAATATCGCGTCGGGCTGACCCCGCCGTCGGTGGCGGAACTGACCGCGCAGGGTCATGCGGTGATCGTCGAAACCGGGGCCGGTGCGGGCATCGATTTCGAGGACCAGGACTATGTCGCGGTCGGCGCGCGCGTCGTCGCCACCCCCGCCGAGGTGTTCGCCGGCGCGGACATGATCGTCAAGGTCAAGGAACCGCAGCCGCAGGAGATCGCGCTGCTGGAGCCGCGCCACACGCTGTTCACCTACCTCCACCTCGCCGCCGACAAGCCGCAGGCGGAGGGGCTGATGGCGTCGGGCGCGACCTGCATCGCCTATGAGACGGTGACGTCGCGATCGGGCGCGCTGCCGCTGCTCAAGCCGATGTCCGAAGTCGCGGGACGGATGTCGGTGCAGGTCGGCGCGCATTATCTGGAAAAGGAACAGGGCGGGCGCGGCGTGCTGCTGGGCGGCGTGCCGGGGGTGGCGCCGGCGCGAGTCGCGATCCTGGGCGGCGGCGTATCCGGCATCAACGCGGCGCAAATGGCGGTGGGGATGCGCGCCGACGTCACCATCTATGACATCAACAACGATCGGCTCGCCGAACTCGACATGTTCTTTTCCAGCCAGATCAAGACCGCCTATGCCAGCAAGGCGGCGATCGCGGCGGCGGTGAAGAACGCGCACCTCGTGATCGGCGCGGTGCTGGTGCCCGGCGCGGCGGCACCCAAGCTGGTGACGCGCGAGATGCTCAAGACGATGAAGCGCGGATCGGTGCTGGTCGACATCGCGATCGATCAGGGCGGCTGTTTCGAGACGTCGCACCCCACCACCCACCAGGACCCGGTGTTCGAGGTCGACGGCGTGATCCACTATTGCGTCGCCAACATGCCCGGCGCGGTCGCCCGCACATCGACCTTCGCGCTCAACAACGCGACGCTGCCGTTCGCGCTGCGCCTCGCCAATCTGGGCGCGGAAGCGGCGATGAAGGCCGATCCGCATCTCGCGGCGGGGCTGAACGTCTACAAGGGGGACATCACCTATCGCGCGGTCGCCGACGCGCTCGACCTGCCTTACCGGGCCTGGGCCGGATAGAACCTCTCTCCCGCCGGGAGACAGGGCTAACGCGCCGCCGCCTGCTCCGACAGGAATCGATCGAGCAGCACCAGCCGCATCCCGATCTCACGGCGATAGCGCGTCCCTTGCGGGCTCAGGCGATAGGCGCGGATCCACCACGGCCGCGCGTCCGCGAACCGGCCGGCATCGACATAGGCCATGCCCAGGAAGAACGGCGGCCCCGGATGTTCGGGCGCCAGCCGCATCGCCTGATCGAAGGCGAAGCGCGCCGGGGGCGACACGGTGTCGCCGTCGTGCGCGGCATAGGCCTGCCCCAGCCCGGTCCACAGCGCGGCGCTGCCCTTCGCGCCGGCGACCGCGCCGATCATCAGGTTGACCGCGCTGCCCTTCGCTCCCGATCGCTGGAGCGCGTCGGCGGCGAGGAAATAGGTCTCGGCGTAGGTGTGGCGACCGAACAGGTCGAGCCGCAGCTCGCTCATCTCGGGATCGACCACGCCGGGCACCTTCGACGCCTCGGTCGCGCGGCCGGGCAGCGCCGGGCGCCCCTGCAGCGCATAGCCGGTCGCGCCGAGCATCAGCGCGGCGCCGGCGAACGACCACAGCGCGCGCGGCACGCCCAGCCGCCACAGCAGCGCCGCCGCCCCCAGCCCGACCACCAGCAGCATCGCCCAGCCCATCAGCCGCGCCCCTTTCCGCGCCGAAAGCTGGCCCGCGCCACCCACGCGCCCAGCGCGATCAGCACCAGCGGCGCCAGCCACAGCGGCGCGGTCAGCGGGCTCATCGGCGGATCATAGGTGACATAGTCGCCATAGCGCGCGATCAGCCATTTGCGGATGTCGGCCGGGGCCTCCCCCGCCGCGATCCGCTCGCGCACCAGCGATCGCATGTCGCTGGCCATGTCGGCGTCGCTGTCGGCGATCGACTGGCCCTGGCACACCAGGCAGCGCAGCGTGTCCATCAACGCCTTGGCCCGCGCCTCCTGCGCCGGATCGGCAAGCTGGGTGTTGGCGTAATGCGCGGGCGGCAGCGCGGTCTGGGCGGCGAGCGGCGCGGCGAGCGCGAGCCACAGGCTCGCCGTCATCAGCCGCGCGACAGCCCCTCCCCGTTCGCCGTGAGTTTGCCCAAGGGCGGCCCTTTTCTTCGGAAAAGAAGGACGATGCCTCGACAAGCCCGGCACGAACGGAGGGAACGAACGCGATTTCACCGCGCCTTCCTCAACATCGCGAGGATGCCCGGCACCTCGTCGGCGCGGATCTCGCCGATATGCTGCGCGACGATCCGCCCCTTGCCGTCGATCACGAACGTCTCCGGCACGCCCGACGAGCCGAGCGCGAGCTGGACCTGGCTGGCCTTGTCGTCGCCGATCCGCTCATAGGGATCGCCATAACGATTGAGGAAGCGCGCGACGTTGGCCGGCGTGTCGCGCACCGCCACCGCATCGATCCGCGCGCCGGCCTGTTTCAGCGCCATCAGCTGCGGCGCTTCCGCGATGCACGGCACGCACCAGCTGGCGAACACGTTGAGCAGGCGTGGTTGGCCCTGCCCGAAATCGGCGGTGGCCAGCCCCGGCTTGTCGGGCTGGTTGGCCGGCAGCGCGAACGTCGGCAGCGGCTGGTCGACCATCGCCGAGCGGACGGTGCGGTCGGCGGGCGCGAGCAATTGCCCTGCCACGAGCCACATCAACCCGACGAACACCACGAACGGCACCCAGATCAGCCACCGCTTCATGCATAGGCCTCGCGCAATGCGGTCCGTGCCTCGCGGCGCACCCGGCCGACCAGCGACAGCGCACCGCCCAGCGCGATCAGCGCGCCGCCCAGCCAGATCAACGTCACCAGCGGCTTCCACCACAGCCGCAGCTGCCAGCGCCCGTCGCCGTTATCCTGCCCGAGCACGACATAGAGCTGACCGTCGATCCGCGTCGCGATCGCCGCTTCGTTGGTGGTGGTCGGCGGATTGGCGAAAAACCGCTGCTGCGGCCGGAGCGTGAACGGTGTCCCGCCCTCCCCACGCACGGCGGTCAGCCGCCCCTCGAGCGCCGACCAGTTGGGGCCGATCGCCGGCGCGATGCCGTCGAGCGTGACACGGAACGGCCCGACCTGCACCGGCACGCCGATCCGCGCCGCGACCAGCCGCTCCTGCGTGAAGGCGCTTTCGCTCGCCATTCCGGCCAGACTGACCGCGACCCCGAGATGCGCGATCACCATGCCCCAGGTGAACAGCGGCGTGCGGCGCAGATCGCGCTTCCACAGCGGCGCGACGCTCGCCACCGCCAGCCCGACCGCGAGCGCGAGGCCGATGAAGGGCAGCACGCCGATGCTGCGCGCGGCATCGGCGGCGAACACCACCAGCCCCACCGCCGCGAACAGCGTCACCGCGATCGGCACCGTCATCCGCGTCAGCAGCGCGTTCCAGCCGTCGCGGCGCCAGCGGATCATCGGCCCCGCCGCCAGCGCCACCACCAGCAGCAGCGCGACCGGGCCGACCGCCTTGTCGAAGAACGGCTTGCCGACCGAAAGCTGCACGCCAAAACCGGCCGCGACGATCGGGTAGAGCGTACCGATCAGCACCACCCCCAGGATCACGCTGAGCAGCAGGTTGTTGAGCACCAGCCCGCCTTCGCGACTGAGCAGTTCAAAGGTAGTGCCCGCCTTGACCGTGCCGATCCGCAGCGCGAACAACAGCAGCGCGCCGCCGATGTAGATCGCCAGCAGCGCCAGGATGAACGCCCCGCGTTCGGGATCGACGGCGAACGAATGGACGCTGGTGAGGATGCCCGACCGGACCAGGAACGTCCCGATCATCGACATGGAGAAGGCGACCACCGCCAGCATGATCGTCCACGCGCGCAGCCCGTCGCGGGTCGCCAGCACCGTCACCGAATGGAGCAGCGCGGTGGCCGCCAGCCACGGCATCAGCGATGCGTTCTCGACCGGGTCCCAGAACCACCAGCCGCCCCAGCCCAGTTCGTAATAGGCCCAATAGCTACCGGCGGTGATGCCGATCGTCAGGAAAACCCATGCCCCCAGCACCCACGGCCGCATCGCCCGCGCGAACGCCGGGCCGACATCGCGGGTCAAGAGCGCGCCGACCGCGAAGGAGAAGGCCACGGAAAGCCCGACATAGCCGAAATAGAGCGTCGGCGGGTGGAAGGCGAGGCCGGGGTCCTGGAGCAGCGGGTTGAGGCCGTTGCCGTCGATCGGCGGCGGATCGAGCCGAGCGAACGGGTTCGACGCGATCAGCAGGAAGGCGAAGAACCCCAGCGCGATCGCCGCCTGCGCGCCCAGCGTCGCCACCAGCGTGCGTTCGGGCAGGCGATGTTCGAGCACCGCGACGGCGGCGCCGGCGATGCCCAGCACCGTCACCCACAACAGCATCGACCCTTCGTGATTGCCCCACGCGCCGGCGAACTTGTACAGCCACGGCTTGGCCGAATGGCTGTTTTCCGCGACCAGCAGCACCGACATGTCGGAGCGCAGGAACACCGCGATCAGGCAGGCGAAGGCGATGCAGCCGAGCACGCCGCCGGTGATCGCCACGGGGCGGACGGCGGCGAGGAGTTGTACGCCAATCCCCTCCCCGTTCGGGCTGAGCTTGTCGAAACCCCGTCCCTCTTCTTTCCGGTCGGCCGGAGAGTAAGACCCTTTGACAGGCTCAGGGCGAATGGAGGTTTTTGCCAGCCCGATCGCCGCCAACAGCAACTGCATCAGCGCCATCGCCGCGGCGAACCACAGCGCGGCGAGCCCGGCCTCGGCGATCACGGCTCCAGCGACTCGGACGTGTGCATCGCCCCGGCGGCCTGCGGCGGCATGTAGCGTTCGTCATGCTTGGCGAGCAGGTTGGTCGCGGTGAACGATCCGTCCGCGTTGAAGCTGCCTTCGGCGACCACGCCCGATCCTTCGCGGAACAGGTCTGGCGCGATGCCGGCGAAGCGCACCGGCACCTTGGCCACGCCGTCGGTGACGACGAAGGTCTGCGTCACGCCGTCCGCCGCGCGCTTGAGCGATCCGGCCTCGACCATCCCGCCCAGCCGCACTGCGGTCCCGGTCGGCACGCCCTTTGCGACGTCGCCGGGCGCGTAGAAGAACGCGGCCCCGTCCTTGAGCGCCGACAGCGCCAGCAACCCGGCGCCGATCACGGCGACCAGCGCGAGCGCGGCGAGGATCAGGCGTTGCTGCTTGGGCTTCATGGCCGGCGGAGCGCCTCCGCCGCCGCTTCGGCCCGGCGCATCGCGCGCCAGCTGGCAAAGGCGACCGCCGCCGACGCCGCCAGCGTCAGCGCATAGGCGGCGGTGATGAACGCCCAGTGGTTCATGCCGGCATGTCCCCGCCCTGCGCCATGCGCCGCATCCGCGCCTCGACGCGGTTGGCGGCGATCATCGCCCGCATCCGCATCAGCACGATCGCGGCGAAGAACAGGGTGAAGCCCGACAATGTGAAGCCCAGCGGCCACAGCATCGATCCGTCGATGCTCGATCCGGTCAGCCCGATGCTCTGGCCCTGGTGCAGCGCGTTCCACCACACCACGGAATAGCGGATGATCGGCAGCAGCACGCTGCCGGCGATGCCGAACAGCGCCGGCACCCGCCCGTCGCCACCACGCTCGGCGTCGGCGCGCGCCAGCGCGAGATAGGCGAGGTAGACGAACAAGAGCAGCAGCATCGACGTCAGCCGCCCGTCCCACTGCCACCACGTCCCCCAGGTCGGCCGTCCCCAGATCGACCCGGTGGCGAGGCACAGGAAGGTGAACAACGCCCCCGGCAGCGCGCACGCCCGCGCGGCGACGCTGGCCAGCGGATGGCGCCAGACGAGGTAGGCGATGCTGGAAATGGCGACGCCGCTCCACCCGCCCATCCCCAGCCAGGCGGTGGGGACGTGGATGTAGAGGATACGGACGCTTTCGCCCTGAAGATAGTCGGGCGGGGTCCATGCCAGCCCGGCCCACGCCCCGAACGCGATCAGCGCCACACCGACCCAGAATAGCGGCGCGGTCAGCGGCCGGGCGATGCGCAGGAACCGCGCCGGATTGGCAAGGGCATGGAGAGTGGCCACGGCGGCGTGTCTAGGGGCTTTGTCGCGCTATTTCCACTGTAGTGGTGGGGGTGTCGGGATATCTCCCAAATACGTCCCCGGCGCAGGCCAGGACCCCGTTGCGATAGCGGATGCGATGATGGGGATCGCCAGGTTACCGATGTCCCGCGACCGGGCCCCGGCCTGCGCCGGGGTGGAGCTACCCAAACGCTCACCCCCGGCCGATCAGCCGGCGCGCGATCGAATCGGCGACGTCGCTGGCGGGCTGGCCAATACGGTCCGCCTCGTCCCACACCTCGACCAGCCGGTCGGGGATGCGGGCGATGCGCGATTCGACCTCGGTACGATCGCCCTGCCCGAGATATTCGAGCGAGACGTTGATGATCCCGCCCGCGTTGATGACGTAATCGGGCGCATAGAGGATACCGCGCGCCTGCAGTCGCGCGCCGTCCTGCGGGGTGGCGAGCTGATTGTTGGCCGCGCCGGCCACCGCCTTGCAATCGAGCGCGGCGATCGATGCCTCGGTCAGCACCGCGCCCAGCGCGTTGGGGCTGACGATGTCGCAGGATTGCGCCAGCACTTCCTCGGTCGCGACGACCGCGGCGCCGATCTCCGCGCCCAGCGCCCGCGCGCGATCGACGTTGACGTCGGCGATGGTCAGCCGCGCGCCGTCGGCCGCGAGCAGCCGCGCCACGCTGCCGCCGACGCTGCCAACGCCCTGCACCGCGACATGGACGCCCGCCATGTCGGCCACGCCCAGCGCGCGCGTCGCCGCCGCCTTGATCCCAAGATAGACGCCCAGCGCGGTGAACGGGCCGGGATCGCCGCCCGCGCTGCCCGCCGCCGCCGGCAGGCCGGAAACGTGGCGGGTGCGCGTCGCGATCACCTTCATCCGATCCTCGGACATGCCGACATCCTCGGCGGTGATGTAGCGCCCGCCGAGCGATTCGACCGCGTCGCCGAACGCCTCAAGCTGGGCCTCGGTGATCGCGATGCCCGGCGCGCTCGCCAGCACCACGCCCTTGCCGCCGCCGATCGGCAACCCGGCCATCGCGTTCTTGTAGCTCATGCCGCGCGACAGGCGCAGCGCGTCGGTGGTCGCCGCCGCGCTGTCCGCATAATGCCAGAAGCGGACCCCGCCGAACGCCGGCCCCAATGTGGTCGAATGGATCGCGACCACCGCGCGCAGGCCCGATTTCGGCTCCGCGAACAGATGGATGCCCTCATGATCGTCGTAGTCGGGGAGATCCCAGGCCGTGCTCACTTCCGCCTCCGCATCTGTCGAAGAATATTGCTCTGGAGAGCAATATTATTTTACGGGACGAAGTCCAGCCCAATCTTACGTGCGTGGGAAATGGGGCGACCGACGGGACTTGAACCCGCAACTTCCGGCATCACAAGCCGGCGCTCTAACCAATTGAACTACGGTCGCCGCGAAGCCGCGCGCTTAGCCGGGCTTTTCGGCGCGATCAAGGCATCAAGGACTGGAATCGGTCGATCCGCTTTGGCAAGGACGCGAACATGGTCGCCAACGCCGCCGATATCCACGTCCAGCCGGCCGCCGGATCGGGCTTTCCCGCCACCCCGGTCATCGATTCGATCATGGCCCATCGGGGGGTTCAGCGCGTCCCCAGCCCGAAGCTGACGCTGTTCATCCACAAGGCGTTTCTCGATCCGGCACTGTGCCAGCGGGTGATCGCGCTGATCGACGCCAATCGCCAGCCGTCGACGGTGTCCGACTATAATGGCGACGCCGCGTTCCGCACCAGCGAGACCTGCCACATGCCCGACGACGATCCGGCGGTGGCGGAGATCGACCGACGCATCGCCGCGCTGACCGGGCTCGACCTGCGCCACGGCGAGCCGATGCAGGGCCAACGCTATGCGATCGGGCAGGAATTCAAGGCGCACACCGACTATTTCGACCCGCACGGCGCCGATTTCGTGACGCATTGCACGATCCCCGGTCAGCGCACCTGGACGGTGATGATCTACCTCAACGACGTCGAGGCGGGCGGCGCGACCCGGTTCAAGGCGATCGACAAGATCGTCCAGCCCGAGGCGGGAAAGCTGCTGGCGTGGGACAATCTGCGCGGCGACGGGCGGGTCAACCCGTCGACGCTCCACCACGGGATGAAAGTGCGCGCGGGGACGAAGTACGTCATCACCAAATGGTTTCGCGAGCGCCACTGGCCGCGGTGACGGCGGATGACGTTCAGGTGA
>NZ_DATMGG010000220.1:0-10478 GCF_035555815.1 Sphingomonas sp.
CACCGCTTCGACGCCGCGGCCGTCGAACAGCGCGACCAGCGCGGCATCGGCTTCCTCCGCGGTGGTGGCGATCGTCACGCCCTTGCCTGCCGCCAGCCCGTCGGCCTTGATCACCACCGGCAGGCCGAATTCGCCCACCACCGCGCGCGCTCCGTCGAGCGCGTGGACCCGTTCGTAGCGGGCGGTCGGAATGCGCTCGCGCGCGCACAGGTCCTTGGTAAAGCCCTTTGATCCCTCAAGCTGCGCCGGCACCTTGTTCGGCCCGAACACGCCGACGCCGATCGTGCGCAGATTGTCGGCCAGCCCGTCGACCAGCGGCGCTTCCGGCCCGATCACGACGAAGCCGATATGCTCGCGCCGGCAGAAATCGATGACCGCGCGGTGATCGCCGATGTTCAGATCGACGATCTCGGCATGCTCCGCGATCCCCGGATTGCCCGGCGCGGCGAACAATTTGGTCAGCTGCGGCGATTGCGCCAGCTTCCATGCCAGCGCATGTTCGCGGCCCCCCGAGCCGACCAGCAGGACATTCATGGCCGACCCCTTTGACGACGACTTCAATACCGGCCCGCTGGTAGCCGAGCCCGCGCCCGGCAGCAACGCGCCCGAACTGAGCGTCAGCGAATTATCGAACAAGCTGAAGCGCGTGGTCGAAGGCGAATTCGGCCACGTCCGGCTGCGCGGCGAAATCTCGGGCTACAAGCGCGCCGCGTCGGGCCACGTCTACCTATGCCTGAAGGACGACAAGGCGGTGATCGACGGGGTGATGTGGCGGGGGGCCGCCGCCGCGCTGCCGTTCGCCCCGGCCGACGGGATCGAGGTGATCGCCACCGGCAAGCTGACGACCTATCCCGGTCGCTCGAAATACCAGATCGTCGTCGAGCGGATGGAGCTGGCCGGCGAGGGCGCGCTGATGGCGCTGCTGGAAAAGCTCAAGGCGAAGCTGGGCGCGGAAGGGCTGTTCGATCCGGCGCACAAGAAGGCGCTGCCCTATCTGCCGCGGGTGATCGGCGTGGTGACGTCACCCACCGGCGCGGTGATCCGCGACATCCTCCACCGGCTCGAGGACCGCTGCCCGACCCATGTCGTGGTGTGGCCGGTCAAGGTGCAGGGCGCCGGCGCGGCGGCGGAGATTGCCGGGGCGGTGCGCGGGTTTGACGCGCTGGCGCCGGGCGGGGCGGTGCCGCGTCCCGATCTGGTGATCGTCGCGCGCGGCGGCGGCTCGATCGAGGATCTGTGGGCGTTCAACGAAGAAGAGGTGGTGCGCGCGATCGCCGGCTGCGCGATCCCGATCATCTCGGCGGTGGGGCACGAGACCGACACCAGCCTGGCCGATCACGCCGCCGATCTGCGCGCACCCACGCCGACCGCCGCCGCCGAGATCGCGGTGCCGGTGCGCGCCGAACTGGCCAGCGGCATCGCCGCGCTGGGGCTTCGTGCCGAACGCTGCGCGCGGCGCTATCGCGAACGCGGCGGCGAGCGATTGCAGGCGCTGGTGCGCGTGCTGCCGCGCCGCGACGCGCTGCTGGGACCGCAGCGGCAAAAGGCCGACGAGCTTGGCGCGCGGCTCGACCTCGCGCTCGAACGGCGCGCGGTGCGGGCACGGCGCGATCTCGACCGGATCGCCGGGGCGCTGCGCCCGACCATGCTCGCGCACCGGCTCGATCGGGCGCGGGCGCGGCTGGAGACGGCGGGCCGATTGCTGGTCGCCGCCAATCCGGAGAACCTGCTCGCGCGCGGCTACGCCTGGGTCGCGGCGCGGCCGGGCGGGGCGGTGGTGACCGCCGCGGGCGCGGCGCGCGGGGCGGGGGGGCTCACGCTCCACTTCCAGGACGGCACTGTCGACGTGCGGGTTGAGCGCGCGCCCGCGAAACCCTATCCTCTCGCACAACCCGAGCAGCCGAGCCTGCTCTGACGTACGAACCGACAAGGCGAACCGATGTTGATGTCCAATACCGCGCGGGCGGCCCGGCTCCATTACATGGCCAACGGCTTTCGCGTGCTCGCGCCCGGCGATCATGTCGTCTGCGCGGTCAGCGGCGCGGCCATCCCGCTCGATGAGCTGCGCTATTGGAGCGTCGCGCGGCAGGAACCCTATGCCAGCGCGGAAATCGCCAGCGAGGCGCTGGCGCGGTGACGGGCGATCGGATGCTGGCGCCGTGACCGGCGGCGTGGCGCGTGGGATCGCCGCCGCCGTGCTGATCGTACTGGCCGGTTGCGTCGCGGGTGAGATCCAGCCCGCGTCGGTCGCCGCGTCGCCGATCGCGGCCGCCCCATCGGCCGTCGCGTTGCCCCTCGCCGATCCGCCGGCCCGGCGCTTGCCCGCCGCCGACTTCGCCTTTGACGACGGCGCGATGATCCAGGGCGGCATCGCGACCGGCACGGTGCCGCCGGGCACCGCCACGCTGCGCCTGGACGACGCGCCGGTGGCGTTCGCGCCCGACGGCCGCTTCCTGATCGCCTTCGATCGCGATGCTGGTCCTGCCGCGACGCTGATCGCGACGCGCACCGACGGCTCGCTGGTGACGCGCAGCCTCGCCATCGCCCCGCGCGCGTGGCGGATCGAACGGCTCAACACCCTGGCGCGCTTCGCCCAACCAAGCGCCGAGTTCGCGCGGCTGCGCGCGGCGGAGCTGGCCCGGATCGCGGCGGCGCGCGAGATCGTCACCACCGCGACCGGGTGGCGCCAGCGCTTTCAATGGCCGGCCATCGGCCGCATCTCCGGCCAGTTTGGCGCGCAGCGTGTCTACCGGGGCGAGCCGGGGGCCTACCACTCCGGGGTCGATGTCGCGCTGCCCGAAGGGGCGCTGGTGCTGGCGCCCGCCGATGGCGTGGTGATCCTCGCCGCCGACCAACCCTTCACGCTGGAGGGCAATCTGCTGATGATCGATCACGGCCTGGGCCTCAACAGCGCCTTCCTGCACCTCAGCCGGATCGACGTCCGCACCGGCGACGTGGTTCGCCAGGGCCAGCTGATCGGGCGGGTCGGCCACACCGGCCGCGCCACCGGCCCGCACCTCCATTGGGGGATGAAATGGCGGGATTCGCGCATCGATCCGCTGCTGGTCGCCGGGCCGATGCCGGCCACGGCCCCGCCACCGGCCGCCGCCCCGCGCCGTTGATACGGCGCACAATTGCGTCGTCGCGACTCGCCCTCGCGATCTAATTGTATACTTAATACAGCAATCGGCGATCATCTGTGTCATTTTGGCTACAGCCGGGCGAAAAGGTGCGGACGGCCTGAATGCCGGCTTTACAGTAGATGAACGGCCCTCCAGACCTTGGAACATTGCCTCCGAACCCGCGCCAGGTGCGTGGCTCGAAGGGGGGAAACGGCTTCGGGGCCGGCGTGGGGTACGCCGCGACAAGCCAAGGAACGAGGGAAGATTCGTGATCAGCAAAACCACATTCAAGCGCACGTCGCTGTTCGGAAGCGCGGCTCTGCCGGCGCTCGCGCTGCTCGGTGCGGGCATGTTCGCTGCCCCGGCCATGGCGCAGGACACGACGACGCTGCCGTCCAGCCAGCGTGACCAGGAGGCCAACCAGGGCGACATCGTCGTCACCGGTTCGCTGTTCCGCCGTACCGACACCGAAACCGCGTCGCCGGTCACTGTGCTCTCCGCCGAGACGCTCCAGCAGCGCGGCATCAACACCGTCGCCGAGGCGGTTCAGCGCCTGTCGGCCAACGGCGCGGGCAACATCACCCAGGGCTGGAACACCGGCTCGAACTTCGCCACCGGCGCGAACGCCGTGTCGCTGCGCGGCCTGACGGTGCAGTCGACCCTGACGATCTTCGACGGCGTCCGCATGGCGCCCTATCCGCTGGCCGACGACGGCCACCGCAACTTCGTCGACCTGAACATCATTCCGAACTCGATCGTCGAGCGGATCGAAGTGCTGCGTGACGGCGCCTCGTCGACCTACGGCGCCGACGCGGTCGCCGGTGTGGTCAACGTCATCACCAAGAAGCAGATCACCGGCCTGCACCTCAACGCCTCGGCCGGCATTTCGGATCGTGGCGACGCCGCCGAACAGCGTTTCGACGCGACCTGGGGCTACGGCGATCTCGCCGAGAACGGCTTCAACTTCTACATCAACGGCGAATATCAGCGCCAGGACGCGCTGAAGGCGTCCGATCGCCAGTATCCGTTCAATACCTCGGACCTGAGCAAGATCTGTAATGCGAGCGGCTCGTGCATGTTCAGCAACGTGCAGAACAGCGTCGTCAACAACGGCCATGATCCGGTCCGTTTCAACGGCCTGTTCGCCACCCAGGTCGGCACCGCCCGCCCGGTTGATGCCGCCGGCGCTGCGATCGCTGGTTCGCCGTTCCAGCTGCTCAACACCGCTGCCGGTTGCCGTGATCTGATACCGGTCAACGTTCCGACCGCCGCCAGCGCCTCGGCCGGCGGCACGCTGCAGTGTGCCCGCGACACCCGCGCGATGTACGGCCAGCTCCAGCCGGAGCAGGAGCGCATCGGTTTCGCCGGTCGCTTCACCGCGAAGATCGGCGATCGCGCCGAATTCTATGCCGCCGCGAACTATTACCAGGTCAAGACCGAGACCACCGGCACGCCGAGCGGCTTCAGCGGCAACCTGCCGCCGCCCAACCCGGCCGGCTTCCTCCAGCCGTCGAACCTGTATTTGCCGGTTTATGTCTGCGGCGCCGGCGTCGGCAATCGCCTGATGCTCAACACCGGCTGCGACGCCACCAATGGCGTGCTCAACCCGCAGAACCCCTATGCCGCGCAAGGCTATCGTGCCCAGCTGCTGCAGACCTACGACCTGCCGCGCATCATCCAGAGCAAGGCGCGCAGCCTGCGTGGGTCGGTGGGCATCAACGGGTCGTTCGGCGACAACTGGGGCTACTCGGTCGATGCCACGGCATCGCAGGTGCAGCTCGACATCAACCAGTTCAACTACGTCATTCCGCAGCGTCTGTGGGATATGGTCGCCAAGGGCACCTACAATTTCATGGACCCGTCGCAGAACTCGCAGGCGACGCGCGACTATGTGGCGCCGCTGAACAGCACGCGCTCCTTCTCTGATCTGTGGCAGGTGCAGGCGACGTTGACCAAGGAGCTGTTCCAGCTCCCGGGCGGTCCGCTGGGCGTCGCGGTCGGCGGTTCGTATCGTCACGAATCGATCAACAACCCGTCGGCGAACCCCGAGGATCTGGTCGCGCCGTACAGCCGCTACTTCGTCGTCAACGCGGTCGGCGCCGTCGGCAGCCGCAACGTGAAGTCGGCGTTCTACGAAATCTCGGCTCCGGTCATCGACCAGGTCGAGCTGGGCGCGAGCGGCCGTTACGACAGCTACTCGTCGGGCCAGAGCAACTTCTCGCCGAAGTTCACCGCGAAGGTCACGCCGATCCCGCAGCTCTCGCTGCGGGGCACCTGGTCGAAGGGCTTCCGTATCCCGAGCTTCAACGAATCGTACGGCCTGCCGACCACCGGCTACGTCACCTATACGCTGAATCCGAACAACCCGGCCGAAGCCGCGTTCATCGCGGCGCACGGTGGCAACGCCTATGCGACGGGCGCCTTCTCGGTCGGCCTGACCTCGACCGGCAACCCCAACCTGGCGCCTGAAAAGTCGACCAGCTGGACGCTGGGGACGATCATCGAGCCGATGCGCAACGTCAGCTTCACCGTCGACTACTGGCACATCAAGGTGAAGGACATCATTGGCGGCGCCGACTATTCGGACGTGCGCAACCAGTATTACTCGAACAACGGTGTCGTGAACGTACCGGGCATCACCGTCGTTCCGGGTACGCCGGACGTCGCGAATCCGAACGCGCTGCCGCAGCTCGGCTTCATCCAGTATTCGTTCCAGAACAACGACCAGCAGGAAGTGTCGGGCATCGATCTGGGCGCCAACATCAAGCTGCCGGTGTCCAGCGGCGTGACGCTGACCAGCTCGTTCGAGGCATCGTACCTGATCAAGTTCGCCACGACGCTGGGCGGCCAGGAGCAGCGTTACGACGGCACGCTCAGCCCGTGCGACATCACGTCGTGCTCGGGTGCGCCGAAATGGCGTGGCAGCTGGCAGAACACGATCCAGATCAACGACTTTACCGCGTCGCTCACCGCTTATTACACCAGCGGCTATGATCTGGCATCGATCGACTACGGCGGGGTCAAGGGCGATTGCGACGCCAGCCTCGGCGCTTCGGTCGCCACCTATGCCGATGGCACGGCAGTGCTCTGCCAGGCGAAGGCGACGTGGAACGCCGATCTGTCGGCGAGCTACAAGATTGGCGATCGCTTCACGATCTACGGCAACGTGCTCAACGTGTTCGGCATCAACCCGCCGTTCGATCCGTCGGCGGCCTACGGCATCTTCCAGTTCAACCCGTCGTGGGCGGGTCCGAACATCCTGGGCCGGTACTTCCGCCTCGGCGCGAAGGTCGACTTCTAGAAACTTCGGGTAACACCGATCAGAATCGGGCCGCTCCCATCGGGGGCGGCCCTTTTTTTATGCGGCGGCGCCGATCGTCCGGTGGCGGGCGGTGCGCTTCCGGGGCGTCGCGGGAACCGCATCCCGCGCGCAATCCGCGTCGTGGGGAGCCTGCGCCGGCGTTGCGTCAGCGCGTCGCCCTGGGTGATTCTCTCCGCCCCGTCGCTCCGCCATCCCCGGCGCCGCTTCCACGCGGCCCGCGTGCGGGCGATGGCACCGCTGAAGCCGTCGCCCGTAAGCTGCAGCGGAGGCACGCGGCTTGCGCGCGCGATGGCGCCGGGCTGTCCAGTTCGCTTCGGAAATGCCGGTCCCGCTGGAACGTCGGCAACCGGCCCCCAGCCTGACAGCTCGACAAGGCGCATGGGGCGATTCGCCCGCCGTGCCGGCCCGGACCCGCGCATACCCTCGAACCGCGCAAACACCCTTTGCGGTGTCGCTCGCCGACTGCGCCGGCCGGACGGGCGCGACCGACATCGCCCGACGCACGCGATCAGCTGACGTGCAGTTCCAGCTTGCCGTCGCCGTCCTCTGCGCGCACCGTCGATCCGTCCCTGACCTCGCCGCGCAGGATCAGGTCGGCGAGCGGGTCCTGCAGATACCGCTGCACCGCGCGCTTCAGCGGCCGCGCGCCATAGACCGGGTCATAGCCGACCCGTCCCAGCCATGCCCGCGCCCCCTCGGACAGCTCGATGCCGATCTTGCGGTCGGCCAGCAGTTTCGCCAGCCGTGCGATCTGGATATCGACGATCGGCGCCATATGCTCCGCCGCCAGCCGGTGAAACAGGATGATCTCGTCGAGCCGGTTGAGGAATTCGGGGCGGAAATGCGCGCGCACCACCTCCATCACCTGCGGCTCGGCGCTTTCGGCGCTGTCACCGTCGGGCAGGTTGGCGAGATACTGGCTGCCCAGGTTCGACGTCAGGATGATCAGCGTGTTCGAGAAATCGACCGTGCGGCCCTGCCCATCGGTCAGCCGCCCGTCGTCGAGCACCTGCAACAGCACGTTGAAGACGTCCGAATGCGCCTTCTCGACCTCGTCGAACAGCACGACCTGATACGGCCGCCGACGAACCGATTCGGTAAGAACGCCGCCCTCCTCATAACCAACATAGCCGGGAGGGGCGCCGATCAGCCGCGCCACCGCGTGCTTCTCCATGAACTCGCTCATGTCGATGCGCACCATCGCCGACGGATCGTCGAACAGGAATTCGGCCAGCGCCTTGGTCAGCTCGGTCTTGCCGACGCCGGTCGGCCCGAGGAACAGAAAGCTGCCCAGCGGCCGGTTCGGGTCCTGCAATCCCGCGCGCGCGCGCCGCACCGCGGTCGACACCGCGCGCACCGCCTGCTGCTGGCCGATCACTCGCTTGCCGATCGCCTCCTCCATGTGGAGCAGCTTCTCGCGCTCGCCTTCCAGCATCCGGTCGACCGGAATGCCGGTCCAGCGGCTGACCACCGCGGCGATATCGTCCGCCGTCACTTCCTCGCGCAGCATCGCCACCCCGGCGGTCGCCTGGGCGTCCTCGAGCTGCTTGGTCAGCGCGGGGATGGTGCCATAGGACAGCTCGCTCATGCGGGCGAGATCGCCGGCACGCTGCGCCTGCTCCAGCTCGAGCCGGGCGGCGTCGAGCTGCTCCTTGATCCTGGCCTCCGACGCGATCTTGTCGCGCTCGCCTTGCCAGCGCTGGGTGAGTTCGGTCGATTGCTGTTCGAGGTTGGCGAGTTCAGCCTCCAGCGTCGCCAGCCGGTCCTTCGACGCGGCGTCGCTTTCCTTCTTCAGCGCCTCGCGCTCGATCTTGAGCTGGATGATGCGGCGGTCGAGGTTTTCGATCTCCTCGGGCTTCGACTCGACCTCCATGCGGATGCGCGACGCCGCCTCGTCCATCAGGTCGATCGCCTTGTCGGGCAGGAACCGGTCGGTGATGTAGCGGTTGGACAGCGTCGCCGCGCTGACGATCGCCGCGTCGGTGATCCGCACGCCATGGTGCAGCTCGTATTTCTCCTTGAGCCCGCGCAGGATCGAGATGGTGTCCTCGACCGTCGGCTCGTCGGCGAATACCGGCTGAAAACGGCGCTGCAGCGCCGGATCCTTCTCGACGTACTTGCGATACTCGTCGAGCGTGGTCGCGCCGATGCAGTGCAGCTCGCCGCGCGCCAGCGCCGGCTTGAGCAGGTTGGAGGCGTCCATCGCCCCCTCCGACTTGCCCGCGCCGACCAGCGTGTGCATCTCGTCGATGAACAGCACGACCTCGCCCTCGGCACCGCGCACCTCGTCGAGCACGCCCTTGAGCCGCTCCTCGAACTCGCCACGATATTTGGCGCCGGCGATCAGCGCGCCCATGTCGAGCGCCATCAGCCGCCGGTCGCGCAGCGTCTCGGGCACGTCGCCGTTGGCGATGCGCAGCGCGAGGCCCTCGGCGATCGCGGTCTTGCCGACGCCGGGCTCGCCGATCAGCACCGGGTTGTTCTTGGTCCGGCGGGCGAGGATCTGGATGGTGCGGCGGATTTCCTCGTCTCGGCCGATGACCGGGTCGAGCTTGCCATCGCGCGCCGCCTGGGTCAGGTCGCGGGCGAATTTCTTGAGCGCGTCGTAGCGGTCCTCGGCGCCGGCGGTGTCGGCGGTGCGGCCGCCGCGCAGCTGGTTGATCGCGGCGTTCAGGCCCTCGGGCGTAGCGCCCGACGCCTTGATCGCCTTGCCGGCGGCGGTGTTGAGGCTCAGCGCCAGCGCGACCAGCAGCCGTTCGACGGTGACGAAGCTGTCGCCGGCCTTGGCGGCGATCTGCTCGGTCTGGTCGAGCACGCGCACCGCGTCATTGTCCAGGCCGGGCGTCGCCTGCGCGCCGCTGCCCGACACCGCCGGGATCTTCGCCAGCGCGAGGTCGGTCTCGGTCACCGCGCGCCTGGGATCGCCGCCCGCCGCCTGGATCAGCCCGGCGGCCATGCCCTGCTCGTCCTCGAGCAGCGCCTTCAGCAGATGCTCGGGCGCGATCCGCTGATGGCTCATGCGGATCGCGACGGTTTGCGCCGATTGCAGGAAACCCTTGGCGCGGTCGGTGAATTTCTCGAGGTTCATGTCGGCCCCTTGTGAACGTCACCGCAAGATAGTGTGGTGATTATGTCACACAAGGGGTCGGCCAAGTCACGACTAGACGCCGCCCCAGCGCGGTTGCGTGCCGCATTTCTTGGACACCCACAGGTCCTTCTTCCAGCACTTCTCCTCCAACGGCGGCAGCGAGACGTGGCGCGGGTTGATGCCGCCGGGAAAGCGTTGCTCGCCGCCATAGCGCAGCGAATTGCGCATCTCGCTCATCCGCTCCTCGGCCAGCGTGCCAAAGCTGCCGCGCGGGGTGAACAGAGCGGCCTGCCCGACGTCGCTCGACGTCGCGCAGAAGGTGAGCTGCGCCCCGACGGTCGAGAAACCCGAATAGACGCGCGTGCCGTAGGTATCGAGCGCGGTCTGCCCCGCCTTCTTGGTCTTGGCGGTGCGGGTGAAGTAGCCCGCCAGCGTGTCGTACGACGTCTTCAGCTCGTCGGAATGGTCGAGCAGAAGCTTGTTGTAGTTGCTGAGCGTCAGCAGATACGGGGCGAACTGGCATTGCAGCGCGGCGACGTTCAGCCCCGCGCGCAGGTTCCACACCAGCGCCGCGCGCAGTTCCTTGGGCGTCGCGTCGGGCAGCGCCGGGCCGATGACGCCGGGTTCGGCGCCGGTGACGGGCGGGCCGCGCTGGTCGGGTGGCTGGAAATAGAATTGGGCGGACGCCGGCTGGGCGGCGGCGGTTGCCACCAATACGCCAGCGGCGGTGGCCAGGAAACGCGACACCCTCATCAAACCCTCTTCAACACGCTGATACTTTGGCGGGAATCTAGGGAAATTGCGTCATATCCCCAAGCGGTTTTTCGTCGGCGGGCTTTTGCCTGCCCCGTCCTGCCGCCAACCGGTCCCGCCCGCCGACAAATAGCGAAGGGGCCGCCCGGTCGCCCGGACGGCCCCTCCTAACAAGCGTACCAGGGCGCGTCTT
>NZ_DATMGG010000221.1:0-1668 GCF_035555815.1 Sphingomonas sp.
CGACAGCCGCACCGCCGCCGCCATCGCCGTGATTTCCGCGTCGGCCTGGCCGATCTGCGCGTTCACCGCCTCCCGCAGCGCGTTCATCATGTCCAGCCACGATCGCCGCCCGGCGATGAACTGGCGCATATAGCTATCCGACACGCGATCCGCCGCATCCGACGCCCCGCGCGAGATCGACGCGCGCGACCGCGACGCTTCATAGGCGATCACGTCGCTGGCCATCTGGCTCTTGAGCTGTTGCTGGGCGACGCGGGTCTGCTGGTTGGCGGCATCGACCCGCAGCCGGGCGCTTTCCAGCGCGGAGAACTGGGCGAGGCCGTTCGACGTCTGCATCTTCAGCGCGACGCCGACGCGGCTGCCGTACAGGTCGCTGTAGACATATTGGCCGTTGAGCTGCGGCAGGATCTGGGCCTTGGCGATGTCCGCCTCATGCTTCAGCGTGTCGGTTTCATAGCCGAGCCGCTTGAGCGTGGGATCATAGTCCAGCGCCTCCGCGGTCAGCGCCTCGCGGTTCGCCATCTCGATATCGGGATGATAGGCGGGCACCAGCCCGAGCTTGTAGTCGGCGTCGTCGATCAGTTCCGCCAGCACGCGGATCGCGGTCAGGCGCTGCGATCGGGTGGTGGTGAGGTCCTGCGCCACCTGCGCCGCGCGCGATTTCGCCAGTTCGAGGTCGGCGAGCGGGCTCACCTCCTGATCGACGCGGCGGGCCATGGTATCGACCAGCTTCTGGTGCTGGGTCAGGCTGTCGCGCAGTAGGTCCTCCTCGCGCGCCAGCCGGGCGATCTGGAAATAGGTGTCCGACGCGGTGACCGCGAGGGTGAGCAGCGCCTCCGAATAGCCGGCGACCGCCGCCTGCTCCGCCGATCGCGCCCGGCGGATGTTCGCCCCGATACGGCCGGCGGTCCACAGCGGCAGGTCGACCGCCAGATTGGGTTCCGGGCGCCGCGAATCGTCGAGGTAGCTGAGGTCGGCGGACAGCGACGGGAAACGCGCCCATTTGGCGGTGCGGATGTCCGCCAGCGCCGCGCGGATCCGTGCGCGCGCCGCCAGCGCGGTCGGATAGTTGCGGGTGATGAGGTGGATCGCGTTTTCCAGCTCGGGGCTGGCCTCTGGCGGGCGCGGTGTCCAGGTGACGTCGAGCGAGCCGTCGCCGGTCACCGGCTCACGCGGGGGCGCCGGCGGGCCATAGGGCACCGTCGAATCGGGCATGGTCGACGGCGGCGGCGCCAGCGCCTGGCCGGCCGGGGTGGCGGAGGGGGCGGCGGTCGCCTGCCCGTCCTGCGCGCGCCCGTCCTGCGCGCGCGCCTCCGCCGGCGGCGCGTCCTGTGCCGGCGCGGCGCAGGCGGGTACGGCCGCGACGTTGCCGAGCAGCAGCGCGAGGATGCCCGCCGGTCGGCGCCAGTATTGGCGAGGCCGCTCAGGGAAGGCGTGTCTCATCAATCGATCACATTCCGGCTTTGCTTTTGGGGGAGGCCCTGGCTGGCTGCTGACATGAACCCGCCGTCCGGCCGGGGACGGCAAGCCCGATCTTCCGGCGGCTGGCGTGCCGACGGTGGCTATCCTTATCTGCCGGGTGCGTCCCCGCCCCTGGGGTGCTCCCGAAACGACGCCGGGCCGCCCGGCGCGATCCCAGAAGCTGGCGATCCCGATCGAGCGGCACGA
>NZ_DATMGG010000222.1:0-13568 GCF_035555815.1 Sphingomonas sp.
GTACAGCTCGCATGCCGCGGTCAGCAGGAACGACAGTTGCAGGCCAAAGCTGTCCGCCAGCCAGCCCTGGACGATGACCAGCGCGCCACCGGCGATCGCCATGATCAGCAGCCCCGAACCTTCCTCGGTCAATGGGCCGAGTCCGCGGATCCCCAGGGTAAAGATGGTGGGGAACATGATCGAGTGGAACAGCCCGACCAGGATCAGCGACCACATCGCGACCGATCCGTGCGCGAAGCTGGTGATCACCATCACCACGAACGCCCCGACCGAAAACCAGGCGAGGACGCGTTCGGCCGGCACCGCGCGCATGATGAAGGCACCGACGAAGCGGCCGACCATCATCCCGCCCCACAACAGGAACAGGTAGCGCGAGGCCTGTTCGTGGGTGACGTTGCCGATATCCGGCTGGCTGACGAAGTTGATGAACAGGTTGGCGACGCCGATCTCCGCGATCAGGTAGATGAAGATCGCCGGCACGCCGAACACGAGGTTGCGGTGACGCCACAGCGAATGGCCGCGCCGCTCCTGCGCCGACGCGCGGCGCGTCTCCGCGCCCATGTCGGGCAGCTTGAAGCGCGCGATCACGATCGCCAGCACGATCAGCACGGCGGCGACGATCAGATAGGGCAGTTGCACCGCCTGCGCATCGGCGTAGCGTTCCGCCGCGGTCAGCGTGGCGCCGGCATCGACAGTACCCGAGGTCGACCGCCCGAGGATCAGGTAGCCGCCGAACAACGGCGCGAAGGTGGTACCCAGCGAGTTGAACGCCTGCACCAGATTGAGCCGCGAAGAAGCGGTCTCCGGCGGGCCGACCACCGCGACATAGGGATTGGCGGCGACCTGGAGCAGCGTGATCCCGCTGGCGATGACGAACAACGCCGCCAGCGTCAGGCCATAGGACGGGATTCGCGCCGCCGGGATCATTCCCAGCGCCCCCACCGCCATGATCGACAGCCCGACGACCATCGAACGCTTGTAGCCGACCCGCTCGATCAGCTTCGCCGACGGGATCGACGCCACGAAATAGGCGATGAACCATACGCTCTCGATCAGCGTGGTCTGGGTGTAATTCAGCTCGAACACGCTGCGCAGGTGCGGCAGCAGCGTGTTGTTGATGACCGTGATGAAGCCCCAGATGAAGAACAGGCTGGCGAGCAGGCGGAGCGCCGCGGCATAGGTTTGCCCCGCGCCGGAGGGCGGCGCGCCCCCGCCCATGCTGGTGGACTGCGGTACTGCCGGCATGCGTCGTCCCCTCCCCGATGCGGCGTATCGCCGCTGTTATGATTTGTCATACTTAGCGGAAGATAGGTGACGCTGTCGAGCGGCGAAGCGACATCACCATGAACCACTCACCCCATTGTAATGATGCGATATTTATCCTTTAGGTGGGATTTTTCCGGCCGCCGTCGCTGCGCCCGGCGCGAGGGCCAAGCGACATTTCACCAGTGAAAGCTCATGCGCGACCGCGCGAGCGCGTGATCGCGATCGTCCGCAGCCGAGGTTACGTCGTCGCGGCCCCCTCGGCGAGCGCGGTCGCCAACCACAGCGGGACGATCGCGTCGCCCAGCGACTCGACCCGACGATGCTCGACCATCAGCCCCAGGTCGGGATAGGCGGCGCGGGTGCGGTCGGTCGCCGGGCCGAGCGGCGCCACCACCAGCCGACGGTTGACCTTCGCACGGTGGTGCATCCGCGCGGTATTCTCCTGCCCGACATAGCACCCTTTGGTGTAGCTCACGCCGTTCAACTCGCCGGCATTGCATTCGAGCCACAGCGTGGTGTCACGGCCCAGCTCGGCGATGCCCTCGGTCACGCCATGGCGCAGGCGGTGCGCGGTCCAGCCGGTCGCGGCCTCGCCCGCCGCCGCACCCAGCCAGCGGCGGCCAAGGTCGCCCAGGCGTGGATCGGCGACACCGTGATCGCCATCCGGCGCCCAATGCACGCCGCCTTCGACCGGATCGATGGTGATCGCACGGCGCAGGCGATAGATGGTCAGCCGCCGCGCCAAGGCCGCCGCTTCGACGGCCTCGCAATCGATCAGCAGCGCCTCGCCGTCATCCCACAGGATGAAGTCGAACATCGCCTTGCCCTGCGGCGTGAGCAGCCCGCCCCAGCGCGGCGCGTCGGGCGCGACCAGCGCGGTATCGATCGTCACCAGTCCCTGGAGAAAATCGCGCGGATCGTCACCGGCGACACGGATCAGCGCGCGATCGGCAAGCCGGGTGTTGGTGCGGGTGCTGGTGCTGGCCATGGCCAACAGCTAGGGATCGCCGACCCCAAGCGAAAGAGGTGACGCAATGGCGACCTTCGACATGATCCTGACCGGCGGCGTCGTCCACCTGCCCGGCGGCCGCGCGGAAACCGACGTCGGTGTGCGCGACGGCAAGATCGCCGCGATCGGATCGCTGCCGGGCGATGCCGGCCAGCGGATCGATTGCAGCGGGCTGGACGTGCTGCCCGGCGTGATCGACACGCAGGTCCACTTCCGCGAGCCCGGGCTGGTCCACAAGGAGGATCTGGAGAGCGGCAGTCGCGCCGCGGTGCTGGGCGGCGTGACCGCGGTGTTCGAGATGCCGAACACCAAGCCCAACACCGACAGCGCCGATGCCATCGCCGACAAGCTGGCGCGGGCAAAGGGCCGGATGTGGTGCGACCACGCATTCTACGTCGGCGCGACCAACCACAATGCGCGCGATCTGGCCGAACTGGAACGGTTGCCGGGGACCGCCGGGGTCAAGATCTTCATGGGGTCCTCGACCGGCGATCTGCTGGTGTCGGAGGATCGCAGCCTGGCGGAGGTGCTGGCATCGGGCAGCCGCCGCGTCGCCATCCACGCCGAGGATGAGGACCGGATGAACGCGCGCGCCGGCGATCGCGTCAGCGGCGACCCCGCCTCGCACCCGGTCTGGCGCGACGATGAGAGCGCGATGCTGGCGACGCGGCGCATCCTGGCGCTGGCGCGCGCGGCACGGCGGCGGGTCCATGTGCTCCACATCACCACCCCGGCCGAACTGGAGCTGCTGTCCGCCAACAAGGACATCGCGACCTGCGAGGTGACGCCGCAGCATCTGACGCTGGCGGGCGAGGAGGCCTATCCGCGCCTTGGCACCCACGCCCAGATGAACCCGCCGATCCGATCGGGCAAACACCGCGACGGGCTGTGGTACTGGCTCAACCAGGGGGTGGTCGACGTGATCGGCTCCGATCACGCACCGCACACGCTCGAGGAAAAGGCGCAGACCTACCCCGCCAGCCCCAGCGGAATGCCGGGCGTGCAGACGCTGCTGCCGCTGCTGCTCGATCACGCCGCCAACGGGCGGATCACCATGCAACGGCTGGTCGACCTGACCAGCGCCGGCGCGCAGCGCATCTTTGGCATCGCCGGCAAGGGCCGGATCGCCGTCGGCTATGACGCCGATTTCTCGGTGGTCGACCTGAAGGCGCGCTGGACGATCGAGGAAAGCTGGCTGGCATCGCGTGCGGGATGGTCGCCGTTCACCGGTGACACGCTGACCGGCCGGCCAGTGGGCACGGTGATCCGCGGCGCGGTGGCGATGTGGGAAGGCGAGTTGGCCGCCGCCGCGACCGGCGCGCCGATCCGGTTCGAGGCGACCGCGTTCCCCGGCGGGCGCTGAGCGGACAGGCCCCATTTTATCGCCATCATCCGGGCGTCGGGGCTGATATCCGGGCGTCGGGGCGGATAGCCCGAGCGGGGGGCGTGACGCGCAAATACCCGCCGCGCGCCACCACGGCGATTCGCTACTGGCGCAGGCGGGCGCGTTCGCGCTATCCGCCGCGCCATGATCAAGCACGCTCTGTCCGTCACCCGCGAAGCGGATTTCGCCGCCTGGTATCAGGCCGTCATCACCGAAGCCGACATGGCCGAGGAATCGGGGGTGCGCGGCTGCATGGTGATCCGGCCGTGGGGCTATGGCATCTGGGAGCGGATGCAGCGCCTGCTCGATGACAAGATCAAGGCGACCGGGCACGAGAATTGCTATTTCCCGCTGTTCATCCCGCTGTCCTATTTCGAAAAGGAGGCGGAGCACGTCGACGGCTTTGCCAAGGAGATGGCGGTGGTCACCCACCACCGGCTGGTCCCCGACGGCAAGGGCGGGCTGATCCCCGATCCCGAGGCGAAGCTGGAGGAGCCGCTGGTGGTGCGGCCGACGTCGGAGACGGTGATCGGCACCGCCTTTGCCCGCTGGGTGCAGTCGTGGCGCGACCTGCCTGTGCTGATCAACCAATGGGCCAATGTCGTGCGGTGGGAGATGCGCACGCGCATGTTCCTGCGCACCACCGAATTCCTGTGGCAGGAGGGCCATACCGCCCACGCCACCGCCGATGAGGCGCGCGAGCACACGATGCGGATGCTCGAGGTCTATCGCAGCTTTGCCGAGGATTGCGTCGCGCTGCCTGTGGTGGCGGGCGAAAAGCCGGAGAACGAGCGTTTCCCCGGCGCGGTCGCGACCTATTCGATCGAGGCGATGATGCAGGACGGCAAGGCGCTGCAGGCCGGCACCAGCCATTTCCTCGGCACCAATTTCGCCCATGCGCAGGACATCAAGTTCCAGAACGCCAGTGGCGAGCTGGACTATGCCAACACCACCAGCTGGGGGGTATCGACGCGGATGGTCGGCGGGCTGATCATGGTTCATGGCGACGATGACGGGTTGCGTGTGCCGCCGCGCGTCGCGCCGTGGCAGATCGTGATCGTCCCGATGCTGCGCGAGGTGCCCGAGGACGCGGCGATCGTAGAATATTGCAAGGCGCTCCATGCCGAGCTGGTCAAGCAGTCGGCGTGCGGCGAGCCGGTCCGCGCTCTGCTCGACCTGCGCCCGGCCAAGGCGGCGACCAAGCGGTGGGGCTGGGTCAAGAAGGGCGCGCCGATCGTGATCGAGGTCGGCGGGCGCGACGTGGCCGGCGGCAACGTTTCCGTCCTGCGTCGCGACCGGCTGTACCGCGAGGACGGCAAACTCGACAGCCAGGCGGTGGCAAAGGACGATTTCATCGCCGCCGCCGCCACGACGCTGGAGGAGATCCAGGCGACGCTGTTCGCCGATGCCAAGGCGCGGCTTGACGGCAACATCGTCGCCGCCGCCGATTTCTCCGCGGTCGAGGCGCATTTCGCCGAAGGGCGCAAGAACCCGGGCTGGGTCGAAGTGCAATGGTCGCGCCCGACCGGCGCCGCGCTCGACGCGGTGGTCGAACGGATCAAGCCGCTCAAGCTGACGATGCGCAATGCCCCGATCGGGCAGGCGCCAGCGAACGGCCCCTGCGTGTTCACCGGCGCGCCCGCGGTTGAGCGCGTGCTGATCGGCCGCGCCTATTGATCCCCGTCGTCGGCCGCGGCGGCATAGTCGCGGCCGACATGCGCCTCGCCCCGTGCCGCCGCCAGCCGCACCTGGCGGTGACGCTCGGCATAGCCGGCGCGGCGGGCGTCGTCGCGGCTGTCGTGGCAGGCGGGGCAACTGACGCCCTCGCGATAGAGCGGTGAGGCGCGGTCGGCGACGCTGACCGGCATCCGGCAGGCGTGGCACAACAGGTGGGTGCCGATCTCCAGCCCGTGACCGACCGCGACGCGCTGGTCGAACACGAAGCATTCGCCCCGCCAGCGGCTCTGTTCGGCGGGCACCTCTTCCAGATATTTGAGGATGCCGCCGCGCAGATGGCGCACGTCCGCCATCCCTTCCGCCTTGAGCAGCGCGGTCGCCTTTTCGCAGCGGATGCCGCCGGTGCAGAACATCGCCACCGTCTTGCCGGCCAGTTCGTCGCGGTGCGCGCGGAACCACGCCGGAAAGTCGCTGAAGCTCTGCGTCCCCGGATCGACCGCCCCGGCGAAACTGCCGACGCGCACTTCATAATCGTTGCGCGTGTCGATCACCACCGTGTCGGGATCGTCGATCAGCGCGTTCCAGTCGGCCGGCGCGACATAGGTGCCGGTGCCGTCGAGCGGGTCGATCGCCGGCTCACCCATCGTCACGATCTCACGCTTCAGCCGCACCTTCATGCGGTGGAACGGCATCGTCGCGGCGCTACTGTCCTTGACCTCCAGCGCGGCGCAGCCCGGCAGATCGCGGATATGGGCGAGCACCGTGTCGATCGCGTCGGACGGGCCGGCGATGGTGCCGTTGATCCCCTCCGGCGCGAGCAGCAAGGTGCCCTTGATCCCGCCCGACTGACAGGCATCGAGCAACGGCCCCCGCAGCGCCGCCGGATCGGAAAAGCGCGCGAAATGGTAGAGGGCGGTGACGCGGATCACGGGCGGGCGAACCATGCCGCAACCCGTGCCCGGCCGGCAGCATCGACCTCCAGCCCCAGCTTGCTGCGCCGGTCGAGCGCGTCGTCGGCGGTGCGCGCCCACTCACGATCGCCCATCCACCGCGCCTCGATCTCGGTCAGCCCGCTGCCGAGGTCGGCACCCATACCCGCCTCGTCGGCGACCGCGCCGAGCATCTCGTCCAGCAGCGAGCCGTAAGCGTGCGCCATCCGCGCCGAGCGCGCCTCCCCAAGAAAAGGCCAGCGCGCGCGGACGTCGGCGAGGAAACTGTCAAAATCGCTCTCAAGATCGCCGCCGGGAAACGGTCGGCCGCGCGTGATCGGCCCGTCGCCGATGCCCATTCGCTCGACCGCTTCCTCCGCCAGGTGGCGCGCGGTGGTGATCTTGCCGCCGAACACGCTGAGCAGCGGTGGGCCGTCGCTATCCAGTTCCAGCACATAGTCGCGCGTCACCGCCCGCGCCTCGCTCGCCCCATCGTCATAGAGCGGGCGCACCCCCGACCAGCTCGCCACCACTTCGGCGGGGGCGATCTGGCGGACGAAATGGCGGTTGATCGCGTCGCACAGATAGGCGACCTCATCGTCGGCGATCACCGCGTCCTCGGGCCGCTCGACCGGGATGTCGGTGGTGCCGATCTCCGTCATGCCGTGATAGGGGATGGCGAACACGATCCGGCGATCGGGCTGTTGCAGGATATAGGCGTGGTCGCCTTCATAGAGTTTCGGCACGACGATATGGCTGCCCTTGACCAGCCGGGCGTCGCTCTTCGCCTCGACCCCGAGCCGATCGAGCAGCAGATGCACCCACGGCCCGGCGGCGTTGACCAGCTTCCGCGCGGCGACGGTGCGCCCGTCGGACAGTGTCGCCTGCCAATGATCGCCGACGCGGACGGCGGCGTCGAGCGCGGTGCGGGTGGCGATCTCGGCGCCGTTGGCGGCGGCATCGACCGCGTTGAGCAACGTCAGCCGCGAATCGTCGACGAACGCGTCGGCATAGACGAACCCCCTCGCCCCGCCGCTGAGCGGCCCGGAATAGGCGGTGTCGCGGGCGTGCAGCCCGCGCGACCTGGGCAGGCTGCTGCGTCCGCCCAGCCGGTCGTAGAGCGCCAGCCCCAGCCGTACCATCCACCATGGGCGCAGCGCATGTTCATGCGGCAGCACGAAGGTGAGCGGGCGAATGATGTGCGGCGCGGCGTGGAGCAGCCGCTCGCGCTCGCGCAGCGCCTCCGCCACCAGCTTGAAGTCGTAATATTCGAGGTAGCGCAACCCGCCGTGGATCAGCTTGGTCGAGGCGGAGGAGGTGTGGCTGGCAAGGTCGTCGCGCTCGACCAGCAGCACGCTTTGCCCATGCAACGCCGCCTCGCGCGCGATCGCGCAGCCGTTGATGCCGCCGCCGACGATGAGAAGGTCGTACATACCGGCCCTCTAGCCGAGCCGCGCGCGATGCGAAACGCCGACGCGCAATCGCGTTGCCGCGGCCCGTCGCTCATCCTAGTTCAGGCGCCATGACCAGCCTCAACCGCTTCGACCTCAACCTGCTGCGGATCTTCGAGGCGATCTATGCGGAGGGCGGTGTGTCCGGCGCGTCGCGCAAGCTGAGCCTGTCGCAGCCAGCGGTCAGCCATTCGCTCGCGCGACTGCGGGAGGCCTTCGACGATCCGCTGTTCGTCCGCCACGGCAATGCGTTCGTGCCGACGGCGGTATCGCGGGCCAAAATCGCCGAGGTCGGCGCGATCCTGCGGCGGATCGACGTCGCGCTGGCGGTGGGCGAGCATTTCGATCCGCTGGCGTCGACACGTACCTTTCGCATCGGGCTGCGCCCGCCAAGCGAAGCCTATGCGCTGCCGTTGCTGTTTCGCGAGTTGCAACGCGATGCGCCGGGAGTCTCGCTGGCCAGCGTCTATTTCTCCCGCACCGGGATGCCGCGCGCGCTGGCGGTCGGCGCGCTCGATCTGGCGATCGACATCGATCTGGCGACGTCGCCGGGGACCAACCTCAAGACGCTGGGCGCCGCGCCGCCGGTGCTGGTCGCGCGGCGCGATCATCCGCTGATCGGCGACACGGTGAGCCTCGACCAGTATCTCGCGGTCGACCATGTGTTCGTATCCCCGCGCGCGGCCGGGCTGGGGATGGAGGACGCGGCTCTGGCCCGGATCGGGCATCGCCGCCGCATCCGGATGCGATGCCAGCACGCCTTCACCGCGTGGCAACTGGTCGGCGAGAGCGATCTCGTCTGCACCCTGCCGCGCTACTACGCCGCCGCGTTCGAGGGGACGGGCACGCACCGGTTGTTGCCGCTGCCGTTCGACGTGCCGGCGCGGCCGCTCAGCCTTTACTGGCACGATACATCGGCGGCGGACCCAGGTGCGGTGTGGCTGCGCCGATTCGTCGCCGCGACGCTGGGCGCGGCCTAGCCGCGCCGCGCGGTGACGAAATAGTCGAGCGTCCTATCGTCACTCAGCACGAAGCCGTGGCCCGGCGACAGCGCCAGCCCGTGGGTGTCGATCACCTCCAGCCCGGTATCGTCGATCAGCGCGACCAGCTCGTCGGGCGTCAGGAACTTGTCCCAATCGTGGGTGCCGCGCGGAATCTGTCCGGTCCCCTCTCCGATGGTGATCATCGCCAGCCGCGACAGCGCGGTGCGGTTTGGCGTCGACAGCAGCAGCAGCCCGCCCGGCGCCACCACCGCCGCCAGCCCGGCGACGAACGCGGCGGGATCGGTGACGTGCTCGATCACCTCAAAGCTGACCACCAGATCGAATTGGCGGCCGGCGACCGTTTCGATCCCGCCGGCAAGATAGTCTATGGCCAGCCCGCCCGCGCTGGCGTGGGCGGCGGCGGCGCCGATATTCTCCGCCGCAGCATCAACCCCGGTGACCTTCGCTCCCAGCCGTGCCAGCGGTTCGGCGAGCAATCCCGCGCCACACCCCATGTCGAGCGCGCTGCGCCCGGCGAGCGGGGTGAAATCCTGCGGATCGCCGTTCCAATGCGTATCGACGCGCGCCCGCAGATAGGCGAGCCGCGGCGGATTGAGCCGGTGGAGCATCGCCGACGATCCACGCGGGTTCCACCAGTCGGCGGCAAGCCTGCCGAAATGCGCGGCCTCGGCAGGGTCGATGGTAGTTGCGGCGGTTACAGTTGCGTCACCCATATCGCCTCCCTATCAGGGCGCCCCACCGCACCCAAGGGATAACGCAGCGCACCATGGCCCGCATCGTGATGAAGTTCGGCGGCACCTCGATGGCGGGGATCGAACGCATCCGCAGCGTCGCCGCGCGCATCAAGCGCGAGTGGGAAGCTGGCAACGAGGTCGCGGTGGTGGTCTCCGCCATGGCCGGCGAGACCGACCGGCTGGTCAATTTCTGCCGCGAGGCGTCGTCGCTCTACGATCCGCGCGAATACGACGTGGTCGTCTCATCGGGCGAACAGGTCACCAGCGGGCTGCTGGCGATCGCGCTCCAGGCGATCGGCGTGCCGGCGCGCAGCTGGCTCGGCTGGCAGCTGCCGATCCGCACCTCCGACGGTCACGGATCGGCGCGCATCGGTGAGATCGACACCACCGCGCTCAGCGCGAGCATGGCCGATCGCACCGTCGCGGTGATCCCCGGCTTCCAGGGGCTGGCGCCGGGGGAGCGCGTCACCACGCTGGGCCGTGGCGGGTCCGATACGTCGGCGGTGGCGATGGCGGCGGCGATGAAGGCCGACCGCTGCGACATCTACACCGACGTCGACGGGGTCTACACCACCGATCCGCGCATCGTGCCGCGCGCGCGCAAGCTGAAGCGCGTGACCTATGAAGAGATGCTCGAACTTGCCAGCGTCGGCGCCAAGGTGCTGCAGACGCGGTCGGTCGGGCTCGCCATGAAGGAAAACGTTCGCGTCCAGGTGCTGTCGTCGTTCGTCGACGAGGACGGCAATTCCGAACCGGGTACGCTGATCGTCGGAGAAGAGGAAATCGGGGACATGGAACGTCAGCTCATCACCGGCATCGCCCACGACAAGAACGAGGCGAAGATCACGCTGACCAACGTGCCGGACAAGCCCGGCGCGGTCGCCAGCATCTTCAGCCCGCTGGCCGACGCCGGGATCAACGTCGACATGATCGTGCAGAACGTCGCCCACGCGACCGGCACCGCGCCGAAATCGACCGACGTCACCTTCACCGTCCCCACCGCCGATCTGGCGCGCAGCCTGGACGTGCTGGAAAAGAGCAGGGAGGCGATCGGCTTCGACGCCGCGCTGCACGATCCGCGCGTCGCGAAGATCAGCGTTGTCGGGGTCGGGATGCGCAGCCACGCCGGCGTCGCGTCGAAGATGTTCACCACGCTGGGCGAACGCGGCATCAACGTGCAGGCGATCACCACGTCGGAGATCAAGGTCAGCGTGCTGATCCACGAGGACGAGACCGAGCTGGCCGTCCGCGTGCTGCACACCGCCTATGGGCTGGATGCGGAGGAGCCGGCGACGGCGTGATCGGCGGGGGCTTGCCCCCAGCGGCCGCCCGGCGCTAGGCGTCCAAGATGAACGATCGATCGACCGCGGGCGAACAGCGCCTTGCCCGACGCATGGCGCGTGGCGCCGCATTCCTGGGATCGGAGACCGCGATCCTGTGCGGCGCGATGTCGTGGGTCAGCGAGCGCCATCTGGTCGCCGCCATCTCCAACGCCGGCGGCTTTGGCCTGATCGCCTGCGGGGCGATGACGCCCGAACTGCTCGACGCCGAGATCGCCGGGACAAGGGCGCTCACCGACAAGCCGTTCGGCGTCAACCTGATCACCATGCATCCGATGCTGTTCGACCTGATCGAGGTCTGCGCGAAGCATCGGGTTAGCCATGTCGTGCTGGCGGGCGGCCTGCCCCCCGCCGGATCGCTCGATGCGATCAAGGGCAACGGCGCCAAGCTGATCTGCTTCGCCCCGGCGCTGGCGCTGGCGAAGAAGCTGATCCGGTCGGGCGTCGACGCGCTGGTGATCGAGGGGATGGAGGCCGGCGGGCATATCGGCCCGGTCTCGACCAGCGTGCTGGCGCAGGAGATCCTGCCCGAGGTGGCCGATCAGCTACCGGTGTTCGTCGCCGGCGGTATCGGGCGCGGCGAGGCGATCGCGGGCTATCTCGACATGGGCGCGGCCGGGGTCCAGCTCGGCACCCGTTTCGCCTGCGCGACCGAAAGCATCGCCCACCCCAATTTCAAGAAGGCGTTTCTGCGCGCCTCCGCCCGTGATGCGATCGCCAGCGTCCAGATCGATCCGCGCCTGCCGGTGATCCCGGTGCGCGCGCTGAAGAACGCCGGCGGCGAGCTGTTCACCGCCAAGCAGCGCGAAGTTGCCAACCTGCTCGACGAGGGCAAGGTCGAGATGGCCGAGGCACAGCTTCAGATCGAGCATTACTGGGCGGGCGCGCTGCGCCGCGCGGTGATCGACGGCGATGTCGAGCACGGCTCGCTGATGGCCGGCCAGTCGGTCGGCATGGTGACGAAGGAAGAGCCCGCCGCGACGATCATCGCGACGCTGATGGCCGAAGCGGCGACGGCGCTGGAGACGCGCGCGGCTTGAGCGCGCGCGCCGCGAAAACGCACGCCGCCGCGATGGCGCGGAGTCGCATGATCTGATAGCAGCGTGCCATGCCCGTCACCGCCGCCGCGTCCGCCCGCGAGATTCTCGTCCGTCTTCACGACGTGATGGCCGCGCGCAGCAACGCGCAGACCAAGCTCAATTCGGTCGCCGAGATCATCGGCGCGGCGCTGGAAACCGAAGTCTGCTCGATCTACCTGCTGCGTGAAGGGGTGCTGGAACTGTTCGCGACGCGCGGGCTGGATCAGAGCGCGGTGCACGTCACCAAACTGGCGATGGGCGAGGGGCTGGTCGGCACCATCGCCGAGAATGTCGAGACGCTGAACCTCGACGAGGCGACCGCCCATCCCGATTTCGCCTATCGCCCCGAAACTGGCGAGGATCGCTTCCACAGCTTTGCCGGAGTGCCGATCATCCGGCGAGAGCGGGCGGTCGGCGTGCTGGCGATCCAGCATGTCGAACCGCGCCGTTACGACGAGGTCGAGATCGAGGCCCTGCAGACCGTGGCGATGGTGCTGTCGGAGCTGATCGCCAACGCCGGGCTGATCGACATCGCCGGGACCGACACCACCCGGCCGCAATCCACCGCCAGCGCGCGCATCGCCGGTTTCAAGCTGGTCGACGGCATGGGCGCCGGGGTCGCGGTGTTCCACCAGCCCCGCATCACCATCGAGCACACCGTCGCCGAGGATACCGAAGCGGAGCGCCGCCGCGTCTATTCCGCGTTCGACAAGATGCGCGACCAGATCGAGCGCATGGCGGCGCAGGCCGAGTTCGGCGTCGGCGGCGAGCATGACGAGGTGCTCGAGACCTACAAGATGTTCGCCTATGACGAGGGCTGGTCGCGCCGCATCAACGAGGCGATCGACAGCGGCCTGACCGCCGAGGCGGCGATCGAGCGCGTCCAGCAGCGCACGCGGATGCGGATGCGCCAGATCGACGATCCCCTGCTGCGCGACCGGATGCACGATCTGGAGGATCTGTCCAACCGGCTGCTGCGCATCGTCTCCGGCCGGCTGGGCACCGCCGCGCAACTGGGGCTGCGCGAGGATTCGATCCTGCTGGCGCGCAATCTGGGGCCGGCCGAGCTGCTGGAGTATGACCGCCGCCGGCTGAAGGGCGTGGTGCTGGAGGAAGGCAGCCTGACCGCGCACGTCACCATCGTCGCGCGGGCGATGGGCGTGCCGGTGCTGGGCCGCGCGCGCGATATCCGCCGGCTGGTCGGCGAGGGCGACAAGCTGCTGCTCGACGCCAGTTCCGAAAGCCTGATCGTCCGCCCGACGACGGGAATGGAGGAAGCGTTCGAGGCGCGCTTCGCGCTCAGCCAGAAGCGTCGTGCCGCCTTTGCCGCGCTCAAGGACGAGCCGCCGGTCACCGCCGACGGGCACCGCGTGTCGGTGATGGTCAACGCCGGATTGCGCGACGATGTCGGCGCGCTCGACCTGACCGGCGCGGACGGCATCGGGCTGTTCCGCACCGAATTCCAGTTCCTCGTCTCCGCGACGCTGCCACAGCGCGAACGCCAGCAACGGCTCTACAAGGACGTGCTCGACGCGGCGGGCGAGCGCCCGGTCACCTTCCGCACCGTCGACATCGGCGGGGACAAGGCGCTCCCCTATCTCAACCACGACGAAATGGGCGAGGAGGAGAACCCGGCGATGGGCTGGCGCGCGCTGCGCCTGGCGCTGGGTCGGCAGGGGCTGATGAAGGCGCAGG
>NZ_DATMGG010000223.1:0-3482 GCF_035555815.1 Sphingomonas sp.
CGTCCATCAGCGTGCGCAGCAACGCCGGCAGGGTCGCCGGATCGATCAACGGCGGCCCGAGCGCGGCGCGCTCCTCCACCTCCGCGAGCAGTTCGGCGGCGGCGCGTCCCTCCGCGCGCGCCCATGCCGCATCGCCCGCCAGCGCCGTCGCCGCTTCGCGCACGCAGCCAAGCAGATCGACCAGCGGTTGGGCGCCGCCCGCGAACACCGCCTCGATCCCGGTCAGCAGCGCCCGCGCCTCGCTCCACCATTCCGCCGCGCGGCGTCCCGCCAGATGGCGGTCGAGCCCGTCCAGCCCCGCCGCCGGCCGCGGCCCACGCAGCGCCCGGTCGATCGAACGCGCGCCTTCCAGCCACGCCGGCCGCGCCTCGCCGCTTTGCACCAGCGGATGCTTGAGCAGCGCGAGCAGCGGCACCGGCGCAAATCGTTGCGCCCCGGCCTCCGCGATCGCCAGCAACAGCGTTCCCGGCGGGGTCTGCGACAGCGGCTGCCCCGCCGAATCGTCGACCGCGATATTCCACCGCGCGCAATGCGCCGCCACCCGCCGCGCCAGCGCACGATCGGGGGTGACCAGCGCGGCGGTGCGCGCGGGCGTCTCCAGCGCCTCGCGAAGCTTCAGCGCGATCGCCTGCGCTTCTTCCGCCGGGGTCGCCACCTCCAGCGCGCTCACCCCGGCCAGGTTGCGCTCACCCGGCTTCAGCGTCACCCAGTGGTGGGTCAGTTCGGCGGGGGCGAGCGCGGTGGCGATGGCGCGGCTACGCGCGGGCGGCGCGTCGATCTCGCTCGCCGCCTGCCACGTGCGGACCTCGCCGCGCCGCACGCCCATGCGATCGAGCAGCAGCTTGAGATGATATTGCGGATGCGTCTCCTCCGCGCGCTGGCGGCGGCCGCTGACCGGATCGGGCGCGAACGGCCCAAGCGCGTCCCACCCCTCCTCCTCCATCGCCAGATCGAGCCCCGGCAGCACCACCATGCCCTTGGGCAGCGCCGAAATGCTGCGCAGCATCCGCGCGATCGCCGGGGCGGCGGATGTCACCCCCGCCGCGCACAGGAACCCGGCCGGCGGCGCCTCGCGCCACGCCCGCCCCACGCGGTCGAGCAACCGCGCGCGCCGCTCCGCCAGGTCGATCCGCCCAAGCCGGACCAGCTCCTCCGGCCAGCGATCGAGCACCACCGCGAACGTTGCCAGCGCGCGTTCCCAATGCTCGCTCAGCGCGTCGACCAGGGCGATGTCGCGCAGCCGCCCCGGCGCCACCTCCTCGACCAGCAGTTGATCCAGCGTGCGCGCCAGGTCGCCCGCCAGCCGCACCGCCTCCGCGCCGTCGATCGCCGGATCGGCCTGCTGCACCAGCCGCGCCAGGATCATCCGCCGCGCCATCGGCGCCACCGCCGGCGGCACCGGGTCGTCATCGTCGGCGGGATCGAACAGCGCGCCCACCGCCTCGTCCAGCTCGGGGTCGCCGATCGCTACCATGCGGGGCAGCAGCAGCCCGCCACCGCTGGCACGGACGAACGCATCGGCGATCGCGCGGCGGGCGCGGTTGGTCGGCAGCAGCACGATGCCGCGCGCCAGCCCCATCGGTTCGCCGCCAAACCGGCGGATCAGCCCGGCGGCGAGCGCGTCGGCGAACGCCCGGTGCGGCGGGATGGTGTAGAGGTTGAGGCGGCGCGCCTCAGCCATCGCTCAATATGGCTTCCGCCGCCGGGATCGAATCGGGCTGGCCGATGTCGAACCACATGCCGGTGTGCGCCACGCCCCACGCGCGCCCGGCCTGGATCGCGCGATCCCAGAATATCTTGGTCGAGAACGCCTCGCCCGGCGGATCGGCGATCAGCCGCGGCGACAGCATCTGCACCCCGGTATAGACGAACGGCGCCACCCGCCCCGGCTTGCGCCAGCCGGTGATGCGGCCGAACGGGTCGAGGTGAAAATCGCCGCGCCCCTTGTGGCAATAGGCGCGCGCCAGCGGCACCAGCAGCAGCAGCGCGTCCATGCGATCGTCGTCCCACGCCGCCGCCAGCGCGCGGATCGCGTCGATCGGCCCGTCGAACCACAGATTGTCGCTGTTGACGCACAGGAACGGCCGGTCGCCCAGCAGCGGCCTGGCCTTGATCAGCCCGCCGCCGGTCTCGAGCAGCAGCTTGCGCTCGTCGGAGATGACGACGTCGATGTCCTTCACTCGCGCGCGCAGATGCGCCTCCAGCGCGTCGGCGAGATAGTGGACGTTGACCACCGCGCGGCGCACCCCGGCCGACCGCAGGTGATCGAACACATGGTCGATCAGCGGCCTTCCCGCGACGGAGACCAGCGGCTTGGGCCGGGTCGCGGTCAGCGGGCGCATCCGCTTGCCCAGCCCGGCCGCCATCACCATCGCGGTATCGGGCACCTGTCCGCCGGGATCGGGGCGCAGCGCCAGCGTGCGGGCGGTGCTCACAGGTGGTTGCCGACGATCATCGGGTCACCGCGTTTCTCCATCGGGATGTTGGCGTCGAACCACGCCTTGACCGGCGCCAGCACCGGCTGTTCCAGATCGTGGTTGAGGTAGCGCCACACGCGCGGGCACAGCGACGGATAGCGCGGCTTGCCGTCGCGCTGCCACAGCCGGGTGAAGATGCCGACGATCTTCGAATTCCGCTGCGCGCCCAGCACATGATAGGCATCGACGAAGTCCTGCCCGGCGCCGGTGGTGCGCAGGTACCGGTCGAGCAGCGCCTTCTCCAGTTCGGGATGCACGTCGCGGCGCGCGTCCTGCAACAGCGACACCAGATCATAGGCGGGGTGCCCGTCGAGCGCGTCCTGGAAATCGAGCAGCCCCATCAGCCCTTTTCGTGCGCCATGCTCGATCAGCATGATGTTCTCGGCGTGATAGTCACGCAGCACCGGCACGCGCGGCCCGCCCAGCGTCAGGTGGAACACCGCGTCCCACGCCGCGCGAAAGCCGTCGGCGTCCACCGCAAGCCCCACCGCCGGCGCATACCATTCGGGCACCAGCGCGGCCTCGCGGTGCAGCACGGCCGGGTCATAGGGCGCCAGCCCCGCCGGCCCCTGCCCGGCCAGCGCGACCAATATGTCGACCGCCTGTTCGTACAGCCGCAATTCGCTTTCCGGCGCGGCGTCGGCGATCTCGCGCATCCGGGCGTCGCCGAAATCCTCGATCAGCACCAGCCCCAGATCAAGGTCGCGCGCATAGATTTCCGGCGCGGCAAAGCCATGCGCGGTCAGCCATTCGGCGACGGCGATGAACGGGCGCGGGTCCTCATGCGGCGGCGGCGCGTCCATCAGCACCGCGCTGCGTCCCGGCGCGACCGCACGGAAATAGCGGCGAAACGACGCATCCCCGGCCAACGGCAGGATCTTCGCGTCGCCCCAGCCCGCGCGGGCAAGGAAATCGGGCGCCGTGGCGGGCGGGTTCATGTCGGCGGCCATCGGTCCCTCCATGCCGCCGGCACTTGGGCTGTCAAGCCGCGCGCGCCGTCGGGCG
>NZ_DATMGG010000224.1:0-15860 GCF_035555815.1 Sphingomonas sp.
GTTCTATCGCATCGCCGGGGCGATCCACGCGGCGGGCGGCAACATCATCGACGCGCGGATCCACACCACCCGCGACGGCATGGCGCTCGACAATTTCCTGGTCCAGGACCCGCTGGGCCGCCCGTTCGACGATGCCGGGCAGCTCGACCGCATCCGCACCGCGATCACCGAGGCGCTGGGCAATCGCTTCCGGCTGAATGACCGGCTGAAGGCCAAGCCGCTGCCGCGCGCGCGCGCCGATGCCTTTGCCATCGAACCCAATGTGCTGATCGACAACAATGCGTCGAACCGCTTCACCGTGATCGAGGTCAACGCTCGCGACCGGCCGGCGCTGCTCCACCACCTCGCCAACGCGCTGTTCCAGTCGCGCGTGACGATCCGTTCCGCGCACGTCGCCACTTATGGGGAACGGGCGGTCGATACCTTCTATGTCACTGATCTGATCGGGGATAAGATCGTCGGCGCGGGGCGGATCAAGGCGATCGAGAAGCGTTTGCTGGAAGCTTCCGCGGGCGATGCGGAGTTCGAAGTGGCGGCGTGACCTCGGTCGGACTGGAGTAGTGTTATGCCGGTGCTTGGTATGGGAGGGTTCTTCTGGCGGGCCCGCAATCCCGACGTGCTCTCCATCTGGTACAAGGAGCATCTCGGCATCGGCGGCGGCTGCGCGGCGGAGGGGGAGCCGGAGCCGCCCAACGAATGGGTCTGGCAGGTGCGCGGCGGGCCGATGGTGTTCGCGCCGTTCAAGGCCGACACCGATTATTTCGCGCCGGACAAGCAGTTCATGCTCAACCTGCGCGTGCGCGATCTGGACGGAATGCTGACGCGGCTGAACGCCAGCGGCATCCGCATCATGACCAACGACGCCTGGGACACGCCCGAAACCGGCCGGTTCGCGCGGATCCACGATCCCGAGGGCAATCCGATCGAACTATGGGAGCCGCCGGCCGCGTGATCCGCGCGGCGCGGGGCCGCGCACGCGCGCGACGCCGGTGCGGCCCAGCGCGCGCCGCGCCGCGATCTCGCCGATCGCCGGCCGGCGATATCGCTGATCGCGCGCCCACTCGATCGCTCGCACCACGCAGGCAAACGAAAAGGGCCGGGATCGCTCCCGGCCCTTCGTGTCGGTTGACGGTGACGCGCGGATCAGACCGCCGCGATCTCCGCGGTGTCGACCTTGATGCCCGGGCCCATCGACGAGCTCACCGCGACCTTCTTCAGATACTTGCCCTTGGCGCCAGCCGGCTTGGCCTTGACCACCGCATCGACCAGCGCGTCGAAGTTCGCGCGCAGATCCTCCGCCGGGAACGACGCCTTGCCGATGCCCGAATGGATGATGCCCGCCTTTTCGACGCGATATTCGATCTGGCCGCCCTTGGCGTCCTTGACCGCCTGCGCGACGTTCATCGTGACGGTGCCCAGCTTCGGGTTCGGCATCAGGCCCTTCGGACCCAGCACCTTGCCGAGGCGACCGACGACGCCCATCATGTCCGGGGTGGCGATGCAGCGGTCGAAATCGATCGTGCCGCCCTGGATGATCTCCATCAGGTCCTCGGCACCGACGACGTCGGCACCCGCCTCACGGGCCTCATCGGCCTTGGCGCCCTTTGCGAACACGCCGACGCGCACGGTCTTGCCGGTGCCCTTGGGCAGCGTCACCACGCCGCGCACCATCTGGTCGGCGTGACGCGGATCGACGCCCAGGTTCAGCGCGACCTCGATCGTCTCGTCGAACTTGGCGGTGGCGTGGGTGCGCGCGAGGCTGATCGCCTCATCGACGCCGTACAGCTTCTCACGGTCGACCGCGGTCGCCAGCGTCTTCGCCTTCTTGCTCAGCTTGGCCATCGGATCAGCCCTCCACCACTTCGAGGCCCATCGCGCGGGCGGAACCTTCGATGATCTTCGTCGCCGCTTCGATGTCGTTGGCGTTCAGGTCCTTCATCTTGGCCTGGGCGATCTCGCTCAGCTTCGAACGGGCGATCTTGCCCGCGGACACCTTGCCCGGCTCCTTCGAGCCCGACTTCAGGTTGGCCGCCTTCTTGATGAGGTAGGTGGCCGGCGGCGTCTTGGTCTCGAACGAGAACGAGCGATCGGCATAGACGGTGATCACGGTGGGCAGCGGCGTGCCCTTTTCCTGATCGCCGGTCTGCGCGTTGAACGCCTTGCAGAATTCCATGATGTTGACGCCGCGCTGACCCAGCGCCGGGCCGATCGGCGGCGACGGATTGGCGGCGCCGGCGGGCACCTGCAGCTTGATATAGCCGGTAATCTTTTTTGCCATTGTGGCTCACTCACTCTGTTTCAAGTTTAGCGGTCCAGACGACGGCGCAAGGCCGTCTCCCGCAGGGTTTCCATCGCATGACGCTGGAAGCGCGGGCCCTTAGCGGAGAACCCCGTCCGGCGCAACCACCGCCACCGCGCCCGACCCGGCGGTCGAGACGGGCGGATTCGCGGCGGCGCGGAATTTTGTCGAATATCGCGGTGCGGCGAATAAGAAACTTCGTGCCCCGCCCCGCGTAATGGCAGGGCGATCAGCGGGAGCAAATGATATTTCGGGAAAGAGCAAGCTGCGGCGCTGGTGGAACATCTGGGTGACGGGCGGCGTCGATCACGACGCGATCCTGCACCAGATCGCCGATGAATCCGGCTGGTCCGGCCGCTATGCGTTCCTCATCCTCGTCTCGGCGGCGATCTCGCTGCTCGGGCTGCTGATGCCGTCGGTCGCGGTGCTGATCGGCGCGATGCTGCTGTCGCCGCTGATGATGCCGATCATCGGGCTCGGCTTTGGTATCGCCACGCTCGATTTCCACGAAATCCGCCGCAGCCTGACCGCGCTGCTCGCCGGGTCGGCGATCGCGATCCTATTGTCGGTGGTGATGGTCTCTATTTCGCCGGTGCAGACCATCACCAGCGAGATCGCGGGCCGGACGCAGCCGACGCTGTTCGACCTGCTCGTCGCGCTGCTGTCCGCCATCGCCGGCGCCTATGCGCTGATCCGTGGCCGGGGCGGCACCGTCGTCGGCGTCGCCATCGCGATCGCGCTGATGCCACCGCTGGCGGTGGTCGGTTTCGGGATCGCGACGTGGAACTGGACGATCTTCGCCGGATCGTCGCTGCTGTTCCTGACCAATGCCGTCACCATCGCCCTGACGGCGGCGCTGGTGGCGCGAGTCTATGGTTTCGGCGGCCATCTGTCGCCGGCGCATACCGGCTGGCAACTCGCGCTGTTCGTCGTCGCGGTCGGGCTGCTGTCGGTGCCGCTGGCCGCGTCGCTGCACCAGATCGCATTCGAGGCGGTGGCGCAGCGTCAGGTCCGCGACATGATCCGCAAGCGCTTTCCCGAGGGCGCGCGGCTGGGGCAGGTCGACATCGACTATGCCGCCCACCCGATCCGGATCCGCGCGGTGATGCTCACCCCGCGGCTCGACGCCGCCGCCGATCGCATCCTGGCCGGCAACCTGCGCCAGCGGTTGGCACGCGACGTCGACATTCATGTCGATCAGGTCCGCATCTCGCAGGACGCCGGCGCGGCCGAAGCCGCGCAGATCGCCCGCGCGGTGGAGAGCGGCGCCGCGAACCGTCCGGACGCGCGCGACACCGCGATCAACCAGTTCGCCCTGCTGATCGGCGCGGCGCCCGCGACGATCAGCGCGGACACGTCGCGCCACACCCTGACCGGATCGGCGGCAGCACTGCCCGGGCTGGAGATGGCCGGTTATCGCGCGATCGAGGACCGCGCCCGCCGCGCGATCCCCGACTGGACGGCGCGCGTGGTACCGCCGGCCGACGTCGATCCGCCCGCGGTGTCGTTCGACGAAGGGGTGGTGGATGACGCCGCGCTGGGGCTGGCGGCGTGGGCGTCCGACCGGGTCGGGCGCGAAATCAGCGTGCGCGGGGGAACCGCGGCTCAGCGCCGCGCAGTCGCCGCCGGCATCGCCGCGCGCGGTGGCCGTGCGGAGGCGGGGAGCGCGGCCGGCGCGCTGCGCCTGGCCTGGGTGGAACTGCCGCCGCCCGAAACCGGGGCGACACCGGAGTTGCCGTGAGCGGCGGACGGCGGGTGGCCCCTGACCGGCAATGCCGGCGGGGCCGCCCGTCCGCAAATTACTTCGAGCGCTCGACCTGCTCGAAATCCAACTCGACCGGGGTGGCGCGGCCGAAGATCGACACCGACACCTTGACCTTCGACTTGTCGAAGTCGAGTTCCTCGACGATGCCGTTGAAGCTGGCGAACGGGCCGTCGAGCACCTTGACCGAATCGCCGATCTCGAAATCGACCTTGATCTTGGTCTTGGGCGCGGCGGCGGCCTCTTCCTTGGTGTTGAGGATGCGCGCGGCCTCGGCTTCGCTGATCGCTTGCGGCTTGCCCATCGCGCCCAGGAATCCGGTCACCTTCGGCGTGTTCTTCACCAGGTGATAGACGTCGTCGTTCATCGCCAGCTTGGCGAGGACATAGCCGGGGAAGAATTTGCGCTCGGCCTGGATCTTCTTGCCGCGACGGACCTCGGTCACGGTCTCGACCGGCACCTCGACCGCGTCGACCAGCGCCTCGAGGCCCATGCGGGTCGCCTCCGCCATGATCGAATCGCGGACCTTGTTCTCAAAGCCCGAATAGGCGTGGATGATGTACCAGCGCGACATGCGTGTTCGTTCCTGATTCCTAGTTCGCGAGGCTGAGCAGGCCGCGCACGATCGCGTCGAACACGGAATCGATGCCGAAGAAGAACAGCCCGAGCAGCACCGTCATGATCATGACCATCACGCCGGTCATCATCGTCTCGCGCCGCGTCGGCCATACCACCTTGCGCGTTTCCGCCTGGACCTGGCGGATGAATTCGATCGGGGTCGTCTTCGCCACATCAACCTCGTTGTTTTCGCGGTCCGCTCGCGCGCACAGGCCGTCCGCCCGGTCCTGCTCTGAGGAACCGGCGGAGCCCATCCACGCTGTCGGATTGGGAACCGTATCTAGCGATGTCGCGGGGTGTGTGCAAGCGGCGAACGGAGACTGCCGCCGGGAAACGGGCGCGCCGCGCGGTGGCGGGGCAGATGGCGGCGGGAGAGGGGCGATCCGCGACGATCGCAGGCGGTGCCGCGATCGCGCGGCTGGCAGGAGTGGAGGGATTCGAACCCCCGGCCCTCGGTTTTGGAGACCGATGCTCTACCAACTGAGCTACACTCCTGTGCGGCGCCGGGCTGTAGCCGTGCCGAACCACATCGGCAAGTCGCGTTTCGTCGATCAGGCCGCCTGGGCCTGATTGGATGCCCGGCTGGCGATGGTCCGCGCTTCCTCGACGGGAAGCGGGCGGCCGAAATAATAGCCCTGGACCTTGGTGCAGCCGAGCTCCTGCACCAGCAGATGCTCGTCCTCGGTCTCGACGCCCTCGGCGGTGGTCGCCATGCCCAGCGACTGGGCGAGCGCCACCACCGCGCGGATGATCGCGATCGCTTCCTTGACGCCCTTCGACGCGCCCTGGACGAAGCTGCGGTCGATCTTGATCGACGAAAAGCGCGTGCGGCTGAGATAGCCGAGCGAGGAGAAGCCGGTGCCGAAATCGTCGAGGCTGAGCCGGATGCCCAGATCGAGCAGCTTTTCGAGCGTCTGGGTGGCGGCGGTGCCCTCGCGCATGAACACGCTTTCGGTCACTTCCAGCTCGAGCCGGTCGGCAGGCAGCCCGGAATTGGCCAGCGCATTGGCGACGATCGCGACGAAGGCGGGATTGTGGAGCTGTTCGGCCGAAACGTTGACCGCGACGCGCACCGGCGTTTCCCAGCTTGCCGCTTCGTGACACGCGGTGCGCAGCACCCATTCGCCGATGGGGGCGATCAGCCGGGCGTCCTCCGCCAGCGGGACGAACTTGGCGGGGGAGATCGGGCCGAGTTCCGGGTGCGTCCAGCGCAGCAGCGCCTCGAACCCGGTCAGATGGCCGGTGCCGGCATCGACCACCGGCTGATAGTTGAGGTGGAGCTGGCTGCGCTCGAGCGCGCTGCGCAGCGCCATTTCCAGTACGCGGCGCTCCTCCGCCTGCATGTGGAGCTGCGGTTCGTAGGCGTGGAAGGTGCCGCCGCCAGCGTCCTTCGACCGGTAGAGCGCCAGGTCGGCCGACCGGATCAGCATCTCCGCCGTCCGTCCGTCGCGCGGGCCCACCGCGAGGCCGACCGACGCGCCGATGTACAGCGTGTGCTGGTCGACGTCATAGGGCTCGCTCAGCGCCGCGATGATCTTGTGTGCCAGCCGTTCCAGCCGGGCGACATCGGTGCCGTCGCGCACCACCACGGCGAATTCGTCGCCGCCCAGCCGGCCGATCATCTCGTCGTCGGTCATCAGCGCCTTCAGCCGTTCGGACACGCGGCCAAGCAGCCGGTCGCCGATCGGGTGGCCCAGCGTGTCGTTGACCGCCTTGAACCGGTCGAGGTCGATCATCATGAACGCGCAGCGCGATCCCCATTTGTCGGCATCGGCCATCGCGCGGCCCAGCGCCTCGTGGATCAGCAGCCGGTTGGGCAGGCCGGTCAACGTGTCGAACCGCGCCATGCGGTTGATCTTGTCGGCGCTGCGGCGCGCCTCGGTCACGTCGGAACCGACGCCGCGAAAGCCGATGAAGCCGCCCTCTTCGTCATAGCGCGGCGATGCCGACATCTCCCACCAGCGTTCTTCCGCCTCGACATAGACCGGCAGCAGCAGGTCGCGGAACGGCTCGCGCGATTTCAGCTTGTCGACCAGGTCGTGCAGCGCGGCGGGGAAGTTGCCCGCCTCCCATGTGGGCCCGGCCAGCACTTCCAGGAACGAGGTACCGTTGATCCGCTTGGGATCGAATCCGATCGACCGGGCGAAGCGCGGGCTGGCGCGCGCCACGCGGCGCTGGGCGTCGATCTCCCACAGCCAGTCGGCCTGGCTGTCCTCCTCGAATTCGCGCAGCAGCAGGCTGACCGTCTCGTCGCGCTCGGCCAGCGAAATCTCGTTGGCGCGCATCACCACCAGCGCGCGGCCGCGCGTGAAGCACGCGACGATCAGCAGCCCGGTGAACAGCGCGACGATCGCCGCGAAGCCATGCATGTCCATGATCACGAACGACGCCACCGCCGAACCGCCGACCACGAACAGGAAGACGAGGGTGGCCAGCGGCAGCGCCGCCATCGCCAGCGACGCGGCGGCCATCAGGATCGACAGCACCGCCCACAGGCCCAGCAGACCGGCCGAATCGTCGGTCATCAGCGCGAACACCGGCGACGGGATCGACCACACCAGCGCCAGCGCGATGCCGTCGATCACCGTCCCGCGGACGTCACGGACACTGGCTGTGGTGGTGGTGCGATGGCGGGAGGCGAGCCGGCGAAACGCCACGCCGACCGCGACCGCCGCGACGATCGCGGCCCAGCTCGCCATTTGCCAGAACGGCAGGCCGGGCGACAGCGCCAGCACCACCAGCGCAGCGCCGATCACGTTGGTCGCCAGCATGAACATCGCCAGCTGCGCGCCGGCGTTCATCTGCGCCGCGCGAATCGGCCCCCAATTGGTGGTGTCCGCCGGGTCGTACAGCCCCAGCAGCGCGCGTCCGTCGATGCGCGGCTGTGCAAATTGAGATGTGGTGTCCCCGCTCACGCCATGTGACTAGCGGGAGGAGGGTTGACGGTTGGTTAGGCGGCGGCGCTTTCCGCTGCATTTTTTTGACGATCGCCAACCGTTCGCCGCACGTCAGCCACAGGTCATGCCGCGATGGCGTAGGGCTTGATCTCACCGGTCAGGTAAAGGTTGCGGGCCTTGGCGCGTGACAGCTTGCCCGAGCTGGTGCGCGGCAGGGTGCGCGGCGGCACCAGCTCGACCACGCAGTTCATGCCGGTCACCGCGCGCACCCGCTCGCGAATCGCGTCGCGCAGCCGGCTGCGTTCGCCGTCGTCGCTGGTGCGGCACTGGACCAGCACCGCCGGGGTTTCCTCACCCCCCGGCGTGGTGATTGCGAACGCGGCGATGTCGCCGGCCTTGAAGCCGGGGAGCTGCTCGACCGCCCATTCGATGTCCTGCGGCCAGTGATTGCGGCCGTTGACGATGATCATGTCCTTTGCCCGACCGACGATGTAGACATAGCCGTCGGACAGATAGCCCATGTCGCCGGTATCCAGCCAGCCGTCGACCATGCACGCGGCGGTCGCGTCTGGATCGCGGAAATAGCCGGTCATCACCGACGGGCCCTTGCACCACAGCTTGCCGATCGCCTTCTCGGGCAGCGGCGTGCCGTCCTCCTCGCGGATTTCGACGGTCATGTCGCGCACCGGCTTGCCGCAGTTGACGATCGCGCGGAAACGTTGCGGCCGGTCCTCCCCGGCGGCGACGCCGGATAGCTGGGTTTCCTCGACCAGCTCGACGATGATCCCCTCGCCCGGCGGCATGATCGACACCGCCAGCGTCGCCTCGGCGAGGCCGTAGCTGGGCAGGAACGCCGATGCCTTGAACCCGGCGTCGGCGAAGGCGTCGACGAAGCTCTGCATCACGTCGGGCCGGATCATGTCGGCGCCGTTGCCGGCGATCCGCCAGCGCGACAGGTCGAACCGGTCGGACGCGCGCGTCTGGCTCGACATGCGCCGCGCGCAGATATCGTAGCCGAACGTCGGCGAATAGCTGACCGAGGTGCCCTGGTTGCGGCTGATCAGGTCAAGCCACGCGAGCGGGCGGCGCGCGAAATCCTCGGTCTTGACGTAATCGGTCGAGACCTGGTTGGCGACCACCGACAGGAAGCAGCCGACCAGCCCCATGTCGTGATACCACGGCAGCCACGACACGCAGCGATCGCTGCCCATCAGCTTCATCCCGTGGCTGTGCGCCGCCAGATTGTTGAGCAGCGAGCGATGGGTGACGGCGACGCCGTGCGGGAAGCGGGTCGATCCGCTCGAATATTGCAGATAGGCGATGTCGTCGGCGTTCGTCGCGGGCAGCGCCACCTCCGGCGCCTCGCGCTCGGCGAAGCTCTGCCAGTCGATCCCCTCGACGCCGGCGATCCGCGCCGCCTCGCCCGCCATCTGGGCCAGTTCGTTCGGATAGAACAACAGGCTGGGATCGCAGCTGGCAAGCTGGACGCGCAACTGCTCGATATAGGATTGCGCCCCGCCGAAGCTGGTCGGCAGCGGCAGCGGCACCGGCCACGCCCCGGCGTAGATCACGCCGAAGAAGAGGCTGGCGAACTCCGGTCCGGTTTCCGCGATCAGCGCGACACGGTCGCTCGGCGCCACGCCCATGGCGATCAGCCGGCGCGCCTGGACCAGCGCGTCGGCGCGCAGTTCGGCGAACGGATAGGCGCGCGACAGCGTGCCGCGCGCGTCGTGGAAATTGAGCCCACGCACACCCGACGCCGCATAGTCGAGCGCTTCGCCCAGCGTCGCGAAGTCGGAAAAGCGGCGCGGCAGCGCGTCCTCGGTCGGGGTGGGCGCCAGCGCCGCCGGCCGCTCCAATGTCGCCGTGGTTACCGAATTCATTCTTCGTCACGTCCCTCGTCTACGCGGTGGTCCCCTCAAGAGCCCCGCGGAATCCCGGGCTCCTGCCGCGCGCAGGCGTTTAAATTCGTTCGTCAGTGTGGCACAAACAAGGCGCATGTCATCGGCCCGCCCTCCGACGCCACTCGATCCGGCCCGGCTCGAACGACTGGCGCTGCGCTATGTCGAACGGTTCGCGACCACAAGGGTGAAGTTGCGGCGCTATCTCGATCGCAAGCTGCGCGAACGCGGTTGGGCGGGGGAGGCGTCGCCCGATCCGGCCGCGCTGGCCGAGCGGCTGGCGGAGCTGGGCTATGTCGACGACGTCGCCTTTGCCGAGGCGCGCGTGGCGTCGATGGCGCGGCGCGGGTTGGGCGCGCGCCGCATCGCCGGCGAATTGCGCCACGCCGGCATCGCGGAGGAGGATGCCGCCGCGCTCGATCCGCGGATCGCCGCCGGGGCGGAGGACAGCGCCTTCGCCTTTGCCCGCCGCCGCCGGATCGGCCCGTTCGCCGCGGTCGCGCCCGACCGCGCCGGCCGCGAACGCGCGCTTGGCCAGCTGCTGCGCGCCGGCCATGGTCTCGACTTGGCGCGCCGAATCGTGGCGATGGCCCCAGGCGAGGCCGACGATGTGCGACTTTGGGACGTTCAGGGGGGCGTTCGGGAAACGCTAAAGTAAAGACTTTGCACGATTCATCGCGTCTGTGTTACAGTTCACCGTGCGGGGGATGTTGTTGATGCGTACCGAGACGGGGCAGGTCGCGGCGAAACAGGATATGGACACGTTCGGTGGGGGCACCGAACCGGGCGGCGAATCCGCCGCGGCCGAAGTCCATACCGGCGTCGTGAAATGGTTTGATGTGACGCGTGGATTCGGATTCATCGTGTCCGATGATCCGGGCGTGGGCGATATCCTGCTGCATTTTTCGGTGCTGAACGCACTGGGGCGGCGCAGCTTGCCCGAAGGCGCGCGCGTGACGTGCGAGACGGTGCGGCGCGAACGCGGCGCGCAGGCCAGCGTCATCCTGGATATCGATCTGTCCAACGCGGTCGAGCCGCATCGCGCCCGGCCCGGCAACGACCGGATCGACCGGGTCAAGCTGATCGCGGAGGCCGGACCGTTCGAGCCGGTCGCGGTCAAATGGTTCAATCGGCTGAAGGGCTACGGATTTCTGGTGCGTCCCGACGTCCCGGGCGATATCTTCGTCCATATGGAGACGCTGCGGCGCGCCGGCATCGAGGAGGTCGAACCCGACGAGCGCCTGCGCGCGCGCATCGTCGCCGGCGAGAAGGGGCCGCTGGCGGTCGAGGTCGAAAGGGACGAGTGATGCGTTCGGGATTCTTGTGGAGCGTCGCGGCGGCCACGCTGGCGCTCGCCGCCGCGGGCTGCACCAGCGACGGCAGCGCCAACGCGGCGGCGGCGGCGGCCAGGACCACGCCGGTCACCATCACCAGCGCCAACGGCGCGCACGTGTTCCAGGCGGAGATCGCGCGCACCCCGGCCGAGCAGGAGCGCGGGCTGATGTTCCGCACCGACCTGGGCAAGGATGGCGCGATGATCTTCGCGCCCTATCCCGCCGACGGCGGCGCCCCGCGTGAGGCGAGCTTCTGGATGAAGAACACGCCGACCCCGCTCGACATCATCTTCATCCGCGCCGACGGCACCATCGCGACGATCGCGGAGAACACCGTGCCCTTTTCCACCAACCCGATTCCGTCGGGCGAGCCGGTCGCGGCGGTGCTGGAGATCGTCGGCGGACGATCGGCCGAATTGGGCATCGCGCCCGACGACAAGGTGACGTGGAAGAAGTAACCGGACCGATCGGGAGGGCGTGACGCGCGCCAGCCGCCGCGAATCGCGGAGGAACGCTGTTGGCACCGCGCCTCGCCTCGGCTAATCCGCAGCGCATGGGCATCCTGGCAAACACTTTCACCTGGTGGAACGGCGCCACCTTTGGCACCTGGCTTGGCCTGCGCGGCAAGACGCGGGTCGGCGACGACGCGCTGGGCAACGTCTATTACGAGGGCGGATCGGACACGAGCGGCCGGCCGCGCCGCTGGGTGATCTACAGCGGTTCCAACGACGCGAGTCGCGTGCCGCCGGAATGGTTCGGCTGGCTCCAGCATCTGATCGACGATGTGCCCGATCGCGCGCTGCCCCCGGCGCGCGCGTGGGAAAGGCCGGCGATGCCGAACCTGACCGGCACCAACGCCGCCTATCGCCCCGCCGGGGCGCTGGAGGCGGGCGGCCGCCGCGCCGCCGCGACCGGCGATTATGAGGCATGGACGCCCGGCGAATGAACTGGGGGCGCTGGCTAGGCGGCGCCGCGCTCGTGGCCGTTCTTGGGGTCGGCGCCTGGCAGGGTGCGGCGTGGCTGGGCCTGGGGCGCACGACGCCGCGCGCCGCGAACACCGCCGCGCCAGCGCCTGGTCCCGCGCCTGCCGCGTCGGCGCCGACGGTCGAGGAGGTCGCGCCGATCGATCGCGGCGAAACCCCGATGGCGCAGCGCGTCGCGGTGATCGGCTTCCTCAACAAGCGCAACGGCGCCAGCCGCGACCTGACGATGCGGCCGGGGCAGGCGATTCGCATTGGCGATGCGATCGTGCGGCTGCGCGCTTGCGAGATGACCGCCCCATGGGAACAGGATCAGCTGACCGGCGCCTTCCTTCAGCTCGACGTGCAGGGCGCGGGTGCGGACAAGGCGTGGCGCCGCGTCTTTTCGGGATGGGTGTACAAGGAGCGGCCGTCGCTGAACGTCGTCCAGCACCCGGTCTACGACGTCTGGCCCAAGAGCTGCACGATGAGCTTTCCAGCGACCGGGCCGGATACGGTGACGCTGTCCGCATCGCCATCGGCGCCGGCGGGCGGCCATGCCGCATCGAGCGCGCCCCAGTCGCCATCGACCGACGGCGCGCCCGAGGCGAGCCCCGCGGTGGTCGCGCCCAGCGCGGAGCCGAGCAACACGTTGTAATCGGCGCGCGGAATCTCGATCGCGCCCAACGACGCCAGGTGATCGGTCTGGAACTGGCAGTCGAGCAGGTGGAACCCGCCAGCGCGCAGCCGCGCCACCAGCCAGCCGAGCGCGACCTTTGACGCATCGCGCGCGCGGCTGACCATGCTCTCGCCGAAAAAGGCGCGGCCCAGCGCCAGCCCATAGAGGCCGCCGGCCAGCCGGTCCCCGTCCCACACCTCCACCGAATGGGCGAAGCCGCGCTGGTGGAGCGTGACGAACACCTCCGCGATGCTGGCGTTGATCCAGCTATCGTCGCGGTCGGCGGCCGATTCGGCGCACAGCGCGATGATCCGTTCGAACGCGGTGTCGGTGGTGACCCGGAACCGGTCGCTCGCGATCGCCTTGCGCAGCGAGCGCGACAGGTGGAACCCGTCGAGCGGCAGCACCGCGCGCTGCTTCGGCTCGACCCAGTAGACCCCGGCCGAATCGCGCGAATCGGCCATCGGGAACACGCTCATCGCATAGGCGCGCAGCACCAGGTCGGGATCGAGGCGGGTGGGGGCGGCGGGCCGGCTCACCGCGCGAGAATAGAGCATATCCCGATCGGATTGAATCGGGATATCGTCCGCCGTCCCCGTTTGCCGCATTTTGCCGACCGTCAGGGGAATTTGCCCGACGCGCCGGACAGACGCGCCAACAAAAAGGGGCCGGCGGATCGCTCCACCGGCCCCTTTTGGACTTAGGAAATTCGTTGAAGGGTCAGGCCTTGCAGCTCTGTGCGCCCTTGCCCGGCGCGATCAGGTCGATCTGCTTGGCATTGCCGGTGACGGTGTAGCCGCTGCCCTGATAGGGATTGCCCGACGCATCCGCCTTCAGCTGGATCGGGGTGCCGCCCTTTTCCGTGCGCAGGTTGGCGATTTCATGGCCCTGGAAGAAATCGACGTAGACCAGGCTGTTGTCCTTGCAGCGGAACGTCACCGTCGCTTCCATCGCCGGCGGCAGCTCGACCGGCGGCGCGTTCTTGATCTGCTCGGCGAGCGGGTCCTTCGACCGCGTGTCGACGACCTCGGGCTTGTTCTCGCAGGCGGCGAGCGGGAGTAGCATGGCCGCGGCGAGCGTGGGGAGAAGGAAGGTTTTCATAGCGCGGCCCGCTTCGCGCACGCAGCAACCCCCGTCAAGAGCCAAGCTTGGCAGCAGTTTTGCCCTTAATGCACCGCAGCAATTCTCTCCGAATCTCGCATATGGGCCGGAACCGACGGATTTTATTCGTTAACACGCCGGAATCCTCAATCGGCGGCGTGCGATCGGCGTTCCCCGCCGGGACGGTGCTTCCGGATATTTTCTACGGTTTTGTCGCGCCATCAGGGTGACAGCGGCGTGTCCCCGTAGCGCGGCGATATCAAAGCGACGTCACAGCGCGTCGCGCAGCGTCGCCCATGCCGGCTGCTTGGCGGCGAGACCGATCGTGTGCAGCGGGCTCGACGATGGCAGCGCGACGATGGCGAACGGCAGCCCGGCGAGCAGCTTCGCGCCGTGGCGGTGCGCGGTGCCGCCGTTGAACGCGACCGTCCGCAGCCGGGGCAATCGCCGCGCCAGCGCCGCCAGGTCGTTGGCGGCGGGATCGCGGATCGCGGCATCGGTGCTGCCGTGCCGCCGCGCGCTGGCGACGACGTCCCACAGCCCGATCCCGGCGGCGAGCAGCGCCGCCAGCCGCGCGGGATAGTCCAGCGTGGTCAGATCGCGCCCGGTCGCCGGGCTGATCAGCCGCCAGAACTGGTTCTGCGGATGCGCGTAATAGCGTCCGGCGGCCAGCGACGCCTCGCCCGGCAGGCTGCCGCACACCAGCAGGCGCGTGTCGGTGTCGACCACCGGCGGAAAGCTGTGCTTGATCGTGATCGGGGCGTCGGAGGTCAGCGTCATTGTCCGCCAAATAGTTTCGATCGCTTGCCGCCGCCGCGCGGCCGCGCCATGTCTTAGGGCATGACGATCACCCCCGACACCCTCGCGCTTATCGGCAACACGCCGCTGGTGCGGCTGCGCGGTCCGAGCGACCTGACCGGCTGCGACATCTTCGCGAAATGCGAATTCGCCAATCCCGGCGCGTCGGTGAAGGATCGCGCCGCGCTGTTCATCGTCGAGGACGCCGAACAGCGCGGGCAGATCGCGCCCGGCGGCACCATTGTCGAGGGGACCGCCGGCAACACCGGCATCGGCCTGGCGCTGGTCGGCAACGCCAAGGGCTACAAGACGATCATCGTCATGCCCGAGACGCAGAGCCGCGAAAAGATGGACACGCTGCGCGCGCTGGGTGCCCAGCTCGTGCTGGTGCCCGCCGCGCCCTATTCGAACCCCGGCCATTTCGTGCACACCTCGCGCCGGATCGCGGAGGAGACGCCCAACGCGATCTGGGCCAACCAGTTCGACAACATCGCCAACCGCCGCGCCCACATCGTCGGCACCGCCGAGGAGATCTGGGAGCAGATGGACGGCCGTATCGACGGCTTCACCTGCGCGGTCGGCACCGGCGGCACGCTCGCCGGGGTCGGGCTGGGGCTGAAGGCGCGCGACGCCGACATCACCATCGCGCTCAGCGATCCGCACGGCGCGGCACTGTTCGACTATTACGCCTGCGGCGAATTGCGGGCGGAGGGATCTTCAGTGGCGGAAGGGATCGGGCAGGGGCGGATCACCGCCAATCTGGACGGCGCGCCGATCGACACCCAATACCGCATCAGCGATGAAGAGGGGCTGTGCCTGGGCCTGTCGTCGGGGATCAACGTCGCCGGGGCGATCCGGCTGGCGCGCGATCTGGGGCCGGGCAAGCGGATCGCGACGATCCTGTGCGACACCGGCTTCCGCTATCTCTCCACGCTCTACAACCGCGACTGGCTCCAGCAAAAGGGGCTGAGCGTGCCGCCGTGGCTGGTGGGTATCTAGGGTATCGCGCGTACGTTCAGGCGCGGTTGCCGATGTCTGGTACTTTGTTTCCGGCCGGGATCGGTCCGTCGACAAGGTCGGCGCGATCGCGGACCGCAACCGCCAGCCTGCCGACATTCCAGCGCGCCGCCGCTGCTCGCTTCGGCCGCCGAATCGGCTCGGCTCGACAAAGCTTTGTTGAGATGTTACTTTTATACCACAGGTATGAAGGTTCTCCCTCAGGACTCCTCTCAGGCGATGCAGCGCGTGCGGGTCGGCATGACCGGCCTGGCGTCGGTGCTCGTGCTGATCGCGCTGGCGAATGCGGTGTTCAGTTCGGCCAGTCGCGCCCCGACCGAGGCGGTCGGCGCGTCCAAGGCGGCGACCGTCGCCAACCTGGCCGACACCGCGCTGGCCAACAGCGCGATGACCAGTGAACCGCTGGCCGAACTCGGCGTCGCCCCCAGCACCGCGACGGCGGACGGCCACAAATAGCGGCTCGAACGCCGCGCCGCTCCGGCGCGCACGGGCCTT
>NZ_DATMGG010000225.1:0-2522 GCF_035555815.1 Sphingomonas sp.
GACCAACGTCCGTACCACCGAGACGATCTCGACGCAGGAAGGCTATGCCGCCAAGAACAACCTGAGCTTTGGCGCGGGCGGCGGCACCGGCTTCTTCGGCGGCGGCCTGGCCGCGGTCGGCGGCGGTTATGACAACACCGACATCGGCCGGATGGTCACGCTGTCGTTCATCCAGGCCTATAGCAAGATGGTCGAGGAACTCGGGCTGGTCCGTCCCGGCGACGAAGGCACCGCGCAGGCGGCGCCGACCAAGACCTTCACCGCACAGCGCCCGGTGATCCTCCGCGCGTCGGCACTGGGCACCGCCAAGGTGATCCGCACCATTCCGGCCGGCGGCATCGTCTATCCGACGGGCAACAAGAACGGCCTATGGTGGGAAGTCGCCGACGAGAACGACAATGTCGGCTGGGTGCTGAACACCGGGCTGGCCCCGTCGAACTGATCGCGCGTTTCGCGACGATGATCGAGGCCCGTTCCGCTGACGCGGGGCGGGCCTTTTTCCTTGGTTCTGGGGCGAAACGGGCGGCGATTCGACGTCGCTCGGCATGAACGTCGCCGCGCCTCTCCTCTTCCTGCCCGGCACGAGCGGGAGCGCGGTTGTGCTCTGGGAGGGGTTCAGCGCTGAATGGGCAGGTCGCCCAGCCCCGCGGCGCGGATCGCGGCCAAGGCGGCGTCGAAGCGCGCCTCGCCGTCGCCGCGCACCCATGCCCAGCGCAGCCCGCGCCGCTCGAGCTCAGCGCGCGACGCGTCGAGGAAGCGTCGGCGCAACGCCGGGGTGCCGAACATGCGCGTGCCGTCGTCGATCCACGGCAGGTCGATGTCGAACAGCAGGTAGAGATCAGCGGTGCCGGTCCATTCGTCGAACCACGGATCGCGGTGGCCGTGGAGCATCATCGCCCAGGCCGCGGTCATCAACGGATCGGTGTCGAGGATCACCGGATCGATCCCGCGCGCGATGGCGACGCGGGTCATCTGGTCGTGCGTCCGCGCGATCTCGACCAAATCGGCCATGCCGAATTCGGTGCCGCGCGCCTCCGCAAAGGTCCGGCCGAATTCCTGGACGATGCCGCCACCCAGCGCCTGCGCGAGGCGGGGGGCCAGCGTCGACTTGCCGGTGCTTTCGGGCCCATGCAGGCAGATCACCCGGCTCACCCGCGCCGCGCCTTTCCCCAACCGATCACACCGACGATGCACATTGCGAGAAAGATAGCGTAGAGCGCGGAAGTCGCCCACAAATTCTTTGCGGCGTAGAGCGGCACCGCGATCAGGTCCGCCGCGATCCAGAACAGCCAGTTTTCCCAATAGCGGCGCGACATCAGGATCTGGCCGGCGACGCTGAGCATCGCGATGCCAGCGTCCCACCACGGAAAGGATGCGTCGGTGTGGCGGTGCATCAGCCAGCCCCACAACGCCGTCGCCGCCGCCACCGCGACAATCCAGCCGGCGCGCGCGGGCCAGCCGAGGCTCTCGACGCGCACCTCCCCCGCCTCGGCCCGGCTGCGCGCCCAATTGGCCCAGCCGTACAGATTGACGACGATGAAGAAGATCTGGAGCAGCGCATCCGAATAGAGCTTCGCGCCGAAAAACACCCAGGCGTAGAGCGACACCATCGCCAGCGCGAACGGGTAGTTCCACACGCTGCGGCGCACGACGAGGACGATGTTGACAAGGCCCAGCGCGGCGGCGGCCAGCTCGATCGGACTCACGCGGGGTTCCTGGCCGGCATCGCCGCGCCCTAAACCAGCGTTTCGCGCGCGGTCAATCGCAACGACGCCGATGCAGGAGCGCCGGGGTGACGTCGGCGCAAGGCGGGTTCGAGAGATACACGCCAGCCCGCGCGCGGCGCTTGCCCTTCGCCGTCGTGCCGCTAGCATCGCGGCAAAAGCGGGAGGACGCATGCGGCACATCGCGGTGATCGGTTCCGGCCCGGCGGGCTATTACACCGCCGAGGCCGCGCAAAAGGCGTTCGGGACGGAGGTGCGCGTCGATATCGTCGACAAGCTGCCGGTGCCGTTCGGGCTGATCCGCACCGGGGTGGCGCCCGACCATCAATCGATCAAGGCGGTGTCGCGCCGCTATGAAGCGACCGCGCTAACCGACAATGTCCGTTTCGTCGGCAATGTCGCCGTCGGGCGCGACGTGTCGATCGGCGAGCTGGTCGACCTCTACGACGCGGTGGTGCTGGCGACCGGCGCCCCGGCCGACCGGCCGCTGGGGATTCCGGGCGACGATCTGCCGGGCGTGACCGGATCGGCGGCATTCGTGGGATGGTACAACGGTCACCCCGACCACGCCGGGCTGGCCCCGACGATCGACGGCGGCGGGGTGGTGGTGGTCGGCAACGGCAATGTCGCGCTCGACGTCGCGCGGGTTCTGGCCAAGACCGAGGCGGAGTTCACCGGATCGGATATCGTCGGCCACGCGCTCGACCGGCTCAATACCGCGCAGGCGGGCGATATCACCATCCTGGGCCGGCGTGGGCCGCACCAGATCGCGATGACGCCCAAGGAGCTGGGCGAGCT
>NZ_DATMGG010000226.1:0-8378 GCF_035555815.1 Sphingomonas sp.
GGAGGCGGTGCTGGCGGACGGGCCGGACTGGATGGACGGACCGGCCCGCGCGCGGATCGAGGGGGCGATCGCGTCGCTGGGCTGGCGCACCGATACCGTCGGCGCGTGGCTGGCGCTGATCGCGCGGATCGGCGGGCCGGCCGATCCCGATTTCGTCGACTGGCTGGCGGTCGACCGGTCGGAGGGGCGCGAATGGGACGTCGGGCTGCACCGTCACTGGCTCGACCCGACCCGCCCGTTCGCCAAGACCGTGCTGGAACCCGCGCACGGCGCGTTGGTGACCTCGGCGACGCTTCGGGCCGGCGGCGACTGGGAGGTGGCCGACGCACGCAGCGGCGCGACGCACCTCGCCCAGCCGGCGCGCCATTTCGAAGCCCCCAGCCCTTTCGACTATGCTGCCCGTTCCGAAGTGCTGGTGGTGACCGACGTCAAGCGCGGCGACCTGGCGGCGCTGGCCAACGCCTATGCCCGTCTGATCGCCGTGAGCGAGGGCGGCACGCTGGGGCTGTTCACCGCGATCCGGCGGCTGCGCGGCGTCCATGCCCGCATCGCCGACCGGCTGGCGCGCGACGGGCTGCCCCTCCTCGCCCAGCATGTCGATCCGATCGACACCGGCACGCTGGTCGACATCTTCCGCGACGATCCGCGCACCTCGCTGCTTGGCACCGATGCGCTGCGCGACGGGGTCGACGTACCCGGCCATTCGCTGCGGCTGGTGGTGATGGAGGGGGTGCCATGGCCCAAGCCGACCGTCCTCCACGCCGCGCGGCGCATGGCCGGCGGCGGCAGCGCCTATGACGATCGGGTGGTGCGCGCGCGGCTGGCGCAGGCGTTCGGCCGGCTGATCCGCCGCGCCGACGATTCGGGGCGGTTCGTCCTCCTTTCAGCGGCGATGCCGTCGCGACTGCTCACCGCCTTTCCCGACGGCACCCCCGTCCACCGCGTGACTTTGGAGGAAGCGGTCGAGCGTTGCCGTCTTCCTTCCGTCATCGACATCCGGCAGAACCAGTTGTCGTGAAGACGCTGACCTTGCTCCGCCATGCCAAATCGGGCTGGGACGACCCCGTCGCCCGCGATTTCGACCGCCCGCTCAACGGCAAGGGCCATCGCGCCACCACCGCCGTCGGCCGCAACCTGCGGGCGATGCCGCTGACGTTCGACCATGTCGTCGCCTCGCCGGCGGCGCGCGTGGTCGAGACGCTGGGCGGGGTGAGCGAGGGCTATGGCCGCGAACTGGTCGCGGCGTGGGACCGGCGGCTCTACCTCGCCTCGCCGACCACGCTCCTCGACGTGATCCACGAACTGCCCGACGATGCCGATCGCGTGCTGCTCGCCGGGCACAATCCGGGGCTGGAGGATCTGGTGCTGCTGCTGGTGCCCGATGCCGTGGACGATGCGCTGCGCGACGCGGTCGAGACCAAATTCCCGACCGGCAGCGTCGCGGTGCTGACCTTTGCCGGCGATCGCTGGGCAGACGTCGCGCCCGGCGGCGCGAAGCTCGAACGGTTCGTGCGTCCACGCGATCTCGATCCGGCGCTGGGGCCGGACGACCACTGATCAGCCGTCGGCGTCGAGCGCGCTGGCCAGATCGGCGCGGATCGTCTTCAGCGCATCGCGGTCGGTACGGACCGCCTTGGCCGGAGTCTCGCTCGCCAGCAGCTTCTGCACGCCGCGGATGGTATAGCCCTCATTGTCGAGCAGATGCTGGATGCGCCGCACCAGCGCCACGTCCTCCGGCCGGTAATAGCGGCGGCGCCCGGCCCGCTGGAGCGGCCGCAACTGGGGAAAGCGCGTTTCCCAATAACGCAGGATATGCTGCGGGATGCTGGTTTCCTGCGACAGTTCGCCGATCGTGCGGAAGGCCCCGGCCGCCTTGTCAGGCGCGGCCATCCACCCGTCAGCCGGCAGCGACGATGCGGTCGCGCATCATCTGGCTGGCGCGGAATGTCAGCACCCGGCGTGGCGCGATCGGCACTTCCACCCCCGTCTTGGGATTGCGCCCGACCCGTTCCCCCTTGTCACGCAGGATGAAGCTGCCGAAGCCGGATATCTTGACGTTCTCGCCATTGGCCAGCGCCTCGCACATATGGGTCAGCACCTGTTCGACCAGCTTTGCCGAATCGGCGCGCGAGAGGCCCACCTCATGGTGCAACGCCTCGGCGAGATCGGCGCGAGTAAGCGTTCCGGTCAGGTCCATGCGCCGTATTCCCCCACGATGCGATGAGCAGGGCGAGTACCTAACATAGGATATCGAGTCGCGCAAAGCCGCGGGCCGTTACGTCACCGTCATGAGTCCCGGTTGCGGACAGGGCGCCCGATGCGTGCGGCGAACCGGTCGAAACCGCCCCGATTCACCCCCGTCCGGCGTCAGAACCGGACGACCGCGGCACCCCAGGTGAAGCCGCCGCCCATCGCTTCCAGCACGATCAGGTCGCCGCGCTTGATCCGCCCGTCGCGCACCGCGGTGTCGAGCGCGAGGGGCACCGACGCGGCGGAGGTGTTGGCGTGCTGATCGACCGTCACGATCACCTTGTCCGCCGGCAGGCCGAGCTTGCGCGCGGTGGCGTCGAGGATGCGGGCGTTGGCCTGGTGCGGCACCACCCAGTCGACGTCGGCGCTGGTCAGCCCGATCGCGCCCAGCGCCTCGTCCATCACCGACGCCAGGTTGACCACGGCATGGCGGAACACCTCGCGTCCCTTCATCCGCAGCTTGCCGACGGTGCCGGTGGTCGACGGGCCGCCATCGACATAGAGCAGCGCGTTGTGCCGCCCGTCGGCGTGGAGCCGCGTCGCCAGCACGCCGCGATCCGAATCCTCCTCCGCCGCCAGCACGATCGCGCCGGCACCGTCGCCGAACAGCACACAGGTGCCGCGATCCTCCCAGTCGAGGATGCGGCTGAACGTCTCCGCCCCGATCACCAGCGCGCGGCGGTGCGCGCCGGCGCGGATCATCGAATCGGCGACCTGGAGCGCGTAGAGGAAGCCCGAGCACACCGCCGCGACGTCGAACGCGACGCAATCGTCGATGCCCAACGCCGCCTGGACCTTGGTCGCGCTGGCGGGAAAGGTCTGGTCGGGGGTGGCGGTGGCCAGCACGATCAGGTCGATATCCTGCGCGTGGACGCCCGCCGCCGCCAGCGCCGCCTTGGCCGCGTCGGCGGCCAACGTCGCGGTGGTCTCGTCCGGGCCGGCGATGTGGCGAAAACGAATGCCGGTGCGCTCGACGATCCATTCGTCGGAGGTATCGACCTCCTGCGCCAGTTCCGCGTTGGAGACGCGGCGGGTCGGCAGCGCCGAGCCGGTCCCGAGGATCACCGAACGCCGATCCGTCATGCCGGGCCTTTCATGCCGCCTGGGCTTCGAAGTTGCTCAGATCCTCGGTGATCCGGCGGGTCAGGTCGTCGCGCACCATCTTTGCCGCGACGGCGATGGCGTGGGCGACGCCGACCTCATTGGCGCCGCCATGGCTCTTCACCACGAGTCCGTTGAGGCCGAGGAACACCGCGCCATTATGGTTGTTGGGGTCGAGATGGTCGCGCAACAACTGGGTCGCCGGGCGCGAGATCAGGAAGCCGATCTTGGACCGGATCGAGCTTTGAAAGGCGCGGCGCAACAGGTCGGCGACGAACCGCGCGGTGCCTTCCGCCGTCTTGAGCGCGATGTTGCCGGAAAAGCCGTCGCACACGATCACGTCGACGTCGCCGCGCGACAGGCGATTGCCCTCGATGAATCCCTCGAACCGCAGCGGCAGATGGCTGGCGCCGCGCAGTTGGGCGGCGGCGTCGCGGACGATGTCGGTACCCTTCATATCCTCGGTGCCGATGTTGAGCAGCGCGACGCGCGGGCTCTCAAGATCAAGGATGGTGCGCGCATAGGCGGCACCCATCACCGCGAACTGCACCAGATTCTGCGCGTCGCACTCGGTATTCGCGCCCAGATCGAGCATCACCGTGTCGGTGTCGCCCAGGCTGGGCATCAGCGCCGCGAGCGCGGGACGATCGATGCCGGGCATCGTCCGCAGCGACAGCTTGGCCATCGCCATCAGCGCGCCGGTATTGCCCGAGGAGACGGCGGCGGCGGCCTCGCCCCGCTTCACCAGATCGATCGCGACGCCCATCGACGTCGTCTTGGCGCGGCGCAGCGCCTGGCTCGGCTTGGTGTCCGACGCCACGACCTCGGGCGCGTGGACGATGTCCGACGCGGCGGTCAGGTGCGGATGGGTCTCAAGCCCGGCGCGAATCGCCGATTCGTCGCCGACCAGGATGAAGCGCATCCCGTCGAACTGACGGCGCGCGCGCGCGACGCCGGCGAGCATGACCGCCAGCCCCTCGTCTCCGCCCATCGCATCGACGGCGATCCGCGAACCAGGGGACATTGCGGTCAGGCTCGTCGCGTTTTTCGCTTAACCCTCGACCGAAACGATCTCGCGGCCGTTATAATGGCCGCAGGCGTTGCACAGGTTGTGCGGGCGCTTCAGCTCGCCGCAGTTCGGGCATTCCTGGAACGACTCGACAGCGAGCGAATCATGCGAGCGACGCATGCCCCGCTTCGAGGGCGAGGTCTTTCTCTTGGGGACGGCCATCTCGGCACCTTCTCAATACGGAAATCAGCGGTTCTTGGCCGCGATACGGCCCGGGTGCCGACTGGGCAAGCGTTACCGGAAGAACCCGGCTGCTCGCCGGGCCGACGGGCCGGGCTGGTCGCGATGCGAAGGCGCGCCTATAGCGATTTCGCGCACGGTTGCAAGCCGCGCGGCGCCGTGCGACCCCTGCGGCACAGGAGGGGACACATCATGCACATCTTTTTGCCGGTCGCTCTGGCCACCGCCGCCGCCGCCGCGATCGTCAACATCTGGCTCGCCCTTCGCGTCGGCCGGCTGCGCATATCGGAAAAGATCATGGTCGGCGACGGCGGCGATTCGCGCATGACCGCGCGGATGCGCGCGCACGCCAATTTCACCGAATACGCGCCGTTCGTGCTGATCCTGCTCGCGCTGGTCGAGCTGGCGGCGGGGTCGTCGCCCTGGCTGTGGGGTGCCGGCGCGGTGTTCATCGCCGGCCGCCTGCTCCACGCCTTTGGCATGGACGGATGGCGCGCGGGCCGGATGACCGGCATCCTGACGACCTGGATCGTGCTGGCCGGGCTGGCCATCGCCGCCGCGACGTTGCTGTTCCAACAACAGGCGCGGATCGACGGCGCCCCGATCGAACTGGCGCCGGCGGCCTAGCGCCGGGCCTCAGGCCGGCGCCAGCACCGCGTCGCCGACGAACGGATTGGTCGCGCGCTCGCCGCCGATCGTGCCCGGCTCGCCATGGCCGGGCAGGAACACGGTGTCGTCGCCCAGCGGCCACAACTTGCCGACGATCGACGCGATCAGCGCCTGATGGTCGCTCAGCGGAAAGTCGGTGCGCCCGACCGATCCCCGGAACAGCACGTCGCCAACCACCGCCAGCTTCGATTCGGGATGGTGGAACACGACGTGCCCCGGCGTGTGGCCGGGGGTGAACCAGGTGTCGAGCACCAGCTCGCCCACCGTCACCTTGTCGCCGTCGACCAGCCAGCGATCGGGCTCGAACGCCTCGGCGGGGACACCCCATTGCCGCGAATCGTCGGCCAGCCGCGCGATCCAGTAGCGGTCCGCCTCATGCGGCCCTTCGATCGGCACGCCCAGCTCCTTCGCCAGCGGCCCGGCCATCCCGCAGTGATCGAGGTGGCCGTGAGTGACGAGCACCTTCTCCACCGTCACGCCCGCCTGTTGGATCGCGGAGCGGATGCGCGGCAGGTCGCCGCCCGGATCGATCACCGCCGCGCGCCTGGTCGCGGTGCACCACAGCAACGTGCAGTTCTGCTGCAGCGGCGTGACCGGGATGATCGTGGCGCGCAGCGGCGGTTCTTCGGGCACGGGCGGGGTTCTCCTGAAGCGACCCCAGGGCGTTATCGCGCGCGCCGCGATACGGCAACGACTTGCCGTCGCGCGTTCGGGGCGGCATGTCCTGACCGAACTCGATGACCGCCAAACCCGCCCTGTCCGACATCATCGTCGTCATGTCGTTCGATCCGCTCGGCGGGATCGCGGAGCTCGACCGGCATCTGGCGTCGATGAAGGCGCGCGCCGACGCGAATCACTATCCGTTCAACCGCCACATGGTGCGCAACGAATTGCAGGCGGCGACCTTTCGCCTGCGCTTTCCCCGGCAGGTCCGGCTGCTGCTGGGGCCGAGCGGCGCGCTGTCGATCGAGATTTCACCGCTTGTGGTTGCGAAGGACGGTGAGCCGCGCCTATAGGCGCCGGGCTCTTTCCCAGTCCGAGGTATCCCGATGAAGCCCTCCGCCGCGCTCGGCCGCATCCAGCCTTCCGCCACGCTGGCGATGACCAGCCGCGTGTTCGAGCTGAAGCGTCAGGGGATCGACGTGATCGGGCTGGGCGCCGGCGAGCCCGATTTCGATACGCCGGATCACGTCAAGGAAGCCGCGATCCAGGCGATCCGCGACGGCAAGACCAAATACACCAACGTCGACGGCACGCCCGAGCTGAAGCAGGCGATCGTCGCCAAGTTCGCCCGCGACAACAACCTGACCTATGCCCCCGACCAGATCACGGTGAACGTCGGCGGCAAGCACACGCTGTTCAACGCGATCGTCGCCACCGTCGAGCTGGGGGACGAGGTGATCGTGCCCGCGCCCTATTGGGTGAGCTATCCCGACGTCGTCCAGTTCGCCGGCGGCACCCCGGTGTTCGTCGCGGCGGGTGCGGCGCAGGGCTACAAGCTGCGGCCCGAACAGCTCGAGCAGGCGATCACGCCGCGCACCAAATGGGTGATCCTCAATTCGCCGTCGAACCCGACCGGCGCCGCCTATACCGAGGGCGAGTTGAAGGCGCTGGGCGAGGTGCTGGCCCGCCACCCGCACGTTTGGGTGTTCGCCGACGATATGTACGAGCACATCGTCTATGACGGCTTCAAGTTCCGCACGATCGCCGAGGTGTGCCCCGACCTCTACGAGCGCACGCTGACGGTCAACGGCTGTTCAAAGGCCTATGCGATGACCGGCTGGCGGATCGGTTTCGCCGGCGGCGCATCGTGGCTGATCAAGGCGATCGCCAAGCTCCAGTCGCAATCGACCAGCAACCCGTGCTCGATCGCCCAGGCGGCGTCGGTGGCGGCGCTCAACGGGCCGCAGGATTTCCTCAAGGAGCGCGCCGCCGCCTTCCAGTCGCGCCGCGATCTGGTGGTGTCGATGCTCAATCAGGCGGCCGGCATCCATTGCCCGCGCCCGGAAGGCGCCTTCTACGTCTATCCCGACGTGTCCGGGCTGATCGGCAAGACCACGCCGGGCGGCAAGACGATCACCAGCGACGAGGATCTGATCGGCTATTTCCTCGACGACGCCCGCGTCGCGGCGGTGCACGGCGCGGCATTCGGCTTCTCCCCGGCGATGCGTATCAGCTATGCCACGTCGGAGGAGGCGCTGCGCGAGGCGTGCGAGCGGATCCAGACCGCCGCCGCCGCGCTGCGCTGAGCAGCCGATGAACGCGGCATCAGGGACTCGTTAACCACGTGTCCGTCATGTCGCTTGCCCCCAGGCCGTTCTTGCGCTGGCCACTGGTCAGCGCCGGTTCAGGCGCAGCGGATGAAGAAGCGATGATGCGTACCACCGACAAGCCGCCGTTCCTCCGCTATCTCGTGGGTGGATTCGCCCTTGGCACGATCTGCCTGATCGGGAGCCAGGTGGTCGCGCACGCCCAGCCACCGGTGCCCGCTCCGATGATCACGCAGGCCGCCGCGCGGTGACCCGCCCCGCCGCCTCGCATCGAAGAGGCGGCGCGATGATCCGATATGGTCTTCCCGCCGTCGCGGCGATCGCGGCGCTGGCGCTCGCCCCGACCGGCCGCGCCGCGCCGGCGGTGGCGCTTCCCGCCCCGGCGCGCGATGTCGCTGCGAGTGCGGGCCTCCAGAGCGCGGTGCTGGCCGGCGGCTGTTTCTGGGGCATCGAGGCGGTGTTCGAGCAGGTGAAGGGCGTCCGCTCGGTCACCAGCGGCTATGCCGGCGGCACGGCGCGGACCGCCACCTACGACCAGGTCTCGACCGAACGCACCGGTCATGCCGAGGCGGTCCGGATCGTCTATGATCCGCGCGTCGTCAGCTACGGCACGCTGCTGCGCGTCTATTTCTCGGTCGCGCACGATCCGACGCAGATCGACGGGCAGCTACCCGACCAAGGACCGAGCTATCGCTCGGCGATCTTCCCTCAGAACGCCGCGCAAAATACCGTCGCGACGGACTATATCGCGCAGCTCACCCGAGCCCGCGCCTTTCCCCGGCCGATCGCGACGCGGATCGAGGCGGGCGGATTCTTCCCGGCGGAGGCCTATCATCAGG
>NZ_DATMGG010000227.1:0-2877 GCF_035555815.1 Sphingomonas sp.
GGCGCGTCTTAGTTCGCGTTCGTGGTCGTCGTCTCGGTCGTCGTCGTCGTCACTTCGTTGGTGACGGCGACGTCGTTGGCGAGCAGCGCGTCATTGCCGAGCGTGCCGTCGACGGCGGTCATGTTGTCGGTCACGGTGCCGTCCATGGTGGCATCGGTCGCGTTGATGTCGGTGACGACGGTGTTGGTGGTGGTGGTCTCGGTGTTGCCGCCGCACGCCGAAACGAGCAGCGCCGCGCCGGCGATCATCGAGCCGGTAACGGCCTTGGAGAGAATTGCACGCATCTGGAAGCTCCCTAGAATAAGGCGACCCGGGCCTGGCTGGATGCCTTAAATACCCAAATCGAACTGGACATTAACGGGTTCGGGGCGCGTTCTCAAGACGGTTTGTGGCATCGCCCCCCAGCGCCGCCAGGAATCCCGGAAAACCGGATGCCAGTGCGTCGTCAAAGCGTTGCAGGGTGGAATCGACGCCGATCGCGGCCGCGCTGGTGACGCCCAGGTCGGCGATCCCGCACGGCACGATGCCCCCGAAATGGGACAGGTCGGGCGACAGGTTGACCGAAAAGCCGTGCAGCGTGACCCAGCGTTTCACCCGCACCCCGATCGCGCCGATCTTGGCCTCCGCGCCGCCGTCGCGCGTCCAGATGCCGACCTTGCCGGGGATGCGGTAGCTGGCGATGCCGATCCGCGCGAGCGCGTCGATCACCCACCCCTCGAGCGCGTGGACGAAGCAGCGCACGTCGCGCCCGCGCCGCGCCAGGTCGAGCACCAGATAGCCGACGCGCTGTCCCGGCCCGTGATAGGTATAGCGCCCGCCGCGCCCGGTCGCGTGCACCGGAAAGCGCGGATCGATCAGGTCGACCGGATCGGCGCTGGTGCCCGCGGTATAGAGCGCGGGGTGCTCGACCAGCCATATCAGTTCGGGCGCGGTGCCGGCCCGCACCGCCGCCGCGCGCGCCTCCATCGCCGCCACCGCCGCCCCATATTCGAGCGGCGCGGCCGCCACGCGCCATTCCACGCCTTCGCGCCATTCGGTCATGGATCCGCACATGTGTCGCGCGGTCGCGATTGGCAAGGTGGCGGGGCTCCGCTAGGGTTGGATCCACGGACGTGGATGCGGGAGCGGGCTGGTTCCGCCTTGAAATTCGCCCTTCCGCGAATTTTGGAACGGACGCCGACAGGCGTCAAAGGAGCGCGCGACGCATGGTCAAGATGGGTAGCGTGTGGGATCGGACGGTCGAGTTCCTCGGCGACAATCTGGCCCGGATCGTGCCAATCGCCCTGCTGACGATCCTGGTCCCGACCTCGATCTCGGGCAGCCTGTCGCCGCTGTGGAGCAATGCCAGCCCGTCCGTCCAGGCGGGGCTGGCGCTGCTGTCGCTGGGATTCGCCGTCATCGGCGTGTGGGGTCAGCTCGCCATTTCGGCGCTGGCGATCGATCCCGCGATCGGTCGCGACGCCGGCCGGGTCGCGACCGCGCGGCTGTTGCCGGCGATCGGCGTCTATGTGCTGCTGTTCGTCGTGCTGGGGCTGCTGATGGTGCCGACCGGGGTGATCCTGCTCGCCGGGGGCGTCGATCTCGCCCGGCTGGGTGCCGCGGGGACCATGCCCGCCGATCTGCCCGCCGGGGCGATGGCGGCGGCGGCGCTCTACGTCCTGCTGCTGGTGATCGCGCTGCTGTTCGTCGGTGCGCGACTGGCGCCGCTGACCCCGGTGATCGTCGCGGAGCGGCGCGGGGTCGGCGCGATCGCCCGCGCCCTTTCCCTCAGCCGCGGGCTGACCTGGGCGCTGTTCGGGGTGATCCTGCTCTACGGCGTGGTCGCCAATGTCGCCGCGTTGGCCGCGCGCACCGTGTTCGGATCGATCCTCGGCCTGCTCAGCCATGGCGAGGGGCCGGTGACGGTTGCGACGGTGATCACCGCGATCGCCGCATCGGCGGTGCAGACCGGGTTCATGGTGCTGGCGACCGCCTTCGTCGCCAGGCTCTACGTCGCGATCCTGCGCGCACAGGGTGCGGCGGCCGCCACGCCGCTGGGCGCCGACCCGGCATGAGGCTCGATAGCGCGGCGCTGTTGCGCGATGGCTGGGCATTGTGGCGGCGCGATCGCGCGCTGCTGTTGCCGCTGGTCGGGCTGGCGATCTTCCTGCCGCGCCTCGCGCTGCAATTGCTCGTCCCGCAATGGCCGATGCCCGAGAAGGGCGCGACCGGCGAGGAGGCGATGCGCGCGTGGAGCGACGCGTTCGCCGGCTGGGTCGGCAGCTATGGCGGCTGGTACGTGGCGGCGCTGCTGATCGGGCTGTGGGGGGTGCTGGCGGTGGTCACGCTCTACCTCGACCGCAATCGCCCGACGGTGGTTGGCGCCGCCGGCCGCGCGCTGGCGCTGCTGCCGCGCTACATCCTGGTCACCGTGCTGATCGGCTTGCCGACCGGCGGGTTGCTCAGCCTGGCGCTGGCGATGCCGCTGCTGATGATCGCGGTGCTGGCGCCGTTGTTCTACGTCTATGCGCGTACCACGCTGGCGGCGGCGGTGCTGGCGGGGGAGGCGCCGATCGGCGCGGTCGCGGCGATTGCGCGCAGCTGGCGGCTGACGCGCGGCCATGGCTGGACGCTGGCATGGCTGCTCGCCGGGCTGATGCTGTCGGCGGCGGTGATCGGGGGCGCAGTGCTGGCGATCGGTGGTTTGGGCGGCGGGTCGGGCGATCAGGTGCACCCCGTGCTGGTCGGGCTCACCGCCGCCGTGGCGGTCGCGATCGAGAGCGCGGCGACACTGGCGACCGCGCTGGTCGGCGTCGCCGCCTATCGCCGGCTGGCGAGCAGCGGCACCTGAGGCGCGTCGTCGACCGATAGCACGCCGATCGCGCGCGGATCGGGAAA
>NZ_DATMGG010000228.1:0-1914 GCF_035555815.1 Sphingomonas sp.
CGCTGAGATGTTTCGCAGGATATTGATCGCCAACCGCGGCGAGATCGCCCGGCGGATCATCCGCAGCTGCCACGCGCTGGGGATCGAGGCGGTGGCGGTCCATTCGGACGCCGATGCCGGCGCCGCGTTCGTCGCGGAAGCCGATCACGTGGTCGCGATCGGTGGCCCGGCGCCGCGCGACAGCTATCTGGTGATCGACCGCATCATCGACGCCGCCCGCGCCACCGGCGCGGAGGCGATCCACCCCGGCTATGGCTTCCTGTCCGAAAATCCCGCGCTGGCGGATGCGTGCGCGGCGGCCGGCATGGTGCTGATCGGACCGGCGGCGAACACGATCCGCGCGATGGCGGCAAAGGACGGCGCGAAGGCGATCGCGGCGGCGGCGGGTGTGCCGGTGCTGCCCGGCGGCAACGGTGACGATGCGGCGCTTGCCACGGCAGCGGCGGCGGTCGGCTGGCCCGTGCTGGTCAAGGCGGTCGGCGGCGGCGGCGGTCGCGGGATGCGGATCGTCCGCGATGCCGACGGACTGCCGCCCGCGCTGGAGGCGGCGCGGCGCGAGGCGACCAACAGCTTCGGCGACGATCGCCTGCTGCTAGAACGCTATGTCGAGGCGCCGCGCCATATCGAGGTGCAACTGCTCGCCGACACCCATGGCAATGTCGTCCACCTGTTCGAGCGCGACTGCTCGATCCAGCGCCGCCACCAGAAGGTGGTCGAGGAGGCGCCGGGCGTCGACATTCCCGACGCGGTGCGCGCGGTGCTGCGCGACGCGTCGCTACGGCTGGCGCGCGCGATCGGCTATGTCGGGGCGGGGACGGTGGAATTCATCGCCGATGCCGCCGGCGGGCTCGATCCGGCGCGGGTCTGGTTCATGGAGATGAACACCCGGCTTCAGGTCGAGCATCCGGTCACCGAGCTGATCGCGGGAATCGACATCGTCGAATGGCAGATCCGCGTCGCGGCGGGTCAGGCGTTGCCGTGGCGGCAGGATGAACTGGCGATCGATGGGCACGCGATCGAGGTGCGGCTGTGCGCCGAGAACCCGCGCCGCAATTATCTGCCGTCGCCGGGGCAACTGGCGCTGGTCGACCTGCCGGAGAGCGAGGGCGTGCGGATCGATACCGGGGTGCGCAGCGGCGACGCGGTCACGCCGTTCTATGACTCGCTGCTGGCCAAGGTGATCGCGCACGGCCCTACGCGTGCCGCCGCGCTCGACCGCCTGGCCGCCGCGCTGGGGCGCTGCCGGATCGATGGCGTGGCTACCAACCTCGAACTGCTCGAACGGATTGTCGATGATCCCGCGTTCCGTGCGGGCGCGGTGACCACCCGATTCCTTGAAGATAATCTCGCCGATCTGCTGCGTGCCGATCCGCGGGCTGCGTGAGAAGACATATGTCCTGGCAAGCCGAAGTCGATGACCTGAACCGCCGGCGCGAGGCCGCGCTGCGCATGGGCACTCCCGAACGGATCAAGCGGCAGAAGGACAATGGCCGCCTGACAGTGCGCGAGCGGCTCGACGGATTGCTAGATCCCGACAGCCTGCACGAGATCGGCGGGCTCTCGGGCAGCGCCGAATATGACGAGGCGGGTGAACTGGTGTCGTTCCAGGCGTCGTCCTTCATTTTCGGACGCGCGCGGCTGAATGGGCGCGAGATCACCGTCGGCGCCCATGATTTCACGATCAGCGCCAGCAACGCCGGCGACGTCGGACTGCGCAAGCACTTCATGCAGGAACGCATGGCCCACGATCTGCGGTTGCCGGTCATTCGCATGATCGACGGCGCGGGCGGGTCGGTCAGCACGATCGAGAAGATCGGGCGGACCTATGTGCCCGACATTCCGGGCTGGCATAACGTCCTCGCCAATCTGTCGCAGGTGCCGGTGGTCGCACTCGGGCTTGGGGTGATCGCGGGC
>NZ_DATMGG010000229.1:0-9035 GCF_035555815.1 Sphingomonas sp.
GGGTTCGGGCGAGAAATATTTGTCGAACTTGCCCTCTTCGCCCTTGTGCTCGTCGGCGTCGGCCGGGGTCTGGTCGCCCTTGCGGGTGACGTTGGGCCATTGGGCGGAGAATTCGTTGTTCAGCTCCAGCCACTTCTCCAGCCCGCTTTCGGTGTCGGGCAGGATCGCCTCGGCCGGGCATTCGGGCTCGCACACGCCGCAGTCGATGCATTCGCTGGGGTTGATGACGAGCATGTTCTCGCCTTCATAGAAACAGTCGACCGGACAGACCTCGACGCAATCCATGTACTTGCAGCGAATGCAGGCATCGGTGACGACGTAGGTCATTGGTCAACTCCTTGAATCGCGCCTTCGCTATGCAAGCGAAAATGCGCCGTCAATCGCTGGCGCCTTCCTGCGAGACGTTCTCATTCAGATCGGTGTAGCACCGCCGCGCTTCCGGCGCCGGGCCGCGCCGCGCGGGAAGCGCCTCGACCCGGATCACGCGCACGCGATCGTGCAGCGGAAAGGTCAACACATTGCCGACCCGTACCGGCGCGGCGGCGCGGTCGATCACCCGCCCGTCGATGCGCAGGTGCCGCGCCTCCGCCACCTCCTGCGCAAAGCCGCGCGTCTTGGCCAGCCGGACGAACCACAGATATTTGTCGATCCGCATCGTCGCCGGTGCCGGATCAACCATGGCCGGCGCTCCGGTCCGTGCCCCAGTCCGCCAGCGCGGCGAAGGCGTTGTCGCGGCGCGGCGGCGCCTCCGTGACGCGGGCGCGCGGCTGCGGGCGGCCGCGCCATGCCCATTGCGGCGGCCCCTCCTCCGCGGCGACGCTCTTGAACCCCAGCCGCGCCATCAGCTTGGCCAGCGTATCCGGCGTCACCCCGATCGAAGTGGCGAGCGCCGGATCGGGAACGAAGGGCTTGCGCCCGGCGCGGGCGTCGTGCGCGGCGCGAGCGATGCGCTCGACCAGGTCGACACGAACCTGCTGCGCACCGATCCGGCGGAAACCGGGCGCCGGCGCGCCGCCGCGGATCACCGCGGCACCCGGCGGCGGCAACGCCACCGTCACTCCGCGCGCCGCCAGCAACGCGGCGCGCCACGCCGCCGCCGCCGGTTTCAGCAGGCGCGGATCGAACAGGTCGAGCGTGCCGACGGTGATGCCGACCGCGCGCAGATACTGCCGCGCCTTTGGCTCCAGCCCCTCGACATCGGCGACGGCGTTGCGCTCCGCCAGCCCGCCGGCATCGGCCAGCGCGGCGGCGGTGGCGCGCAGCGCGCCCGGCGCGGTCGGATCGCGTGCCAACCGATCGAGTCGCGCGAGCACCGGCGTGACCTGTGCGGTGCGGTCGTCGATCCACGCCGCCAGCCGCGCCGCGATCGCATCGCGCTCCGCCTGGCCCAGGCAATCGAGCGCGCGGTCCAGCACGATCTTCGGCCGGCTAAGCTGCGGCCCGGCCGCCAGCGTCGCGACGGCCCCGCCGCTCCAACACACGCTGCCGCCGTCGAGCGTCAACGCGTCATCGGGCGCATCGGCCAGCGCGCGCCCGCGTTTGGCCAGTTCGCCGCCCAGCCGCTTTTCGGCGGCGGCGAGCAGGATGCGCTTGTCGGCGGCACGCGCGTCGGCGGCGACGGTGAAGCGAAACCCGTCGAGCCGGCCGATCGGATGATCCTCGACCAGCACGCCGCCGTCCGCCTCGATCTTGACCGGCAGCGCGCTGGCGTCGGCGCCGATCCCGCGCAACAGCGCGGTGGTGCGCTTGTCGACGAACCGCTGGGTCAGCCGGTCGTGCAGCGCGTCGCTCAACCGCGTCTCCAGCGCCTGCGCGCGGTCCTGCCAGTGGAGCGGGTCGGAAAGCCAATCCGCGCGGTGCGCGATATAGGCCCAGCTGCGCGCGGCGGCGATCCGCCCGGCGATCGTTTCGACATCGCCGCCAACATTGTCGAGCCGTGCGATCTCCTCCGCGAACCAGCGGTGCGGGATATGGCCGTCGCCTTCGGTCAGATGGTTGAAGATGCGGCCGACGAACCGGCTGTGCGGCTCCGGCCCGAGCTTGCGGAAATCGGGCAGCCCGCACGCCGCCCACAGCTTCGCCACCTGCCCGCGCTGGCGTACCGCCGGATCTTCGGCGAGCCGCTTGAGCACGGCCAGATCGGTCGCCTCCGGCGCGGGGCGCAGGCCGGGCAACGTCGGCTTCGCCTCAAGGCTGGCGATCAGCGCGGCGATGCTCGACAGATCGGGTTCGCCATCGCGCCAGTAGAGATGGTCGATCGGCGCGAAGCGATGCTCCTCGATCGCGAACACCTCCTCCGGCGTGAACGCGCCCGGCCCCTGTTCGTGCAGCGCGCCAAAGGTGCCGTCGCGCTGGTGACGCCCGGCGCGGCCGGCGATCTGCGCCATCTCCGCCACGGTCAGCCGGCGCTGGCGACGCCCGTCGAACTTGGTCAGGCTGGCGAAGGCGACATGCGCCACGTCCATGTTCAGGCCCATGCCGATCGCGTCGGTGGCGACCAGATAATCGACCTCGCCCGCCTGGAACATCGCCACCTGGGCATTGCGCGTGCGCGGGGACAGCGCGCCCATCACCACCGCCGCGCCGCCGCGCAGCCGCCGCAGCGCCTCTGCCACCGCATAGACCTCCTCGGCGCTGAACGCGACGATGGCCGATCTTTTGGGCAGCCGCGACAGCTTCTTCGCGCCGGCGTAGCTGAGCGTCGAGAAGCGCGGCCGCTCGATCACTTCGGCGTCGGGCACCAGCGATTTCAGCATCGTCTTCAACGCCGCGGAACCGAGGATCATCGTCTCGTCGCGCCCCCGCGCGCGCAGGATGCGGTCGGTAAAGACATGCCCGCGCTCAAGATCGGCGCCAAGCTGCGCCTCATCGAGTGCGACAAAGCCAAATTCGCGGTCGAGCGGCATCGATTCAGCGGTGCACAGGAACCAGCGCGCCTGCGGCGGAACGATCCGCTCCTCGCCGGTGATCAGCGCGACCTGATGCTCGCCCTTCATCCGCACGACGCGGTCATAGACCTCGCGCGCGAGCAGCCGCAGCGGAAAGCCGATCATCCCCGACGAATGGCCGCACATCCGCTCGACCGCGAGATGGGTCTTGCCGGTGTTGGTCGGGCCCAGCACGGCCGTGATCGGGGAGCGCGCGAACGATACCATCGCCCGCCCTACATCGGCCCGCGCACGCGGCGACGCAACCGTCCGTTGCGCGTAAATTTCCGCAATCGTCCCCAGCGCTTGCGCGCGGTGGCTGGTTCGTTCCGCCGGCTCGTCCAGCTCCCCGCACGGCTCGTCGCAGCGTCGCCGCAGTGGATGCGGGGTTAATTTGACTTTAGGGACTCGGCGCCACAACGCTGCTGCCCAGGCTTGGGGTTCAGGCAGGCCGTTTTTGTATTTCGGGGGCGGGGCGCGCTTTGTTCTTGCGCAACGAACACGGACTGGAAGGAGCGGGCGGCGCGGCGGCGCTGTCGTTCGGGCGCGCGCCGGCAACGCCGGTCGCGGCACCGGGCATCGCCGAACGGCTCGCCGGACGCTTCGCCCATGTCGATCTGGTCCCCGATCTCGGTTCCGACATCGGCTCGCGCACCTGGTGGCGCGGCGCGGCGACCTGCGCGGCGTTGTGCGCGGCGACGATCGCGCTGTCCCCCGCGTTCAGCCTGCCGGTGATCACCGACAGCACCGCGCCGATGGCCGGCACCGATTATGACGAGACGCGCAGCCTGGCGATCACGCCGCTCGCGTTGGGCGCCAACAGCGGGCGCCGACTGGGCGCCAACGCACTGGTCACCCCGCTCAGGGACACCCCCGAACGCCCGCAGATCGAGGCGACCGCGACGCTGGGCGCGGGCGAGGATTTCACCGCCGCGCTGCGTCGCGCCGGCGTCGGTTCGGGCGATGCCCGCGCGGTCGCCGACATGGTCGCCGCGCGGCTGGCGCTCGGCGAGCTGCGTCCCGGCACCCAGTTCGAGCTGACGCTGGGCCGCCGCACCGACAAGGACGCGCCGCGCCCGCTCGAGAAACTGGCGTTCCGCGCCAAATTCGACCTCAACATGCAGGTCGGCCGCGACGGCGACCGACTGGCGCTGGCGGCGATCCCGATCGCGATCGACAACACGCCGCTGCGCATCCAGGGCCGCGCCGGCCCCAGCCTCTATCGATCGGCCCGCGCCGCCGGCGTGCCGGCCAAGGCGGTCGAGGCGTTCATCCGCTCCATCGCGTCGCGGATGCCGATCAGCCGGGTCGGCGCCGACGACCGTTTCGACATCATCGTCGAGCAGGCCCGCGCCGCGACCGGCGAGGTCCAGCTCGGCAAGCTGCTCTATGCCGGGCTGAGTGGCAGTTCGAACAAGCTGCAATTGATGCGGTGGGAAGAGGACGGGAAGAGCCAGTGGTTCGATCCGCGCGGCATCGGCCAGACCACCGGCGGCAGCGCAGGGATGCCGGTCAACGGCCGCCTGTCGTCGCCGTTCGGCTGGCGGCGGCATCCGCTGCTCGGCTATATGCGGCTGCACAAGGGGCTCGACATCGCCGCGCCCTATGGCGCGCCGATCCACGCGGCGATGGCCGGCGTGGTGCAGATGGCGGGCCGCGCCGGCGGCTATGGCAATTACGTCAAGCTGGCGCACGGCGGCGGCATGGCCACCGGCTATGGTCACATGAGCCGGATCGCGGTGCGCTCCGGCCAGCGCGTCAGCCCCGGCCAGGTGATCGGCTATATCGGCTCGACCGGGCTGTCGACCGGGCCGCACCTCCATTATGAGCTGACCAGGAACGGCGTGCCGGTCAATCCGGGCAAGGTGACGTTCGAATCGGTCCAGAAGCTGAGCGGCGGCGATCTGGCCGCGTTCAAGAGCAAGTTCAGCAAACTGATGGCGGTCAAGGCCGGATCATCGGACTGACATTTCCGAACCGCGCCGGTCGGACCGCCCGCCGCGCGCCTCTTCACATTCCCCGGCGACACGGCAGGATCCCTCCCCTTCCCCCCACGTAGGAGGGAAGGAGAGGTTCGCGGTCCTCAAAGCTTGAAGCGCAGTCCCACGCGGTAGGTCCGCCCCAGCAGGTCATAGGGGTTGTTGGTGCCAAAGCTGGTTTCCCCGGCCGGAATCGCTTCGGGCCGGCGATCGAACAGATTGTCGACCACGCCGAACAGCGTCACCTTGGCGCCGCCGATCTTCAGCTCGTAATTTTCGGACAGGTCGAAATACCACACCGGGTTCACGTGGTTGAGATCGTCGGCGATCCCGGTGCGGCTGGTCATCGGCTGGTTGGTGATCGTGCCGGAGCCGAGATAGCGCGCGGTCAGGCTGGTGCGGCTCGGCCCGACCGCATAGGTGGTTGTCAGCATCCCCTTCCACTTCAGGCTGCCGGTGGTGCCCAGCGTCGGCGGGGTGACGTCGCCGGGCAGGTTGGTCTCGTCCTTCAGCCGCTGCGACACCAGCAGGCGGATGTTGAGCGCGCCGGGCAGCGAACCGCTGATCCGGCTGAGGTCGGAGCGGTAGGTCGCTTCGTAATCGATGCCTTCCACCGCCACCTGCGATGCGTTGATGCCGCCGGTGTAGATCGTCGCGTTGACGAGGTTGCTCGCCCCCGCCGCCAGCACGATCGACTGGCACGCCGACGGGATCTGCGGCCGGTTGTAGCCATAGCATTGGTCGATGATCGTCTGCGCGCCGACCCCGACGATCGCGTCCTTGATGTCGATCTTGTACCAGTCGATCGACAGGCTGAGCCCCGGCAGCCAGCGCGGGCTGTAGATGCCGCCGGCGGTCCAGGTGTCGGCGATCTCCGGCGTCAGATTGGGGTTGCCGCCGCTGATCGTGATGTTCGGCACCTGCGGGCTGTTCGCCTGGGTGCGATCGAGATACGCGTTCACGAACTGGCTGCCCGGCGCGTAGAGATCGTTCAGGTTCGGCGCGCGGATATCGCGCGAGCGGGTGCCGCGCAGGCGCAGTCCGCCGGTGACGTCCCAGGTCACGCCCGCCTTCCACGTGGTGACCGGGCCGCTGGTCGAATAGTCGGTGCGGCGGACCGCGGCGTTGAGGTCGAGGCTGTCGGCCACCGCCGAATCCTTGAGCAACGGCAGCAGCACTTCGCCGAAGAACTCCTTCACATTGTAGGAGCCGGTGCCGCCCTTGAAATTGCCGACGTTCCACAGCGACGCCTCCGACGTCGCGTCGGCGGTCGAGGAGAAGGATTCCTTGCGATACTCGAAGCCCGCCGCGATCGAGACCGGGCCGGCCCAGGTCGAGAACGGCTCGTACTGCGCGTCGACCGACCAGACATCCTGGTGGAAGTCGAGATCCTGCCGGGTCCGCAGCCCTTCGGCATAGCCCGTCACCCACGCGATCGACGCCGCCCCCAGCGATCCCTCGCCAAAGATGTTCATCGGCACGCAGCCGTTGCCCGGATTGGCCAGCGTCGAACGACAGATCGGCGCCCCGGCCGCCACCCCGGCGACGCCGCCGGTCGCCGGATTGGCGATGACGTCGACCGCCAGGTTGAACCGCGCGGGCATCAGGTTGTCGTCGCGGGTGTACCACACCTTGCTGTGGCCGCGCTGGTAATAGGCGCGCCATTTGCCGGTGCCGAGGAACTTGCCCTCCAGCGCGGCCAGGATGCGATCCTGCCGCCGGGAATATCCCGCTAGGCCGGCGTGGCTGCCCGGCGAATTGATCATGTCGTAGAACAGCCGGTTCATCTGGAAAGACGTGACGCCGGCCGCGTCCATCGCCTGTTGCGCCGCCAGCGGCAGGTAGGGGTTGGCGCGCGACACGGTCAGCGCGGTCGCCCCCTGTCGGTTATACGTCGCCGACCAGTTGACGGTGTCGCTGCCGGCATAGCCCGCTTCAAAGATCGCGGTGATGTCGTCGGTCACCTCGTAGCTCAGCCGGCCATAGGTGCTCCAATGCTTGTCGTCGGGCAGCAGCGGCCAGCGCGCGGCGGTGGGGATGACGGTGCCACCCGCCTGCATCTGGCCCTGCTGGATCGGACCGAACACGAACTGCCCGATCTCGCCGCCGGGGCCGAACGTCATGCCCTTGAGCGGCCCCGAGGCGACAACGCCGCCGGGCGTGCTGGTATAGCCGACATCGTTGCGGACGATCTGGCCCGGCTGACCGTTGGTCGCGGTCCAGTCCGGGTTGGTCAGCAGGTGATAGCCCGGCTGATACCAGCTGCGGCCGATCGGCGAATCGATCCCCTGCCCGTTGAAATACGATCCGCTGAGCAACAGGTGCCCACGCCCCCCGGCGAACTTCGCTCCATAGGCGAGATCGCCGGAGAACACCCGCCCGTCGGCACGGTCCGTCTGGCTGAGGTTCACGCTGCCCTTGACCCCGGTAAAGCCGGTATCGAGGATGAAGTTCACCACCCCGGCGACCGCGTCGGAACCATAAGCGGCGGAGGCGCCACCGGTGACCACGTCGACTCGCTGCACCAGATTCTGCGGCAACAGGTTGACGTCGACGGCGGGCGACATGCCCGATCCGACGACGCGGCGGCCGTCGAGCAGCGTCAGCGTCCGCGTCACGCCCAGCCCGCGCGCGCTCATCTGATTCGCGCCGCCGGTGGCGTTGGCGAACAGCAGCGTAGTGCGCGGGGTGTTGCCGACGCCCATCGACGGCAACTGGCTGACATAGTCGGCGATGTTGGTCGGCGCGCGGTCCTGGATGTCCTCCATCGACAGCACCGTGGTCGGCGTCGGCGCCTGATAGCCGTCGCGGACGATGCGCGATCCGGTGACGATGATTTCCTGGGCTATCGACGATGTGCGGTCGTCCTGCGCCGAATCGGCGTCGACCTGCGCCTCGGCCACGCGCTCCTGCGCGCGGCCAAGGCCGGCGATCGGCGCCGGCGCGCTCACCGCGCTCACCAGCTGGCGTTGGGCGACGGTCCGGGCGGGCTCGACCTTGCGCAGCGTCAGCACCGCGCCGCCCTCGGCACGCAGGCCGCTGCCCTGCAACAGCAGCGTCAGCGCGGCCTGCGGCTCCAGCCCGCCGCGCACGCCCCTTGTCTGCTTGCCCGCCACCAGCGTGCTGGAAAAGATGATCTGCTGATTGGCCTGCCGCGCGAAGATATTGAGCGCGCGTCCCAGATCGCCGGCCGGGATGTCGAAGGTCCGCGCCGCCTGTGCCGCCGCTGCTGGTGCCGCCGCCGCCGGCGTCGCCGCCAGCCAGAGTGCCATGACCGCAGCCGAACCGCCGCCATAGATCGAAAGACGCCCCCTGTTTTGCATCTGCTCTGTCCCCTGCCCGCGCCCATCGCGGTCCTGACTCATGTGACGCAACAGCGGGACGATCCCGCCAAAAAATTGTCACATACGAGAATCAGGCGGCGATCAGGCGCCGCGTTTCGCCCGGTGACGATCGCCGTCGGGCGTTACGGACAGGGGGTTGGTCGGGGATGGACCGCGCCGCCGGGGAACCGAGACACGGGCGGCAGACCGTCCTTGCGCCCGGAATGCCGGCGGAACGGGGTTGGACGGTCGCTATTCGGGAAGGCTGGTCCGGCCCTAGAACGGCACGTCGTCGTCGAGGTCGTTGGCGAAGCCGCCGCCGAAGTCGTTGCCCTTCGCCGCGCCCGAACGCTGGCCGCCGGCGTTGAAATTGCCGCCACGGCCGCCGCCCGAGCTTTGCCCGGCGAAATCGTCGCTGCCGCCGCCCCAGTCGTCACCGCCGCGGCTCCCGCCGCCGCCGCCGCCGCCACCGCTGCCCGGCGCACCGTCGAGCATCGTCAACACGCTGTTGAACCCCTGCAGCACGATCTCGGTTGAATATTTCTCGACCCCGGCCTGGTCGGTCCACTTCCGGGTCTGGAGCGCGCCCTCGATATAGACCTTGCTGCCCTTGCGCAGATAGCGTTCGGCGACGTTGGCGAGCCCTTCGTTGAAGATCGCGACCGAATGCCATTCGGTCTTTTCCTTACGCTCGCCGGTGTTCCTGTCCTTCCAGCTTTCCGACGTGGCGATGCGCAGGTTGACCACCTTGCCGCCGTTCTGGAAGCTGCGGCTTTCGGGGTCACGCCCCAGGTTGCCGACCAATA
>NZ_DATMGG010000230.1:0-38123 GCF_035555815.1 Sphingomonas sp.
CCATCGACCAGCGGCAGCGCGGTGGCGATTGCCGCATGGGGGGCGGTGCCCAGCGCCAGCACCTGGACCAGGGCGATGCGCAGCACCATGCGCGCCTTGGCATCGTCGGGCAGGGGCTGCTTGGTCGCGCCATCGATCAGCGCGTCGAGATCGGGCAGGTGGCGCAGCGTCTCTGCGGCGATGGCGTGGGCGAGCGCGCGATCGTCGGCGCGCTCGATGCCCTGCGTCGCGTTGTGCAGCGCCTGTTCGATCGCCTGCCCCCGGCGCAGCACCGCGTCGAGCAGCCGCAATGCGGCGCGGCGGGCGGGGAAACCGGGGGGATCGGACTTGATCGCGGGCTGGGGACGGCTCATTTGGACAGCCTATGGCCCAACGACCGCCACATGTGAAACCGCCAGCCGGCTGGCCTCCGCCGAATCCGCCCGTGCCGGCACCCGAACCGCTGGTCCGCCCCGACGCCGACCCGCTCGGCCCCGACCCCGTCCGTTACGGCGATTGGGAGCGCAAGGGCGTCGCGGTCGATTTCTAGCGCGTCTCCAGCATCGCCAGCAGCTTGACCACCGTGTTCCAGTTGCGCGCGGTGTTGAGCCGGCGGTGCCGCGCGCGGGTGATCAGCGCGGCCAGCGTCGAACCGGCGATCCCGTCGGCGTAATCGACGAACAGCTCCCGGCCCGACGCGGCGATCCGCTCGGGCCCGTCGATCTCGGCACGCACCGCCGCCACCCATTCGAGCGGCACCGCGTCGCGATGGAAATGGACCAGCAGATGGTTGGGCCGCGCCGCCGCCTGCGCGGCGAACGGGTTGCCGGCAATCGTCGAGCGCAGATCCGCCGCGTCGCGCACGAGGAAGGCGGTGTCGAGCCCCAGTTGCGCCCTGGCCTGGTCCTCCAGACGCGATTCGAGCGCGGCCGCCGATGTCTCATCGCTCGAAAAGACGAGGTTGCCCGACGCCAGCAGCGTCTTGACGTCAGTGAAGCCCAACCCCTCGGCAAAGCGCCGCAAATCCGCCATCGGGAGCCTGCGGTTGCCGCCGACGTTGACGCCCTTGAGCAGCGCCGCCCAGCGCGTCATCCCTCATCCCTGAGCGGCCGGTTGAGCAGTTCCCCGACCACGTCGGACAACCGAGCGCCGTCGAGCAGCGCACACACCGCATCGCAGATCGGCATGTCGACCCCGGCCTCCGCCGCCGCCTCGCGCAGCACCGGCGCGGTAAAGGCGCCCTCGGCGACGGTCCGGCGGTCGGCGAGCAGGTCCGATGCCGCGCGGCCCTGCCCGAGGCCGACGCCGAGCGTGAAGTTGCGCGAGTTGGTCGACGAACAGGTCAGCACCAGATCACCCAGCCCCGAAAGCCCGGCCAGCGTCTCCGCCCGCCCGCCGCGCGCGACCCCGAATCGGGTCATTTCGGCGAAACCGCGCGCGATCAGCGCCGCCCGCGCGTTGAGCCCAAGTCCCGCGCCCTCGACCACGCCACAGGCGATGGCGAGCACGTTCTTCACCGCGCCGCCGATCTCCGCCCCGGTGACGTCGGCCGAGGCATAGGTGCGGAACGCCGGCGCCGCGAGGCGTTCGGCGAGGCGTTCGCGCAGATCGGCATCGTCGCACGCCAGCGTCACCGCGGTCGGCTGACCGCGCGCGACCTCATGCGCGAAGGTCGGCCCGGACAGCACCGCGATCGGCGCCGCTGGACATACGGTGTGGGCAACCTCACCGACGAGCAGGCGGCTGCCCGCTTCGATCCCCTTGGCGCAGAGCACCAGCGGCGTCGCCCCGACCGGCGCGGCGGCGAGCACGGCGCGGATGTGCTGTGCCGGCGCGACCACCAGCAGCGCGTCGCGATCACCCAGTTCGGCCAGGTCGCCGGTGGCGGTGATCGCGGGATCGAGCGCGACGCCGGGCAGGAACAGCGCGTTCTCATGGTCGCGATTGATCGAGTCGACCACCGCCGCCTCCCGCGCCCACAGCGTCACCGGTCGGCCGCCGCGCGCCGCGACCTGGGCGAGCGCGGTGCCCCACGCCCCGCCGCCGAGCACCCCGATCCTCATGCCTTCACCCCCGCGCCGCGCACCTTTTCCGCATCGCCGTCGAGCGGCCAGCGCGCCCGCGCCGGCGCATCGAGCGGATCGACCATGCCCGCCGCGAACCGTTCCGCCCCCGCCCAGGCGATCATCGCGGCGTTATCGGTGCACAGCCACAGGGGCGGCGCGACAAAGCGCAGGGCATGGTCGCGCGCGAGCCCCTCCAGCGCCGCGCGCACCGCGCCGTTGGCGGCGACCCCGCCCGCGACGACCAGCGCGGTGATCGTGGGCACCCGATTGAGGGCGCGACGCGTGCGGTCGATCAGGCAATCCACCACCGCTGCCTGGAACGACGCGGCGATATCCTCCGCGGCCCATGTCCCGGCGTCGCGCGCGCGGCTGACCGCGCTCTTCAATCCGGCGAAGGAGAAATGCGGCTCGGCCGATCCGACCAGCGGGCGCGGCAGCGGCACCGCCCGCGCATTGCCCAGCGCCGCCGCCCGCTCGACCGCCGGGCCGCCGGGAAAGCCGAGGCCGAGCAGCTTGGCGGTCTTGTCGAACGCCTCGCCCGCCGCGTCGTCGATCGTGGTGGCGAGCCGGCGATAGGCGCCGGGGCCCTCGACCAGCAGGATCTGGCAATGCCCGCCGGAAACGAGCAGCAACAGATAGGGAAAGCCGAGATCCGGATCGGCGAGTCGCGGCGACAGTGCGTGCCCTTCCAGATGGTTGACCGCGACCAGCGGCTTGCCCGACGCCAGCGCCAGCGCCTTGCCGGTGACCAGCCCGACCATCACCCCGCCGATCAGCCCCGGCCCGGCGGTGGCGGCGATGGCGTCGACGTCGGCCAGCGTCACGTCCGCTTCCGCCAGCGCCGCCTCGACCAGCGGGCCAAGCACCTCGACATGCGCGCGCGCGGCGATTTCGGGGACGACGCCGCCGAACGGGCGATGCGCCGCTTCCTGCCCGGCGAGCTTGTGCGCGAGCACGCGGCGGTCGCCGGTGACGAGCGCGGCGGCGGTTTCATCGCAGCTCGATTCAAGGCCGAGGATCAGCATCGCCGCTATGTAGCGACGGCACCCGACCTTGTCGAAGGGCCGGTGTTGGTCCAATCGCATGCGCGATGACACACATACGGCTGGGAACGCGCGGATCGCCGCTCGCGCTGGTGCAGGCGAACATGGTGCGCGACGCGCTGATCGCCGCGCACGGCTGCGCGGTCGAGATCGTCGCGGTGCGCACCACCGGCGACCGGGTGCAGGATCGCGCGCTCGCCGAAATCGGCGGCAAGGCGCTGTGGACCAAGGAGCTCGACCGCGCGCTGCTGGCCGGCGACATCGATTGCGCGGTCCATTCGATGAAGGACGTCGAGACGATCCGTCCCGCGCAAATCGCCATCGCCGCGATGCTCGAGCGCGCCGACGTGCGCGATCGGCTGGTCGGCGCCGACAGCTTCGCCGCGCTGCCGCCCGGCGCGCGGATCGGCACCAGCTCACCGCGCCGCGCCGCGCAGGTCCGCACGATCCGCCCCGATCTGGTGCCGGTACTGTTTCGCGGCAACGTCGATACGCGGCTGGCGCGGCTGGCGGCCGGTGAGGCGGAGGCGACGCTGCTGGCGGCGGCGGGCCTGACGCGACTTGGGCGCGACGATATCGGCGTGGCGATCCCGCTCGACACGATGCTGCCCGCGCCGTCGCAAGGCGCTGTGGGGATCGAGGTGCGCGCCGACGACGCCGCGATGCGCGCGCTGCTCGCGGCGATCGGCCACCGCGAGACCGAGGCCTGCGTCCTGGCGGAGCGCGCGCTGCTCGCCGCGCTCGACGCCGATTGCCATTCGCCGGTGGCGGCGTTGGCGCGGATGACGTCACAGGGCCTGTCGATCGACGCCGCGCTGTTCGCCGAGGACGGCAGCGAATCGGTGCAGCGCAGCGGCAGCGATCCGGCGGCGCTGGCGGCGGCGCTGCTGGCGGCCGCGCCACCATCGATCCGCGCGCTGTTTGGATCATGACGCGCCCGCTGGCGGTGCTGCGGCCCGAACCGGGCAACGCCGCCACCGCCGGCCGCATCGCCATGCTCGGGCTGGTCGCGATCCGGCTGCCGCTGTTCGCGGTGGCGCCGGTGGCGTGGCGCGCGCCCGATCCCACCGGCTATGACGCACTGTTGCTGACCAGTGCCAACGCACTGCGCCACGGCGGGGACGAGCTAGACCGGCTGAAGGCGTTGCCGGTCCATGCGGTCGGCGCCGCGACCGCGCGCGCGGCGGCGGACGCCGGGTTCACCGTGCGGTCGACCGGCGACGCGGGCGTGACTGACGTCATGGCGTCTGCGGGCGCGCAACGCCTGCTCCACCTCGCTGGACGCGACCGGATCGAGAGCGGCGCCGACACGATCACCGTCTATGCCAGCACCCCGCTGCCGGTGGAGCCGGACGGGCTGGCCGGCAGCGTCGCGCTGCTCCATTCGGCGCGCGCCGCGATCCGGCTGGGCGAGGTGGTGGCGGATCGCCCGACCGTCGCGGTCGCCGCGATCAGCCGCGCGGTGGCCGAGGCCGCCGGCACCGGCTGGGCGGCGGTCGCGGTCGCCGAACGGCCGACCGACGGCGCGCTGATCGCCGCCGCCCGTCGCCTCGCCGATTGACGGGGCTGGCGCCGGTGTCGATAAGTCCCGCCATGACCGACGACAGCCTGCTGCCGGCGCCCGCGCTGCCCCGTCGCAACCGATGGCCGCTGGCGATCCTGGTGTCGGCCGCCTTCGCCCTGGGCGCGATCGCGGTGATCTGGGCCGGGCCGGCGATCGAACGCTGGCGCAAGCCGGCGCCGCAGCCGATCATTGTCACGCCGTCCGCCGCGGTGCCCTCGGCGGCGGCGGCGGCCGCGCCGATCACCATCGAGGGGCTGGCCGCGCGCGAGGCCGCGCTCGACATGCAGCTGCGCAACATCGAGGCGCGCATCGGAACCGCCGATGCCGCCGCGCGCACCGCGGCCGCCAATGCCCAGCGCGCCGAGCGGCTGCTGATCGCCTTTGCCGTGCGCCGCCGGCTCGATCGCGGCCAGCCGCTGGAGGGCTATGCCCCGCTGCTGCGCACCCGATTCGGCGGCGAGGCCGGTGAGGCGGTCGCCACCGTGATCGCCGCCGGCCGCGCCCCGGTGACGCTGGAGGACCTGCGCGAGGCGCTCGACACCATCGCCCCCCGCCTGACCAGCGGCACGATCGAGGACGGCGTCGGCCGCGCGGTATGGCGTGAGGTCACCGGGCTGATCGTGCTGCGCCATGAAACGACGCCCAGCCCGCGCCCGACCGACCGGCTGGCGCGCGCGCGCCGGATGCTCGATGCCGGGCAGGTCGAGGGTGCTCGCGCCGAGGTGTCGCGGATGCCCGGCGCCCCCGCCGCCAGGAGCTGGATCGAGGCGGCGCAACGCTACATCGCCGCGCGCAACGCGCTGTCGGCGCTCGAATTCGTCGCGCTGGGCCAGCCGGCGGCGGCGGCGCCGTCCAACCCGCCGCCTGCGCCCGCCGACTGACACGACGCCACTGGCAAGACCGCATAAGGGAGAATGGGATGGCCGAGATGGGCCGCTTCGACTGGCAGGATCCTTTCGCGCTCGACGCGCAGCTGACCGACGAGGAGCGCATGGTGCGCGACGCCGCGCGATCCTATGCGCGCGACCGGCTGCTGCCGCGCGTCACCCGCGCCTTCCTCGATGAGGATTTCGATCGCGAGATCATGCGCGAGATGGGCGCGCTTGGGCTGCTCGGGCCGACCATTTCGCCGGAATATGGCGGCGCCGGGCTGGGCTATGTCGCCTATGGACTGGTCGCGCGGGAGGTCGAGGCGGTCGATTCGGGCTATCGATCGGCGATGTCGGTGCAGTCGAGCCTGGTGATGCACCCGATCCACGCCTATGGCACCCAGGCGCAGAAGCGGAAATACCTGCCCGGCCTGGCCAGCGGCGAACTGGTCGGCTGTTTCGGCCTGACCGAGCCCGACGCCGGCTCCGATCCCGGCGGGATGCGCACCCGCGCCGAAAAGACCGCGACAGGATACAGGCTGACCGGCAGCAAGATGTGGATCACCAATTCGCCGATCGCCGACGTGATGGTGGTGTGGGCCAAATCCGACGCGCACGGCGGCGGGATCAAGGGTTTCGTGCTCGAACGCGGTATGTCGGGCCTTTCGACGCCGAAGATCGAGGGAAAGCTGAGCCTGCGCGCGTCGATCACCGGCGAGATCGTGATGGACGGCGTCGAGGTCGGGGAAGACGCACTGCTGCCCGAGGTGCAGGGGCTGAAGGGGCCGTTCGGTTGCCTCAACCGCGCACGCTACGGCATCGCCTGGGGCACGATGGGCGCGGCCGAGGCGTGCATGGAGGCGGCGCGGCAATATACGCTCGACCGCCACCAGTTCGGCCGGCCGCTCGCCGCGACCCAGCTCGTCCAGCTCAAGCTCGCCAATATGGAGACCGAGATCGCGCTGGGCCTGCAGGCGGCACTGCGCGCGGGCCGCATGTTCGACGAGGGGACGCTGGCGCCCGAGGCGATCAGCATCATCAAGCGCAACAATTGCGGCAAGGCGCTCGATATCGCGCGGGTGGCGCGCGACATGCACGGCGGCAACGGCATCTCGGCCGATTTCCACGTGCTGCGCCACGCGATCAACCTGGAGACGGTCAACACCTATGAGGGGACCCATGACGTCCACGGGCTGATCCTCGGCCGGGCGATCACCGGCATCGCCGCCTTCTGAGCGGACCGGGCATGGCCGAACCCGATCGCCAGCCGACGCTCGAGGGCGAGCATGTGACGCTGCGGCCGACGCGCGCCGACGACTGGGGGGCGCTGTTCGCGGTCGCATCCGATCCACTGCTATGGGCGGTCCATCCGGCGCATGACCGGTGGCAGGAACCGGTGTTTCGCGCCTATTTCGATGGCGGGCTGGCATCGGGCGGATCGCTGACGATCGTCGACCGGGCCGATGGCACGGTGATCGGGGCGAGCCGCTACGACCATTGGAATCCGGCGCTGGACGAGATCGAGATCGGCTGGACCTATCTCGCGCGCAGCCATTGGGGCGGAGGCTATAATCGCGAGATCAAGCGCCTGATGCTCGATCACATCCACCGCGCCGTCGCCACTGCGGTGTTCACGGTGGGTGCGGATAACGTCCGCTCGCGCCGCGCGATGGAAAAGATCGGCGGCGTGCTCCGCCCCGGCACCGTCGACCGGATGATGGCCGGCGCGATGAAGCCGCACGTGATCTACGAGATCCGCCGTCCATGACCGCTCCCGCCAAACCGCTGCACGGCATCAAGGTGGTCGAGCTGGCGCGCATCCTGGCCGGCCCGTGGTGCGGCCAGCTGCTCGCCGATCTGGGCGCGGAGGTGATCAAGGTCGAGCGGCCGGGCGCCGGCGACGACACCCGTCACTGGGGCCCGCCCTTCCTGTACGATGCCGCCGGAAACAGCCTCGACGCCGCCTATTATCACTCGGCCAATCGCGGCAAATCGGGTGTCGCGATCGACATCGCCACGCCGGAGGGTCAGGCGCAGGCTCGCGCGCTGATCGCCGAAGCCGACGTGGTGATCGAGAATTATAAGGTCGGCGGGCTGGTCAAATATGGACTGGATCACGCCAGCCTCAGCGCGACCCACCCGCGCCTGATCACCTGTTCGATCACCGGATTCGGCCAGACCGGACCCTATGCCCATCGCGCCGGCTATGATTTCATCATCCAGGGCATGGGCGGGATCATGTCGCTGACCGGCGATCCCGACGGCGCGCCGCAAAAGGCGGGCATCGCCTATGCCGACATCTTCACCGGCGTCTATTCGGCGGTGGCGATCCTCGCGGCGCTGCGCCGGCGCGAGGTCGACGGGGTCGGCGCGCACATCGACATGGCGCTGCTCGACACCCAGGTGGCGGTGCTCGCCAATCAGGCGCTCAACTGGATGGCGTCGGGCAAGGTGCCGCACCGGATGGGCAACGGCCACGCCAATCTGGTGCCCTATCAGGCGTTCGCCTGCGCCGATGGCGAACTGATCATCGCGGTGGGCAATGATTCGCAATTCGCCAAATTGTGCGAGGTGCTCGGCCTTCCGCTCGCCGCCGACGAGCGCTTCGCCACCAATCCCGGCCGGGTCGCGCATCGCGACGCGCTGATCCCGCTGCTGGCGCGCGCGATCCTCGACTGGCGCAAACAGGATCTCGCCGACGCGCTGGAGGCGAAGGGCGTTCCCGCCGGATCGATCAACACCGTCGCCGAAGTGTTCGCCGATCCGCAGGTGATCGCGCGCGGAATGCGTGTGGCGCTGGATGGCGTCCCCGGCGTCGCCAGCCCGATCGTGATCGACGGTGAGCGCATGGTCGCCGACACGCCCAGCCCGCCGCGCGCCGACCGCTGACGATGCGGCGGCCGGAGGTCGCGGTCGCCGGATGCGGCATCGCGGGGCTTGCCGCCGCGCTGTTCCTCCACCGCGACGGGCATCGCGTGACGCTGTTCGAGCGATTCCCCGCGCCGCAGCCACTGGGATCGGGGTTGATGATCCAGCCGACCGGGCTGGCGGTGCTGCGCGCGCTGGGCGCAAACGCGGCGGTGCTGGCGCAGGGCGCGCGGATCGACCGGCTGGTCGGCGTCGCGGCCGACAGCGGCCGCACGGTACTCGACGTCCGCTATGCGGCGCTGCCGCGCGGCGACCGTTTCGGGATCGGCATCCACCGCGCCAGCCTGTTCGGCATCCTGTTCGATCTGGCGCGGGCGGAAGGGATCGCGATCGAGAGCGGGCGCGCGGTCGTCGGGCAGCGCGATCGGCGACTGGCCTTCGCCGACGGTACCAGCGCCGGCCCCTTCGACCTGATCGTCGACGCGCTGGGTGCGCGCAGCCCGCTGGCCGGCGCGCCGGCGACACCCCTCGCCTACGGCGCGCTGTGGGGCACCGTGCCATGGACCGACGAGGGTTTCGACGTCACCGCGCTCCAGCAACGCTATCGCGCCGCCAGCGTGATGGCGGGCGTGCTGCCGGTCGGCACCCCGCCGGGCGCCGCGACCGCGCAGGCCGCCTTCTTCTGGTCGCTGCGCGCCGACCGTCTCGATGCGTGGCGCGCACGCGGGCTGGCGGCGTGGCAGGACGACGTGGTCGCGCTGTGGCCGGCGACCGCGCCGTTGCTCGCGGCGATCGACCATCCCGACGCGCTGACATTCGCGCATTACGCCCACCGCACGCTGGCGCGGCCGGCCCAACCGGGGCTGATCCACATCGGCGACGCCTGGCATTCGACCAGTCCGCAGCTGGGGCAGGGCGCCAACATGGCACTGCTCGATGCCTATGCGCTGGCGACGGCGTTGCGGCAGGCCGATGACGTCGATGCCGCCACGGCGCAGGCGATCGCGGCACGACGCTCGCACGTCCGGCTCTACCAGGCGATGAGCCTATTGCTGACCCCGGTCTATCAATCCGACGGGCGGGCGATACCGTTCCTGCGCGACCGGCTGGTCGGCCCGCTGTCGCGCCTGTGGCCGGTGCCGTGGATTCAGGCGGCGATGGTCAGCGGACTGGTCCGCGCCCCGCTGCGCCGGCTGGGGCTCGATTAAAGCCGCGCGATCAACGCTTGCGCCGCCGCCGGATTGCGCACCTTCGCGCCCGAGATCATGAAGACGAAGGTGTCGCGCGGCATCACCGGCGCGGGATCGGAAACGCTCGCCAGGCCATCGGGCTGGCCGCCCGCCGCCCACACCCGCGCCGCGTCTGCCCAGCGATCGAGTTCGACCGGAGAATAGCCGGCCGGTTCGTCCTCGACCGCCGTTTCCAGCCGGGCATAGACCAGATCGCCGCTGATATCGGCGATCGCCGGATAATCGTCGGACTGGGCATAGACGATCGCCACCCCGGCATCGCGGCACAGCGCGACGAATTCGGGCACCGCGAAGCTTTCATGCCGCACCTGCACCGCATGGCGCAGCCGCACCCCGTCCTGACTCGCGGGCAACAGCTTGAGGAACGCGGCGAAATCGACGGCGTCGAATTTCTTGGTCGCCATGAACTGCCACAGGATCGGGCCAAGCTTGTCGCCCAGCTCGACGATGCCCTGCCCGGTGAAGCGCGCGATCGATTCGCCCGCGTCGGCCAGCACCTTGCGGTTGGTGCAGAAGCGCGAGGCCTTGAGCGCGAACACGAAGTCGTCCGGCGCGACTTTCGCCCAGCCGGCGAACGTCTCCGGCTTGAACCCGGAATAATAGGTGCCGTTGACCTCGATCGCGGTCAGCTGGCGGCTGGCATACTCCAGCTCTCGCTTGTGCGGCCATTTGTCGGGATAGAAGGTTCCGCGCCACGGCTCGAACGTCCAGCCGCCGATGCCGACGCGGATCGCGCCCGCGCCGCTCACTGGACGCGCAGCCACGTCGTCGTCTTGCAGAACAACCCGCCGATCAAACAGCCCTTACCCAGCAGCTTGCCGTCCGGCGTCACCGTCAGGCGGCCGGAAAAGGTGCTGTTGAGATCGGGGACGAACACCCTGCCCTTGTAGCTGCCGTCGCCGACCGGGCGAAATTCGCGAAAGATCTGCGTGCCGCGCAGTTGCTGCGTCCCGCCGCGCCGTGCATCGGCCTCCGCCGTCGCATCGGCCCAGCTGACCACGCCGCACACCTGATCGCCGCACGGATAGGTGCGGATATGCACGGTGTTGCGGCCGTTGCGCCACTCGCCCTGAACCGGGCCGATCGTGCTCTGCGCACCGCCCGGCGCCGCCGCCAGCGTCGCCAGCGCGGCCACCGCGATCACCAAATGCGGCCCGATCCGGCGACGAATCGCGTGCTTCATCTCTTCGGGCTCCATGCGCCGCGCGGTCACATCCTGATCCATATCGCCGCCGGATATGGCAGCGGCTCGCGGCAGCACTATGTCCGCAATGCGACGCCGGGCTGCAAAATCCCGGCTCAATCGGGGTCGCCCGTCAGGCGCAATGCCCAATCCTCCACCGCGCGCGTCGCGAGCCGCCGCTCGGCCAGGCGGCGCCAGCTGTCGGGCAGGTTCGGCAGCGCCGCCAGCGCGGCCAGCTCGCCGCGGTCGAGCGTGTCGACGTACAGCACCCGCCACACCCGCCCCAGCGTCCACGCGGGCGTCCGCCGGTCGATCAGCGCCAGCGCGTCGCCCGGCGCGACCATCCCTTCCTCGATCACGCGGTAATACCAGCCGGTGCGGCCGGTGCGCTGGACCCGCGCCGCCATGTCGGCGACGGCGAATCGGTGGTTGAGCTTCCAGCACGGCTGGCGGCCCTGGCTGACTTCGATCACCGCCCCGCCCAGGCGGAACCTGTCGCCCAGCGCGATGTCGTCCTCGGTCAGCCCGGTGGTCGAGATATTCTCGCCAAAGCCGCCCGGCCGGTCGAGCAGCGGGACGGCGCCGATCTCCTCCTGCCACGTGGGGTAATGATCGAACGGATAGTGGTGCACCGCCTTGTCCGGGCCGCCATGATGGCGTCGGTCGCCCTGGCCGTCCCCCGACAGCCCCTCACGCCCCAGATGGACCGGGACGGCGACGGGATGCTTGTCGATCCCGCTCGGCACCGATCGCGGCCCGAACGGCCGCACCGTGCCGGTCAGCAGCGCGATGAGGGGATGGGACACAGGCGAAATCCTCCCGTGGCGGCTCCGCGCCGATCGGCGCGGTCGTGTCAGTCCGTTGAAAGACTGGAGCGGGCGAAGGGATTCGAACCCTCGACCCCAACCTTGGCAAGGTTGTGCTCTACCCCTGAGCTACGCCCGCTCGGCGCCAGTCCCCCAGGCGGTGGGGGCGGGTAAGGCGGCGGCCTCTAACAGCGGTCCGCCGTCCGCGCAAGACCCGTATCGTCGCTAGCGCCACTATTGTTCGGAAGCGGTGAGGCGGAAGCCGTTCTGCACGCGACGCCACCGCGCAGATATCGGATGCCGGCACCCCGCTTTTTGGCTCATGCCGCGCACGCGAAGGTCGGCGCGCGATGGCGAAAGGGCTTGGCTTGGCCGCCCCATCCACCACATAGAGGCGCATCACCCTGAAAACATCGAGGAACGGGATTTGGCTACGCTGGGCATGACCCCCGCCGAAAAGGAAGCGGTCGAGACTTTCCGCCGCGACGTCGTCGAGCCGTCGATGACGAAGCTGGTCATCATCGATTTCTGGGCCGAATGGTGCGGGCCGTGCAAGGCGCTGGCGCCGGTTCTGGAAAAGGTCGCGGCCGATTATGCCGCCAAGGGCGTGGTGCTGGCCAAGGTCGACGTCGACGCCAACCAGTTCATCGCCGCGCAGTTCCAGGTCCGCTCGATCCCGACCGTCTATGCGATGTTCCAGGGCCAGCTCGCCGCCGACCTGACCAACGCGCGCACCGAATCGCAACTGCGGACGATCCTCGACCAGTTGCTGCGCCAGTTGCCGATCCAGAGCGAGGATGCGCAGCAGGACGCCGAGCTGGAGCCGCTGATCGCGATGGGCGAACAGGTGCTGGGCGAGGGCGATGCGGAACGCGCGCTGGCGATCTTTAATCAGCTGGCCGAGATGGCGCCGGAGCATCCTTCGGTGGCCGCTGGCCGCGCCCGCGCGCTGGTCGCCGCCGGCCGGATCGACGAAGCGGAGGCGAGTCTCGCCGCGCTGGGCGAGGAGGCGGCCAAGGCGCCCGAGGTCACTCGCGCCCGTTCGGCGATCGCGCTGGCGAAGGACGCGACGCCGGTCGCCGATCTCGCCGGGCTGGCCGCCGAGGTCGCCGCCAACCCCGACGATTATGACGCGCGGATGCGGCTCGCCGGCGGGCAGGTCGCGGCGGGCGACCGCGACGGCGCCGCCGCGACGCTGCTTGCGCTGATCGCCGCCGATCGTGAGTGGAACGACGGCGCCGCGCGCCAGCAGCTGCTCAAGCTGTTCGAAGCGGTCGGGCTGGAGGATCCCTGGGTGTCCGCGCAACGCCGCAAGCTGTCCGCGATCCTGTTCGGGTGAGCGAGGCGCCGGTCCTCACGCGGCTGTCGATCTTCCCGCTCGCCGGCGCGCTGCTGCTGCCGCGAATGCAGCTGCCGCTCCATATCTTCGAGCCGCGCTATCGCGCGCTGGTGACCGACGCGCTCGCGCGCGACCGCCGGATCGGCATGATCCAGCCGCGCGGCACCGGCACCCCACCGCCGCTGTTCGACATCGGCTGTGTCGGGCGGATCGCGGATGTCGAGGCACTGCCGGACGGCCGGTTCAACATCGTGCTGGAAGGGCTGGCGCGTTTCCGCGTCGTCCGCGAACTCGACGTCACCACCACGTTTCGCCAGGTCGAGGCCGAATTGATGACGGCGGGTGAGGTGGAATCCCTGTCCGCGATCGAACGCGCCGCGATCGAAAGCGAATCGCGCCGCTTCGCCGATGCCCAGGGCTATGCCGTCGACTGGGAGGCGGTCGCGCGGCTCGACGACGAATCGCTGGTCAACGGCATCGCCCAGATCGCGCCGTTCGACCCCGCGTCGAAACAGGCGCTGCTGGAAGCCGAAACCTTGCGTGACCGCGCGATGCTGATCGTCCAGCTGATGGTGTTCTTCGGCCGCCACGACGACGATACCGGAACGTTGCAATGACGATCGACGATCCGTGGCTGCGAGACCGGCTGGTGTGCCCGCTGACCCGCGTGCCGCTGCGTCGCGATCCGGCGACCGGGGAGCTGGTGTCGGAGGCAGCGGGATTGGCCTATCCGGTGCGCAACGGCGTTCCGGTCCTGATCGTCGAGGAAGCGCGGGCGATCCGCTAGAATCACGGCGCTATACGGTCATCCCGGTCAGCAATTTGGGCACCGCGCCCGATTCGCCGCGTGCTTCGGCCATGAACCGATCCTTGAGCGGGGGCAGCGCCTGCACCGCCGACAGCCCGAAGCGGCGCGCCGCGCGAGCGGTCTTGCCCGGGATGCCGAACAGCCGGGTCAACCCGTCCGTGGCGGCGGCGACCATGAACGTGTCGAGGCTGCGCCACCGTTCGTACCGCGCGAGCAGCTGAGCGTCGCCGGGATCGAGCCCCAGTCGCTTGCCCTCCACCAGCACCTCGACCAGCGCGGCGACGTCGCGGAAGCCGACGTTGACGCCCTGGCCCGCGATCGGGTGGATGCCGTGCGCGGCGTCGCCGACCAGCGCCAGCCGGTCGGCGGTGATCGTCGCGGCGTGGTGGAAACCGAGCGGGTGGCTGAATCGCCTGGTCAGCCGCGACAGCGGCCCGAGCACGCCGCCCATCGCCCGCTCGCATTCGGCCAGGAATCCGCGGTCGGAAAGCTTGAGCATCCCCGGCCCGGCATCGCCGCGCACCGACCACACGATCGCCGAGCGATGGCCGTCGTCATCATCCAGCAGCGGCAGGATCGCAAACGGGCCGTCGGGGTAGAAGATCTCATAGGCGACGTTGTCGTGGCTGCGCTCATGGTGGAGCGACGTGACCAGCGCGGCGTGATCGTAGCTCCAGCGCGCGACCTTCAATCCGGCGGCGTCGCGGGTCGGCGAATTGCGCCCTTCCGCCCCGACCAGCAGCGACGCCCCGACGGTGCGCCCGTCGCTCAGCGTCGCGCGGACGCCATGCGCGTCGCGGGCCACGTCGATGGCGCGGGTGTTCATTCGCACGTCGATCCGCGCCGCCGCCTGCGCCGCGCCCATCAGCGCGGCGCGCAGCCGGCGATTCTCGAACATCGTGCCCATTGCGCCGTCGTCCGGATCGGCGAGGAAATCGAGCCCGCCGGCGGCAAGGCCGTCGCTGACCCGGATCTGCTCGATCGGACAACCGAACCCGGCCAGCCGCTGACCGACGCCGATCGCCTCCAGCATCCGCATCGGCGCGCTGGCGATGGCGGAGGCGCGACCGTCGAATCCGGCCGCGAGAATCGTTTCGGGATCGGCGGGATCGACGATGATCGCCGACAGACCGTGCGCATCGAGCGCGACGCCGAGCGCGCTGCCGACCAGCCCACCGCCGAGAATGAGGACATCCGCATGTTCCATCGCCCTTGCCTAGCCCCCCGGCCTGCTGCTGCCAATGCCGGCTGCCTTGACGTCGAGTCCGCGCGAGAGGACAATAGGGGAACGCCGGCAGGTCGGCGAGGCGCCCAGGGGGACGACAGCGATGGCAACGCGCGCGGCGCCCTTTTTGTGGCGCGACACGATGAAAGCCGGTGCACGGCGATCGGGCGCGCTGATCGGCGCGCTCGCGCTGGCGATCGTCACGGTGCTGCTGGTGATCGCGCTCGCCAGCTATCATCCGGGCGATCCGTCGCTCAACACCGCCGCCGGCGGGCCGACCCGCAACCTGCTGGGCGATCCCGGCGCGGTGCTCGCCGACCTGTTGCTGGCGATCGCCGGGCCGCCGGTGGCGCTGCTGCTGCCCGCGCTGCTGGTGATCGCCGCGCGGCTGTGGCGGGATCGGCCCGCGGGTCGCTGGGTGGCGATGCTGCGCGATTGCGCGATCGCGGTGGTGCTGATGGCGACCGCGCTGGCATTCCTGTCGAGCGCGGCGGTGCTGTGGCTGCCGGCGGGCTATGGCGGTGTCGTCGGGCTGACTGTCGCCAATGCGTGCAAATGGGCGATCCGGCTGATCGGCAACGACACCGCGATCCTGTGGACGATGCGCGGCGTCGGCACCGCGTTTGGCATCGCCGGCGTGGTGCTGTGGGCGCGGGCGGTCAATCTGGAACTGCCCGAACGGCGGCTGGCGCTGCCGAACTTCCGCCGTGACGGCGCGGAGGAACCGGCGGCCGACCGTTCCGCCACCGCCGCCGCCGAACCCGTGGCAAAGCCGCAACCGCGCAAACAGGCGGTGCCGTTCGATCGCCCCGGCCCGCTGATCGCCGATCGCACGCTGGCGCCGTCGCAGGCGAAGAAGCCCGAGACCCAGCAGGGCTCGCTCGATTTCCGCGACAATTACCGCCTGCCGCCGATCGACCTGCTGACCCCGGCCCCGGCCAACGCCAAGTCGACGATCGACAAGGCGGCGCTGGAGCGCAACGCCCGGCTGCTCGAAAGCGTGCTCGACGATTTCCACGTCAAGGGATCGATCGTCGAGGTCCGCCCCGGTCCGGTGGTGACGATGTACGAACTGGAACCGGCCGCAGGCATCAAGGCGAGCCGCGTCATCCAGCTCGCCGACGACATCGCGCGCAACATGTCGGCGATCTCCGCGCGCGTCGCCACCATCCCCGGCCGCAGCGTGATCGGCATCGAATTGCCCAACGGCACGCGCGAGCCGGTCAACCTGCACGAGCTGATCGGCAGCCAGAGCTTCGAGGACCTATCGAGCGGCCTGCCGATCGTGCTGGGCAAGAACATCGCCGGCGATCCGGTCGTCGCCGATCTGGCGCCGATGCCGCACCTGCTGGTCGCGGGCACCACCGGATCGGGCAAGTCGGTCGGGCTCAACTGCATGATCCTGTCGCTGCTCTATCGGCTGACGCCCGACCAGTGCCGGTTGATCATGATCGACCCCAAGATGCTCGAGCTGAGCATCTACAAGGGCATCCCCCACCTGCTCGCCGACGTGGTGACCGAACCGGCCAAGGCGGTGCGCGCGCTCAAATGGGCGGTCGAGCAGATGGAGGAACGCTACCGGATGATGGCCTCGGTCAACGTCCGCGGCCTCGCCAGCTTCAATGAAAAGGTCCGCGCGGCGAAGGCCAAGGGGCAGAAGCTGGGGCGCAAGGTCCAGGTCGGCTACGATCCCGACACCGGCAAGCCAATGTACGAGGAGGAGACGCTCGAGCTGGCGCCGCTGCCGCAGATCGTGGTGATCGTCGACGAGCTCGCCGACCTGATGATGACCGCGGGCAAGGAGGTCGAGTTCCTGATCCAGCGGCTGGCGCAAAAGGCACGCGCCGCCGGCATCCACCTGATCATGGCGACCCAGCGCCCGTCGGTCGACGTCATCACCGGCGTGATCAAGGCCAACCTGCCCACCCGCATCAGCTTCCATGTCACCAGCAAGATCGATTCGCGCACCATCCTGGGCGAACAGGGCGCCGAACAGCTGCTGGGCAAGGGCGACATGCTCTACATGCCCGGCGGCAAGGGCGTGGCGCGCGTCCACGGCCCGTTCGTCAGCGACGAGGAGGTGCAGGCGGTCGCCGATTTCTGGCGCGGCCAGGGCGAGCCCGACTATATCGACGCGGTCACCAACGACCCGGAGGGCGACGACGGCTTCGCGATGGAGGGCGGCCCCAATGGCGACGATTCGCCCGAGGACCAGCTCTACCGCCGCGCGTGCCAGCTGGTCGCCGAAAGCCAGAAGGCGTCGACGTCGTGGCTGCAGCGCCAGCTCCGCGTCGGCTACAACAGCGCCGCGCGGCTGATCGAGCGGATGGAAAAGGACGGGCTGGTCAGCCGCCCCGACCACGTCGGCCGCCGCGAGGTGCTGATGGACCCCGACGGCCGGCCGCTCAATTAGGCACGTGCCGGGTTCACTCGACGTTCAAGCCGCCACCCGCAGGAAGATCGCATGTTCAAGCCCATCGCCACTCTCGCGCTGGCGGCCTTTGCCGTCCCCGTCATCGCCGCGCCGGCGCCCGCGCCGTCGACCGAGCTTCAGCAGGTCCAGCGGCATCTGACGGCGGTCAACACCATGACCGCGTCGTTCAGCCAGATCGATCGCGCCGGCAAGGTGCTCACCGGAACGCTCACGCTCAAAAAGCCGGGCAAGATCCGCTTCCAGTATGAAAAGGGTGTGCCGTACCTGATCGTCGCCGATGGCAACCGGCTGTGGTTCCTCGATTATTCGGTGCGCCAGGCGCAACCGTGGCCGATCGCCGATTCGCCGCTGGCGGTGCTGCTCAACCCCAACAAGGATATTTCGGGCATCGCCACCGTGGTGCCGACCGCCAGCCCCGACGTGCTGAGCATCGAGGTGCGCGATCCCAAGCGCCCGCAATATGGCCGGATCACCATGATCTTCCAGCGATCGGCGGCGGGGCCGGGCGGCCTGGTGCTGCAGGGATGGGTCGCGCTCGATTCGCAGAACAACCGCACCACGATCCGCCTGTCGAACCAGAAATTCAACGAGCCGGTCAGCGACGGAACGTTCCGCTGGAACGATCCGCGCAAGCGCGGGCCACGCAACTAGCCGTACGGCGCCGGCCCGTTCATTCTGGTGACAGGAACCCGCCGCTAGAGACGACACTGCGGAGGCGGGGCTTGCCCGTTCGGGATTTCCCCCCTGTTACCCGGACCGGGTTCCTGCCTCCTGCCTGCGTGACGAACGCCAGGTCGGCCCTCGCTCCATGCCCCCGGAGCGGGGGCCTTTCCTTGTCCGGCGCGGCGCGGCCCGCTACATCGCGCGGAACATGGCCGACACGCTCTCGATCGCTTCGTGGAACATCAATTCGGTGCGGTTCCGGATCGATATCGTTCAACGCTTTCTCCAGGAGGAAGCACCCGATGTGCTATGCCTTCAGGAAACCAAGGTCATCGACGATGATTTCCCCGCCGCCGCGTTTCGCGCGATCGGCTATGACCACGTCATCATCCACGGCCAGCGGATGCATCACGGCGTCGCCATCGTCAGCCGCGTGCCGCTGGCCGAGGATGACCGGCTCGACTGGCAGGCCAACGGCGAGGCGCGGCACGTCGGCGTGCGGCTGGCGACGGGCATGCGGCTAGAGAATGTCTATGTCCCCGCCGGCGGCGACGTGCCTGATCGGGAGGTCAATCCAAAGTTCGGACAGAAACTCGATTTCCTCGAACGGATGACTCGCTGGTCGGAATCGCTCGACGCGCCGACGCTGCTGGTCGGCGACTTCAACGTCGCCCCGCTGGAAAGCGACGTGTGGAACCACAAGGCGCTGCTCGACGTCGTCAGCCATACCCCGATCGAGGTCGCCGCGCTGGCGCGATTGCAGGCGGCGCACGACTGGGTCGATCTCGGCCGGCATTTCCATCCGGCGCCGCAGCGGCTGCACACCTGGTGGAGCTACCGCGCGAAGGATTGGGCGGCGTCCGATCGCGGGCGGCGGCTCGATCACATGTGGGCCAGCCCGGCGCTGGCGGCGCAGGCGGTGGCGCACCGCGTGTGCGAACCGTGCCGGGGCTGGCTCAAGCCCAGCGACCACGTGCCGATCGTCACCGAGTTCCGGCTGTGAGCGCACCAGCGCGCGATCCGCGCGCGGCGGCGCGGGCGATCGACGCGCTGCGGCGCGGCTGGCCGGTGGCGATCGACGGGCTGGCGCTGCTCGCGATCGAGACCGCCGACGCCGATCGGCTGGCGGCGTTCGATCCCGTCGGCGACGCGGCGGTGCTGCTGTCGGCCGGGCGGGCGGCGACGCTGAAGCTCGCCAACCAGATCGACGCGGCGGTGCCCGATTCGCCGGTATGGGTGGCACGCGCGCCGTGGCTGGACTTCGCGGCCGCCACCGCATTGGCCGATCCGCAATTCGACCTCGCGACTCCGCTGAAGGGGCCGTTCCGCGCGATCCCGGTCGATCGCCGCGAGGCATCATCGGCGGCGCTCAGGCTGGCCCGCATTGCCGGCATCCTTCCCGCCTTCTTTGTGCGCGAAGCGGCGGCGGTGGAGGTCGCGATCACCCCGGCCGACATCGACGCGCATGAGGATGCCGGGCGGCTGACCATTGCCACGCGCGCACGCCTTCCCGTGGCGGGCGCCGAAACCGCGGAGATCGTCGCCTTCCGCGGCCCCGAATCGTCCAACGAGCATGTCGCGCTGGTCGTCGGCCGGCCGGACGGCACCCCGCCGCTGGTGCGGCTCCACAGCGAATGCCTGACCGGCGACGTGCTCGGCAGCCTGAAGTGCGATTGCGGCCCGCAATTGCATGAGGCGCTGCACCGGATCGAGGGCGCCGGCTGGGGCATCCTGCTCTACCTGCGCCAGGAAGGGCGCGGGATCGGGCTGATCAACAAGCTGCGCGCCTATGCGTTGCAGGATCAGGGATTCGACACCGTCGACGCCAACACCCGCCTGGGCTTTGCCGTCGACGCGCGCGATTTCGCCATTGCCGCGCGGATGCTGACGCTGATCGGGCCGCGCACGGTGCGATTGTTGACCAACAATCCGGCCAAGGTCGCCGCGCTGGAAGCGCATGGCATCGCCGTGGCCGAGCGCGTGCCGCTGGCGCTGCCGGCCAACCCGCACAATCAACGCTATCTGGCGACCAAGCGCGACCGCACCGGCCACCAGTTGTGACGCCCTTCAGCCCGGGTTCAGCCGCGCGGGATAAAATTTCGGGGAAGAAATGAAACCGTTGCCGGCTGATGCGTTGTTGACGCGAGCGCTGGTTGTGGAGGCTTAGTGATGTACAGACACCCAAATACCGGCAACGATATTGCGCCGGAGTGGTATAATCCTGGCTATACGCTGCTTTATCATGACGACGGGGTCAATCATTGCCCCGGCTGCGGCAAGCAACAATGGCTGGTCGGCCGGGTGATGGCGGAATGCGCGTTTTGCGAGACGGCATTGCCGATCGAACATTCGCGCCGCCCCTATTTCGCCGGCGGTCTCCAGCTCCAATAGGCCACCTGCCCGCGACGGTCAGGCAATCGCGCGCGCCACCTCCGCGAAATCACGCGCGATCGCGTCGACCCCGATCGCGCGCAGCCGGTCGGCATGATCGCGCCCGCAGTGCGAACCGGCGCACAGGCCGATGACATAGCCGCCCGAGGCGACCGCGCCAGTCGCGCCGACGGGCGAATCCTCGATGATCGCGGTCCGCTCGATCGCCACGCCCAGTCGGGCGGCGCCATAGAGATAGAGGTCTGGCGCCGGCTTGCCGCGCGCGACATGCTCGCGCCCGCTGTAGACATGGTCGCCGAAAGCATCGGCCAGGCCGATATGATCGAGATGCCGGCGAATCCAGCGCGTCGAGCTCGACGAGACGATCGCCCTCGGCAATTCGGCGGGCAGCGCGCGGACGAAAGCGACCGCCCCCGCCACTTCGCCGACGCCCTCGCGCATCGCGCGTTCATCCTCGGCGGCGCGGGCGGCGTGGAAATCCTCGGGGATCGGCCGCCCGATCCAGCGTTCGATCGCGGCGAGGAAATCGGTGCCAGACAGGCCCATGAACCGCGCCATCGACTGTTCCGCCGTGGTCGGGTGGCCTGCGCCGGTTAGCCAGGCGGCGAGCTCGGCGTTGCCCGCCGCCTCGCTTTCCACCAGCACGCCGTCGAAGTCGAACAGCAACGCGTCGAACCTCATGCGCGCGCGCCGAACAGCGCCGTGCCGACGCGGACGTGCGTCGCCCCCAGCGTCACCGCCGTCTCGAAATCGTCCGACATCCCCATGCTCAGCCCGGCGAGCCCGGCGTCGCGCGCCATCTTCGCCAGCAGCGCGAAATAGGGTGCCGGTTCGATCCCGGCGGGCGGCACGCACATCAGGCCCGCCACCGGCAGGTCGGCGGCGCGCGCGGCGTCGAGCAGCGCCGGCAGATCGTCGATCGGGCATCCGCCCTTTTGCGGTTCGTCGCCGATATTGACCTGAACGAAGCAATCGGGGCGACGCCCGCCCTCCATCGCCCGCGCCAGCGCGGCGACCAGCGACGGGCGGTCGACCGAGTGGATCGCGTCGAACAGCGCCACCGCCTCCGCCGCCTTGTTCGACTGGAGCTGGCCGACGAGGTGCAGCGCGATGTCGGGTACCGATTCGCGCAACGCCGGCCATTTGGCGGCGGCCTCCTGCACGCGATTCTCCCCGAACAGGCGACAGCCGGCGTCGATCAGCGGGCGAATCGCCTCGGCGTCGTGCATCTTGGAGACCGCGACCAGCGCCACGTCCGCGCCATCGCGGTCGGCGGTGGTGGCGGCACGGGCGATCCGGGCGCGGATCGCGGTCAGGCGGGCGAAGGCATCGTCGGCAGGCATGGTCGGCGCTATAGGGGGCGCGATGCGCCGCCGCCACCCGATCCCGCACCTGTGGCTGATGACCGACGAACGGATGGGCGATCGGTTGTGGGATGCATTGGCGCGGCTACCGCGCGGGGCGGGGGTGGTGTTCCGCCACTACGGGCTTCCGCTGCCGGAGCGGCGGCGGCTGTTGCAGCGAATCGCCCAGATCGCACGCGCGCGGCGGCTGGTGGTGCTGGCGGGCGGCGGGCTGGCGGGGCCGGACGGCGTCCACAACCAACGGCGCGGGCGCGGGCTGCTCAGCCGATCGGCGCACAACCGCCGCGAAGCCATCGCGGCGGTACGGGCCGGCGCCGACCTGCTGTTCGTGTCGCCGGTCCATCCCACCCGCTCGCACCCCGGCGCGCCCGCGCTCGGCCCGATGCGACTGAGCGCGATCACGCGCGACCTGCCGATTCCGGTGATCGCCCTTGGCGGCATGACGCCAGAGCGATTCAAATCGCTGGAAGCATTGGGGATTCATGGCTGGGCGGGGATCGACGCATGGATGGTCGCGCGCACGCCCGCGCCCGATCGCCGTCCCGACGACCACGATCAGGAATAGCGAACACCCGCGCGCAACCCCGTCTCACCGAAACAACAGGCTTCCATGCCCGGCGAACCGAGTCGTTGTTAAAAGACGGTGTCTGTAATCGATCCGCGCGCGCGGATCAGAAACGCAGCGCGGTGCCGACGTAGACCGACTGGCTGTCGCGGCGATCGTCGTTGAGCTGCGGCAGGCGATCGCGCTCGCTCTTGTACCGCACGCCGGCGGTGACATCGAGGTTGCGGGTCAGACGATAGGAGCCGCCGACATCGATCGAATAGCTCGGCTGGTCGGTGACCAGGCGGGGCTGATTCGGCAGCGGACGATCGGCCGCCGCCTTCACCCGGCCGCTGAACGCCTTGCCGGTGTAGCTGACGCCCACTTCGCTCGATTCGCGGCTACCCGGCTGGCCGGCCAGATCGACCTTCGACAGGTCGCCCGACAGCGCGAACCGCTTCCAGCCCACCGCGACGCCCAGGTTATAGGCCAGCGGGGTCAGCGCGACCGGCGACGACGGGTTCGGCAGGCGATCCGCCGTCACGGCCGGGCGGTTGGTGCGGGCGCGCACCGCGACGGTCACCGCGCGGCTCTCGGCCTGATTCGCGCCCGACGGGGTGAAACGGAAACTGCTGTCGCTCACCCCCGCGCGCGCCAGCACCGCGGCGAGGCGCGGATCGGCGGAGGCCGGGGTGAAGGACCCGATGCCGAGGCGCACCGGCTCGACGGTCTTGCGCGGATCGACGCGGCCGTCGTTCGCGCCCATCGCCGGCGCGATCGCGCACACGCCGGCGAATGCCGACGCGGCCAGGATCCCGGCAATGACACGGCGCTTGACCATGCGATTCCTCTATCGTTGATTCGCGCCTACCACATTCGCGCCGCAATGTTCCACGCCATAGAAACTTTTTCCCGCTGGTGTTGCAGCTTGTCCACAATCCGGCCGCGCTTGCTCCCTACCGTGCAGCTTCTATAGAAGCGTGTCGCCTTATCAGGACCCAAGGATGCCGCCGATGACCGCCCGTTCGCGTACCCTGTTGCTGCTGAGCGTCGCGCTCATCCCCTTGACCGCGTGCGGCCATCGCGGCGCCGACCGGCCAAAGACCGATCTGGCCGCCAGCAAGGTGACGACGATTGGCGTCAACAGCTATCTGTGGCGCGCCACGCTCGACACGTTGAGCTTCATGCCGCTGCTCCAGACCGATTCGAACGGCGGAGTGATCGTCACCGACTGGTACGCCAACCCCAATGCGCCGACCGAGCGGATGAAGGTGACGGTGACCGTGCTCGACCAGGATCTGCGCGCCGACGCGGTGCGCGTCGCGGCGCTGCGCCAGGTCAACCAGGGCGGCCAGTGGGTCGATGCCCCGGTGCAGGCGGCAACGGTGCAGAAGCTGGAGGACATCATCCTCACCCGCGCCCGCGACCTGCGCCGCGCCGCCCTCGCGAACTAGTTTTTCGCCGCGCCCGACGGCGCCGTAACCTACGGAGTTAGACCGACAATGTCGCGCTTCAACGCGCTGAAGGCCGATGCGGCGTGGCAGGCGGTGTGGGACGAACGCCGCACCTTCGCCGCCGACGATTCGTCGCCCCGGCCGAAAAGCTATGTGCTTGAGATGTTTCCCTATCCGTCGGGGAAGATCCACATGGGGCACGTCCGCAACTATACGATGGGCGACGTGCTGGCCCGCTATCGCCGGATGCGCGGCATGGAAGTGCTCCACCCGATGGGCTGGGACGCCTTCGGCATGCCGGCGGAGAACGCGGCGATGGAAAAGGGCGTCCACCCCGGCGCCTGGACCTATCAGAACATCGCGGCGATGAAGGCGCAGTTGAAGCGGCTCGGCTTCGCGCTCGACTGGACGCGCGAATTCGCCACCTGCGACCCGAGCTATTACGGGCACGAACAGGCGCTGTTCCTCGACCTGCTCGCCGGCGGGCTGGTCGACCGCAAGGAAAGCGCGGTCAACTGGGACCCGGTCGACATGACCGTGCTGGCCAACGAACAGGTGATCGACGGCAAGGGCTGGCGTTCGGGCGCGACGGTCGAGCGGCGCAAGCTCAACCAGTGGTTCCTGAAGATCACCGACTTCGCCGACGAGCTGCTCGACGGCCTCGATTCGCTCGAGCACTGGCCCGACAAGGTCAAGCTGATGCAGGCCAACTGGATCGGCAAGAGCCAGGGGCTGCGCTTTCGCTTCGGTCTGAGCGACGGCGGCAATGTCGAGGTGTTCACCACCCGGCCCGACACGATCTTCGGCTCCAGCTTCGTCGCGATCGCCGCCGACCATCCGATCGCCCAGGCCCTGGCGGCGGACAATGCCGAGGTCGCCACCTTCATCGAGCGGTGCAAGGCGGGCGGCACCAGCGCGGCCGAGATCGAGACGCAGGAGAAGCTCGGCTACGACACCGGGCTGCGTGCGGCGCATCCCTTTGATCCGGCGTGGGAATTGCCGGTCTACATCGCCAATTTCGTGCTGATGGACTATGGCACCGGCGCGGTGTTCGGCGTGCCGGCGCACGACCAGCGCGACTTCGAATTCGCCACCAAATACGGCCTGCCGATCCGCCGCGTGGTGTCTGACGGCGACAAGACCGCGCCTGATTTCCACGACGGCGAGGCCTATAGCGGCCCCGGCACGCTGGTGAACTCGCACTTCCTGGACGGCATGGACGTGGTCGACGCCAAGCGCGAAGTGATCGCGCGCGCCGAAGCCGGCGGCTGGGGCACCGGCACCACCGTATGGCGCCTGCGCGACTGGGGAATCAGTCGCCAGCGCTACTGGGGCACGCCGATCCCGATCATCCATTGCGAGGCATGCGGCGCGGTGCCGGTGCCGCGCGACCAGTTGCCGGTGGTGCTGCCGGACGACGTCAGCTTCGACGTGCCGGGCAACCCGCTCGATCGCCATCCGACGTGGAAGCATGTCGATTGCCCGAGCTGCGGCGGCAAGGCGCGACGCGAGACCGACACGCTCGATACCTTCGTCAATTCGTCGTGGTATTTCATCCGCTTCGCCAGCCAGCCGGGCGACCAGCCGTTCGACCGGGCGGTCGCCGAGCAATGGCTGCCGGTCGGGCAGTATATCGGCGGGGTCGAGCACGCGATCCTCCACCTGCTCTATGCGCGCTTCTGGACGCGGGCGCTGCGCCGGATCGGCAAGCTCGACATCGCCGAACCGTTCGCCGGTCTGTTCACGCAGGGCATGGTGACGCATGAGACCTATCAGGATCCCGCCGGCGCGTGGCTGGCGCCCGAGGACGTCGCCGACGGAAAGGTGATCGCGACCGGAGCGCCGGTAACTGTCGGCCGCGTCGAGAAGATGTCGAAATCGAAGAAGAACACCGTCGATCCCAGCCCGATCGTCGACCAGTATGGCGCGGACGCGGTGCGGTGGTTCATGCTGTCCGATTCGCCGCCCGAGCGCGACCTGCCGTGGAGCGAATCGGGGATCGAGGGATCGTGGCGCTTCGTCCAGCGGCTGTGGCGGCTGGTCGGCAGCGCGTCCGAACCGGCCGAGGGCGCCGACGTCGATCTTGAACGCAAGCTTCACCGCACCATCGCCGGGGTCGCCGAGGGTATCGAGGCACTGGCGTTCAACAAGGCGGTCGCCAAGCTGTACGAACTGGTCAACGCGATCGAGCGCGCCGCGCCGTCGGCGTCGCGCACCGCGGCGGTGGCGACATTGGTGCGGCTGGTCGCGCCGATGACGCCACACCTGGCCGAGGAAGCCTGGGCGACGCTGGGCGAAGGCGGGCTGGTCGCCGACGCCGATTGGCCGGCGGTCGATCCCGCATTGCTGGTCGACGATCAGGTGACGATCGCGGTACAGGTCAACGGCAAGCTGCGCGACACGCTGACGATGCCCAAGGGAACGCCGAAAGACGTCGTCGAGGCTGCCGCGCTGGCGTCGGAGAATGTCCTGCGGATGTTGGATGGCAAGCCACCCAAAAAGGTGATCGTGGTGCCCGATCGTCTGGTCAATCTGGTCGCATGAAGACTGCGGCGGCCCTGCTCGCGCCGGCGCTCCTGTTGGCCGCGCTTTCGGGATGCGGCCTCCGTCCGCTCTATGGTGGCGTCGACAGCGCACCGCGCGCGATGCTGTCGAGCGTGCAGGTCGCCCCGATCGAAGGCCAGGACGGCTGGCTGGTCGCCAAGGAACTGAACGATCGGTTCTCCGCGGTATCGGGCGGTACGCCACGCTACCGGCTGGAGGTGCGGCTCGATGACAGCATCACCGGGCTGGGCGTGCGCCGCGACGATTCGATCACGCGCGAACGGCGGACATTGCGCGCGCGCTATCAGCTGGTCGATCTCTCGACCGGAACGGTGGTGCTCGACGCCACCGCCGGATCGGACGCGGGCGTCGACGTGGTCGGCTCCGAATATGCCACCATCGCCGCCGAACAGACCGCGCTCGAGCGGCTGGCGGGGATCGTCGCCGACCAGATCGTCGCGCGGCTGGCGCTCTACGCCGCGCGGACCCCACAACAATGAAGGTCAACGCCGGCCAGATCGGCGCGGCGATCGATCGGGCCGGCGGAGGGGGCGGCGACATCCGCCTGTTCCTGCTCCACGGACCGGATGAGGCCGGGGCGATGGAATATGCCGAACGCCTTCACCGCGCGCTAGGCCAGGCCGAGCGGGTCGATCTGGATGGCGCGATGCTCAAGGCGCAGCCTGGCCGGCTGGCGGACGAGGCGGCGTCGCTGTCACTGTTCGGCGACCGCCGTTACGTGCGCGTCACCGCGATGGGCGAGGAATCGGCGGAGGCGGTGCAATTGCTGCTCGACGCGCCGGCCGCCGGCAATCCGGTGATCGCGATCGCCACCGGCGCGCGCGCCACCGGCAAGCTGGTCAAGCAGGCGATCGCCGCGCCGGGGGCGATGGTGCTCGCCTGCTATCAGCCCGAGGGCAACGACGCCGCCAGACTGGCGGCGGGAATCGCGCGCGAACACGGCCTGCGGCTGATCGGTGAGACCGCCGCGACGATGTTTGCCGCTGCCGGTGGCGATCGCGCGGTGCTGACCCGTGAGATCGAGAAGCTCGCGCTCTATCTCGACGCCGCCCCCGATCGGCCCAAGGATGCCGACGACGCGGCGCTGGCGGCGGTCGGCGCGAATTTCGACGAGGCTGAAATGGCGGTGGCGATCGCGACGGTGATCGATGGCCAGCCTGGTCGGCTTGGCCCGGAGCTGGCGGCATTGGCCGGCGCGGGCATGGAAATTCCAATGCTGCGCGCGCTGGCGCGACGGCTGATCGCGCTCGCCGAGATGCGCGGCGAGGTCGACGACGGTGTCCCGCCCGACCGCGTTGTAGAACAGCATCGCGTTTTCTGGAAAGAAAAATCCAGCACGATCAAAGCATTAGGACGCTGGAACGCGCCGCGGATCGCCGCCGCGATCGAGCGGGTTCGCCGTGCCGAGCGTGCGGTGATGGCCGGCGGGGCGACCGCCGGTGCGATCAGCGCGGCGCACGACGTCGTATCGGTCGCCCGCGCCGCCGCGCGGCACTGACGAATCAGATCCGTTCGCCGCTCAGCCGCTGGCAGATCATGTCGAGTTGATCGAGCGTCGAATAGCCCAGAGTCAGCGTCCCGCCCTTGTCGCCATGCGCGATGTTGACGCGCAGCCCGAGCAGGTCTCCCAGCTGGCGTTCAAGCGCCTCGATATCGGCGTTGCGTGCGCCTGCGCCACCGCCTGATCCCCTCCGGGCGTCCCTGCCCTTCGCCGCAGGCTTGGCCTCGCGCGCCAGTCGCTCGACCTCACGGACACTCAGCCCGCCATCGACGACCCGTTGCGCCAGCGCGGCGGGATCGGGCGCGCCGATCAGTGCGCGGGCGTGGCCCATCTCCAGCCGGCCATCGACCAGCATCTCGCGGACCGGCGGAGGAAGATCAAGCAATCTCAACAGGTTGGATATGTGGCTGCGCGATTTATGCACCAGCCGCGCCAGCGCCTCCTGGGTGTGGCCGAACTGGTCGATCAGCTTGCGATAGGCGTCGGCCTCTTCGATCGCGTTGAGGTCCTCGCGCTGGATATTCTCGACCAGCGCCAATTCCATCGTCTCGGCGTCGCTGATCTCGCGGACGATGACCGGTACTTCGTGCAGCCGCGCCCGCTGCGCCGCGCGCCAGCGGCGTTCGCCGGCGACAATCTGGTAATCCTTGCCATGCGGGCGAACCAGAAGCGGCAGCAGCACGCCGCGTTCGGCGATCGACCGGGCGAGATCCTCCAGCGCATCCTCATCAAACCGGCGGCGTGGCTGGTCGGGATGCGGCGACAGGGCGCTGACCGCCATCATCCGCACACCGCCGCCTTCCCCCGCCGCGCCCTCGCTCGCCGGCTCCGGCACATCGCCGAGCAATGCACTGAGGCCGCGGCCGAGGCCGGGGCGCTGCTTGCGGATGGGGGTGACGGAATCGGTCATGCGGGGCCCCTCATGCGGCCTTGGCGATCTTGGGAAGGCGGCCGATCACCTCGCGGGCGAGTGCGATATAGGCTTCCGACCCCGAGCAGCGATGATCGTAGATCAACGCTGGCATCCCGTGGCTGGGCGCTTCGGACAGGCGGACGTTGCGCGGGATCACCGTATCGAACACCACCTTGCCCAGCACCGCGCGCACATCGTCGGACACCTGATCGGTCAGCCGGTTGCGGCGATCATACATCGTCAGCACCACGCCCAGGATCGACAGGCCCGGATTGAAGCGTGAACGGATGCGCTCGACCGTCGACAGCAGCTGGCTAAGACCCTCCAGGGCAAAGAATTCGCATTGCAGCGGCACCAGCAGCGCATCCGACGCCACCATCGCGTTGATCGTCAGCAGGCCAAGCGACGGCGGGCAGTCGATCAGCACCACGTCCCAGCGCGCCTCGCTGCGGCGAAGCGCCGCGTCGAGCCGGTGGGTCCGCGCATCGAATTCGACAAGTTCGATCTCCGCGCCCGACAGGTCGACCGTCGCCGGCACGATATCGAGCCGCGGCACCCGCGTCGGAATCGCGACCGATTGCAGATCGGTCTCTCCGATCAACAGGTCGTAGCTCGATCGCGCACGATCGGCGCGGGCAATGCCCAGCCCGGTCGAGGCGTTGCCCTGCGGATCGAGGTCGATCACCAGCACCCGAGAGCCCGTCGCCGCCAGCGCGGTGCCGACATTGATCGCGGTGGTCGTCTTGCCGACCCCGCCCTTCTGGTTCGCGATGGTGATGCAGATCATCGTCGGCGTGCAATTCGGCTGGCGAGGACGATGCCCGATGCGGGATCGACGGCGCTCGGTTTCACGTGGAACACACCTTGCCATGAACGTCGCGCATCCGCCACCTCGGATTGCGCCCCGGCGCCCTTTGGCAGCAGCCAGATCGTGTCCGCGTCGGCCAGATGCACGGCGGAAGCGATCAATCGCGGCAGCGCGGCGACCGCGCGGGCGGAGATCACCGCCGCCGCCACGCCGTCCCGTTCGACCGCTTCGACCTTGGCCGCCGCCACGCTCACCCGGTCGCCCAGCCCAAGCGCGGCGATGCAATGGTCCAGGAACGCCACCCGCAACCGCCGTGGCTCGACCAGCCTGACCCGCCAGTCACTCGCCAGCGCGATCACCAGCCCCGGCAGGCCGGCGCCCGACCCGATATCGATCCATCGCCGCGCCCCCACCGGCACCGGCGCATGATCGAGCAACTGCGCCGAATCGACGATGTGACGGCTCCACAAGGTCGGCAGCGTCGATGCGGCGATCAGGTTCTGCCGCGCCGCCTCCTCGGTCAGCAGCGCCGCATAGCGCGAGAGGCGGTCGTGCGCGTCTTCGCCGAAACGGGCGACGATCCAGGCGTGCGCCTCCTCCTCGGTCATGCCGCGCGTTTCACGTGAAGCAAAATCGCCGACAGCGCGGCGGGCGACACGCCACGAACGCGCGCGGCGGCCCCCAGCGTTTCGGGCCGCGCCGCCGATAACCGCTCGACCATCTCGTTCGAAAGGCCGCGCACCGCGGCGAAGGCGAAATCGGCGGGCAGCGGCGTGTCCCCTTCCCGCTTCGCCGATGCCACTTCCGCCGCCTGCCGTTCAAGATAGGGCGCATAACGCGCATCCTCGATCGCCTCCGCGAGCAGGACCGGGTCGCTCTCCCTGCCGATCCCCGGCAGCAGCGACTCCAGATCGACGGCATCGAATCGCAGCCACTCGGCGACCGACCGGCGGGCACCGTCCTGTGCCACGCTCTGGCCGCGCGCCGCCAGTTCCGACGCGGTAAATCGTTCGGCGAAGCGACTATCAAGCACGGCGCGTGCGCTCCGACGGTGTTCGAGATGGCGGCGGCGTTCCGGCCCGACGCATCCCGCCGCCTCGGCCATCGTCCCCAACCGCGTCTCGGCATTGTCGGCGCGCAGCCGCAAGCGATGCTCGGCGCGCGCGGTCAGCATCCGATAGGGTTCGGTCACGCCCTGGAGGACGAGATCGTCGATCATCACCCCCAGATAGCTGTCGCCGCGATCGAGCGTCACCGGCGCCAGCGACCGGGCGTGGGCGGCGGCATTGAGTCCGGCGATCAACCCCTGCCCCGCGGCTTCCTCATAGCCGGTGGTGCCGTTGATCTGCCCCGCGCAGAACAGCCCCGGCAGCGCGCCCAGCATCAGCCGGTGATCGAGCGCACGCGGATCGACATGGTCATATTCGACGGCATAGCCGGGCGTGACGATCCGCGCGGCCTCCAGCCCCGGAATCGACGCGACCATCGCGGCCTGGACGTCGGTTGGCAAGGATGTCGAGATGCCGTTGGGATAGACCAGCGCATCATCGAGGCCCTCCGGCTCGAGGAAGATCTGGTGCCCGTCACGGTCGCCGAAGCGGTGGACCTTGTCCTCGATCGACGGACAGTAACGCGGGCCGACCCCGGCGATATCGCCGCCGAACAGCGGCGAGCGATCGAGCCCGCCGCGGATGATATCGTGCGTCGCGGCGGTGGTGCGCGTGACCGCGCAGGCGAGTTGCGGCAGCTGCCGGCGGCCGGTCAGCGGCGACATCGTCCACGGATCGACGTCCGAAGGCTGTTCGGGAAGTGCGCCCCAGTCGATCGTGCGCCCGTCGAGACGCGGCGGCGTACCGGTCTTGAGCCGTGCCATCGGCAACCCCAGCGCGCGCAACTGGACACCGAGGCGCGTCGCCGCGCGCTCGTCGATCCGGCCGCCCTCGCCCCGTTCCTCGCCGCGAAAGATGCGTCCGGCCAGGAAGGTGCCGGTAGCGAGAATCACCGCCGGTGCGGACAAGCGTGCGCCGTCACCAAGCATCAGCCCGGCGATACGGCCCTTGTCGACGACCAGCTCGGCCGCCTCCCCCTCGACAATCGTCAGCGATTCCTGCTCCGACAGCATCGCCTGAATCGCCGCCGCGTAGCGCCGGCGGTCAGCCTGAACGCGCGGCCCGCGCACCGCCAGCCCCTTGCTGCGGTTGAGCATCCGATAATGGATCGCGGCCTGATCGGCCGCGCGCGCGATCAGCCCGTCGAACGCATCGACCTCTCGGACCAGATGGCCCTTGCCGATCCCCCCGATCGCTGGATTGCACGACATCGCCCCGATCGCGCGCGCGTCGAACGTCACCAGCGCGACCCGTGCGCCGCGCCGCGCGGCCGCGGCGGCGGCCTCGGTTCCGGCGTGACCGCCGCCGACGACGATGACATCGAAATTGCTCATGCCAAGCGATCTAGTCTTTCGGGGGCGTGTGTTCCACGTGAAACGTCATTTGCCGATGCAGAAGCGCCCGAACAGATCGTCGAGCACATTCTCCACCCCTGCCCGACCGGTCAGGCGATCGAACCGGGCCAGCGCATAACGCAATTCCTCGGCGACCAGCAACGGATCGCATTCGGCGCCGGCGACCGCCAACGCGCGTGCCGCTTCCGCCGCGAGCGCGCCCTGTCGGCGGTTGAGCGCGATCACGTTGGGCGATGGCAGCAATCCGCCCGCGCGCGCCGTCAGAATATCCCAGAGCGCCTCCATACCCGCACCCGTCGCGGCCGACACCGCCGGGCGATCGGCCCGGGCAGCACGAGTGTCGGCGCGCGCGTGGATCGCGATCATCGCCGGATCGGGCGGCGGATCGTCGCCCAGCCAGATCACGATATCGGCGACGGCGGCCGCCTCACGCGCGCGGGCCACACCGATCGCCTCGATCGGATCGGGCGACTCGTCGACCAGCCCGGCGGTGTCGGTCAGCAGCCACGCCACGCCACGCCGCACCACTGCCGCCTCGATCTTGTCGCGGGTGGTGCCGGCGATCGGGGAGACGATCGCCGCCTCCCGACCCGCCATCGCGTTGAGCAGGGTCGATTTGCCGCTGTTGGGCGGCCCGGCCAGCACGACGCGGATTCCGTGATGCAGCCGCTCGGCCGGCGGCCGCGCCAGCACCGCATCGATCTCGTCGGCCAGCGCGGCCGCCTCGGCGCGGACCGGGTCGACGATCGCCGCCGTATCGACGTCGCCTTCGTCGTCATGATCGATGGCCGCCTCTATCCGCGCCGCCAGCGCGACCGCGCGCCGCGTCCATCGCTCGACCAGCCGCCGCAGCCCGCCGTCCGCGCTGGCGATCGCGGCACGGCGCTGCGCCTCGGTCTCAGCACCGAGCAGGTCGGCGAGCCCCTCGGCTTCGGTCAGGTCGATGCGGCCGTTGGTCAGTGCGCGGCGGGTGAACTCGCCCGGCTCGGCAGCGCGTAGCCCCGGCAACACAGCCAGCGCGGCATCGACCGCGCGAACGACGGCGCGGCCGCCATGGAGATGAAGCTCGGCCAGATCCTCCCCCGTCGCGCTGTCGGGACCGGGAAAGATCAACACGATCGCCCGGTCGAGCAATTGCCCGTCCGCCGGATCGCGCAACGATCGCAGCCCGGCGGCGCGCGGCGGCGGCAGCGTGCCCGCCAGCGCCTCGGCGGCGATGAAGGCGGCCGGGCCGCTCACCCGCATGATCGCGATCGCTGCCGGCGGCGCCCCGCTCGACAGCGCGAAGATCGTCTCGCTCATCCCCCCGCTTTGCCGCCCGGCCGCCCGCCGCCTTCGAACATCGCGCGCCACAGGCTCAGCCCCGCCTCGCCCATCGGCGCCCAGTTCTTCATCATCGATTCGATCATCTCGGGCGGCGCGCTGCCGTGCATCGCCTCCATCATCATCGCGACATAGCGATCGTGGAGCGGCGTGAGGTCGGGCAGGCCGATCGCGGCCCGGGCTTCCTCCGGGGTGCAATCGATCTCGACGTTGATCTTCATGGGCGTCCGTCCCCGTGCTAGCGTGTCGCCCATGCCTTATGCGCGCGACACCGCCCTGATCGCAACGCCCGTCGGCACGGTGCGGATCGAGGGCGACGACCAACTGATCCACCGCATCGCGATCGAGCGCGAACGCATGACGCCGCTCCGTCCCGATACGCCGGCGGTGATCGCCGCCGCCGAACAACTCGAGGCGTGGTTCGATGGTGCACTGCAACAATTCGATATCGCGCTGGCGGCAGCGAAAACGCCGCGTGGACAAATACTTAGGGATGGATTGATCGCGATCGGCTATGGCGAAACGCGCAGTTACGGGGCGCTCGCCCGCGCGCTCGATTCGGGCCCGCGCGCGATCGGCCAGCTTTGCGCGCGCAACCCCTTTCCAATCGTGGTTCCGTGCCATCGCGTGCTTGGCGCGGACGGGCTCGGCCATTATTCGGCGGGCGACGGAGTCGCCACCAAGCGGTGGCTGCTCGACCATGAAGCCAGCCACGGGAGACGGACATGACGACGGTCACGATCGCAGCGATTGACGGCGCGGGCCAATTTTCAGCCTATGTCGCCCGCCCCTCCGGCACGCCGCGCGCGGCGATCGTGGTGATCCAGGAAATCTTCGGCGTGAACCTCGGCATCCGGCAGAAATGCGACAATCTCGCCGCCGACGGCTATCTGGCGGTGGCGCCCGACCTGTTCTGGCGGATCGCGCCGGACATCGTCCTGGATCCCGACGTGCCCGCACAGATGCAGGAGGCGCTCGGCCTGTTCGGCAAGTTCAACCAGGACGCCGGCATCCGCGATATCGAGGCGACGATCCGCTGGGCGCGGGCCGAGGTCAGCAGCGGCAAGGTCGGCTGCGTCGGCTATTGCCTGGGCGGGCGGCTGGCGTACATGACCGCCGCGCGCACCGATATCGACGCCAGCGTCGGCTATTACGCGGTCGGCATCGACGGGTTGCTGGGCGAAAAGCACGCCATCGCCAACCCGCTGCTGCTGCACATCGCCGGCGCCGACCATTTCGTCAGCGCAGAGGTGCAGGCGGCGATGCATGCCGGGCTGGACGATCAACCGAAGGTCACGCTGATCGACTATCCGGGCGAGGACCATGGCTTCGCCACGGAAGTCGGCGACCGGCGGTCCCCCGAGGCGGCAGAGCGCGCCGACGCGGCGACGCGCCAGTTCTTCGCCGATCACCTCGGCTAGGAGGTTCGGCCGCGCGCTCCGCCCTTTGTCGGAGCGCGGGCGCGGTCAGGTGAAGAACTGCAACAGCCCGACCTGCCGGTCGACGAAGCCCTCGTAGATCATCTTGACCGCGACATAGAGGATCACCACCAGCCCGACATAGGCGATCCAGCGGTAACGCTCGATATATTTGGCGATCAGATTGGCGGCGATGCCCATCAGCGCGACCGACAGCAGCAGGCCGACGATCAGGATGCCGGGGTGCTCGCGCGCCGCCCCGGCCACCGCCAGCACATTGTCGAGGCTCATCGACACATCGGCGACCGCCACCGCCCACGCCGCGCCGATAAAGCTCTTGGCGGGCTTGAGACTGGCGAGTTCGTCGTCGCCGTGGTTGCCCTGCCGGATCTCGCGCCACATCTTCCACGACACCCACAGCAGCAGCAGCCCGCCGGCAAAGATCAGCCCGATGATCTGCATCAACTGGGTCACCGCCAGCGCAAAGACGATGCGCAGCACCAGCGCGGCCATGATGCCGATCAGGATCACCTGCTTGCGCTGGTTCGCCGGCAGCCCCGCCGCCAGTGCGCCGACGACGATGGCGTTGTCGCCGGCCAGCATGATGTCGATCATCAGCACCTGACCAAACGCCGCCAGAGCCGCGGGCGACCCCAGGTTGGAGAAATCGGCGAGGATATAGTTCCACAGCTCGGTCACGACCGGGTCATTCCCTTCCCGCCTGCATCAGCGAAAGATGATCGCCAACCCCACCTCGGGATCGACGATGCCGTCATAGATCATCTTGCCGGCAACGTAGAGGATTACCGCCAGCCCGATGTAGACGATCCAGCGATAGCGCTCGATCAGCTGCGCGACGAAATTCGCCGCGACCCCCATCAACGTCACCGACAGCGCCAGTCCGAAGAACAGCACGGTCGGATGATCGCGGGCGGTGCCGGCCACCGCGAGGACGTTGTCGAGGCTCATCGACAGGTCGGCAAGCGCGACCGATACGATCGCCCCGGCGAAACTGCGGCTGGCGGGCTTGCCCTCGATCTGCGTGGTCGCCGGATCGTCGACCGGCTCGTCCGACGCGGCGGGGCGGAGTTCACGGAACAGCTTCCACGCCACCCACAGCAGCAGCACGCCGCCGGCGAACAGCAGCCCGACGATATGGAGCAGCCGCGTCGCGATCAGCGCGAAACCGATCAGGCAGACCAGCGCGATCCCGACCCCGATCGCCAGCACCCGCTTGCGATCGGCGACGGGCAGGCCCGCAGCCAGCGTGCCCAGCACCACGACATTGTCGCCGGCCAGCGTCAGGTCGATCATCACCACCTGCGCCAGCACCGCCAGCCCGGTCGAAGTGAAGACATCGGCGAAGTTGAACATGGGCGCTGGACCTGATCCGTTCGGGCTGATGGCGAACGGATGCGGCGCCTATTGGTTCATCGAGTCGAAGAAATCCTCGTTGGTCTTCGAATCCTTCATCTTGTCGAGCAGGAACTCCATCGCGTCGATGGTCCCCATCTGCATCAGGATGCGGCGCAGCACCCACATCTTCGACAGCTTGGACTTGTCGACCAGCAGCTCTTCCTTGCGGGTGCCCGACTTGCCGACGTCGAGCGCCGGGAAGATGCGCTTGTCCGCCACCTTGCGATCGAGAACGATCTCGGAATTGCCGGTGCCCTTGAATTCCTCGAAGATCACCTCGTCCATGCGGCTGCCGGTATCGATCAGCGCGGTGGCGATGATCGACAGCGAGCCGCCTTCCTCGATGTTGCGCGCGGCGCCGAAGAAGCGCTTCGGCCGCTGGAGCGCGTTGGCGTCGACACCGCCGGTCAGCACCTTGCCCGAAGAAGGGACGACGGTGTTGTAGGCGCGGCCGAGGCGGGTGATCGAATCGAGCAGGATCACCACGTCCTTCTTGTGCTCGACCAGCCGCTTGGCCTTTTCGATCACCATCTCGGCGACCTGGACGTGGCGCGTCGCCGGCTCGTCAAAGGTCGAGGAGACCACCTCGCCGCGCACCGAACGCTGCATGTCGGTGACTTCCTCGGGCCGCTCGTCGATCAGCAGCACGATCAGGAACACCTCGGGGTGGTTGTCGGTGATCGCCTTGGCGATGTTCTGCAGCATCACCGTCTTGCCGACGCGCGGCGGGGCGACGATCAGCGTGCGCTGGCCCTTGCCCTGCGGCGACACGATGTCGATCACGCGCGCCGACTTGTCCTTCTGGGTCGGATCGAGCTGGTCGAGCGTCAGCTTCTGCTCGGGATAGAGCGGCGTCAGATTGTCGAAGTTGACACGATGCCGCACCGCGTCGGGATCATCGAAATTGACCGAGATCAGCTTGGTCAGCGCGAAATAGCGTTCGCCGTCCTTCGGCCCGCGGACTTCGCCCTCGACGGTGTCGCCGGTGCGCAGGCCGAATTTGCGGACCTGGTTGGGCGAGATGTAGATGTCGTCCGGGCCGGCGAGATAGTTTGCCTCCGGGCTGCGCAGGAAACCGAAGCCGTCGGGCAACACCTCGATCGTGCCGAGCCCCATGATCTGCTCGCCATTCTCGGCCTGGACCTTGAGGATCGCGAACATCAGGTCCTGCTTGCGCAGCGTCGATGCGCCCTCGATGCCCAGCTCCTCGGCCATGCTGACCAGCTCGGCGGGCGATTTCTTCTTGAGGTCCTTCAGGTGCATTTCGGGCGTCCGGTGGCTGAATCTTGGAGGTGGTGTTGCGGGGCGCTGATGGGCAGGGGAATGCGAGCGCGCTGGCAAGAGAGGAGGCAGCCGAGTCCGCTGAAACGGTATCTCGACAGGCCGGTCAGTTAGGTATGGCAGCCCCGCAAGTCAAGCGGACGCGTCAACGTTCCGCCCTGTTTCGCCCGGACGATCGGCCACGCCGAAAGTGATCGCCTAAAATGGCCGGACGACGACGAGAATGACGATCAGCGTCACCGCCAGCGCCGGGATCTCGTTGATCATTCGCAAGGACCGCGTCGCCAGCGTCGCCTGCCCGCGCGCCAGCTTGCGCGCATAGCCCACCGCCCAGCCGTGATAGCCCGTCAGTGCGACCACCAGCAGCAGCTTGGCATGGAGCCAGCCCAGCCCCGCCGCGCCGTCGAACAGGCCGAGATTGACCGCCAGCATCAGCCCCAACACCCAGACAAGTATCAGCGACGGCGTCAGGATCATCGCGCGCAGCTTGCCCTCGCGTTCGATCCACTTCGCCGATTCCGCCGGATCGGCCAGTGCGTCCTGGTGATGGACCAGATAGCGCGGCAGCATGAACAGCCCGGCCA
>NZ_DATMGG010000231.1:0-8540 GCF_035555815.1 Sphingomonas sp.
CCGGATCCTGTCCGGCGCCCTCCTGCCGGGCGACCGGCTGCCGGTCGAACATGAATTGATGGTCGAATACGGCTGTTCGCGAATGACGGTGAACAAGGCGCTGTCTGCGCTCGCGGCCGCCGGGCTGATCGAGCGCAGGAAGCGCGCCGGCTCCTTCGTTGCCAGCCCCCGCTTGCACGCGATGGTGCTCGACGTCCCCGATCTGATGCAGGAAATCGGGCGGCGGGGCCAATCCTACCGGTTCGATATGCTGGACCGGAAGGTCGCGCGGGGGCAGGGCGACGGCGGAATGAGCGATCTGGGGCCGGGCAGGGTGCTGATCGTCACCGGGTTGCACCATGCGGATGGCCGGCCGCTCGCGATCGAGCACCGCATCGTCAGCCTCAACGCGATCCCGGCGATCGAACAGGCCAGGTTCGACAGCGAGCCGCCCGGCACCTGGTTGTTGCGCCATGTACCGTGGACCGATGCGGAAACGCGGATATCGGCGACGGCCGCGAGCGAGCACGACGCATCCGCGCTCGGGCTGGACGCCGGGGCGCCGCTGCTGAGGATCGAGCGCCGCACCGCGCGCGGCGCCGACCGGATCACCTATGTCAGCCAGTCGTTCCGCGCCGAGGCCTATGACTTGTTCGCCCGCTTCAGCGCACGGGATGCCGCCGGGCGATAGTTTCGAGCCGCGCAGCGATCGCGATCGTCACCCCGCGTGCGCGGCGATCCACGTCTCGACCACCGGGGCGATCCGGTCGCGCCATTTGGACCCGTTGAAGATGCCGTAGTGGCCGACGCCGGGCGCCATATGGTATTTCTTTTCCTTCGCCGGCAGCCTGGTCGCCAGCGTCAGCGCCGCCTTGGTCTGGCCCAGCCCCGAAATGTCGTCGCGCTCACCCTCTATCGCCAGCAGCGCGATGTCGGTGATCGCCGCCGGATCGACCGCGCGACCGCGATGGGTCATTTCGCCCTTCGGCAGCGCGTGGCGCTGAAACACGACGTCGATCGTCTGGAGGTAGAATTCGGCGGTCATGTCACACACCGAGCGATATTCGTCGTAGAACGCCATCGTCGATTCGGCGCCCTCGTCGTCGCCCTGGACCAGGTGTTTGAACATCTCCCAATGCGACATCATGTGGCTGCCGAGGTTCATCGTCATGAAGCCGGCGAGCTGGAGGAAGCCGGGATAGACCCGCCGTCCGGCGCCGGGATAGAGCATCGGCACGGTGGCGATGACATTCTGTTCGAACCAGGCGTGCGGGCGTTCGGTGGCGAGCGTGTTGACCGCGGTCGGCGCCTCCCGCGTGTCGATCGGCCCGCCCATCAACGTCATCGTGCGCGGGCGATTGGGGTGCCGGTCGGCGCTCATCAGCGCGGCGGCGGCATAGCAGGGCACCGACGGCTGGCACACCGCGAGCAGGTGCGGGCGCGCGTCGCCGCCCTCCGCGACGCTGGCGGCGCCGATATGCGCGAGGAACTCGACGACGTAATCGACATAGTCGTCGAGGTCGAAACCGCCGTCGGACAGCGGCGCCAGCTTCGCATCGCGCCAGTCGGTGATGTAGACGTCGTGGCTCGGCAGCATCCGCTCGACCGTGCCGCGCAGCAGCGTGGCATAGTGGCCGGACATCGGCGCGACGATCAGCAGCTTGGGCCCGCCGGTCACCCCGTCGCGGACGAAATGCTTGAGCTGGCCGAACGGCTTGCGCAGCACGATCTCCTCATGGACGGCGACCGAGCGGCCGTCGACGGTCGTGCGGGCCAGCTCGAATTCGGGTTTGCCGCGCGGCGCCGCAGCATGGCCGAACACCTCGAGCGCCGACGCCAGCACCGGCCCGCCGCCGAAATAGGCGAACGGGTTGGCGGGATTGTTGAGCAGGCCGGCGGAGAAATTGGCGAAAGCACTGGCCCCCGCCAGCATCGACCGCTGCATTTCATAGGCGTCATAGAGCATCGGGTATGGTCCTCGCGGGGGTCGAAAGCCGCGGCCCCACCGGGTGGTATAACGTGCCGCAGTTGCGAAACAATGAGCTTGGCAGGGATTTGCCGGAGAATCGTATATTTTTGCTTCGCCGACGTCGGGGTGCCTGTGAAGGAGATTGGTTCGCGCAGAGGCGCAGAGGACGCAGAGCTGTTTGGATCGCGGTGGCCGGTGCCGCGCCGGCGGCCTCTAACTATGTCTCGCTGACGCGTGACGGCAGCCATTGAGCGCAGCCATTGGGGGTAACACCTCTGCGTCCTCTGCGCCTGTGCGCGAACCAGCCATATTCTTCACGCCTCCGCGTCAATCATAACGCTCCCACCCCGTTGCCCGCCACGCCCACAACGCCTAGTCGGGCGCGCATGGCTGATGCTCCTTCTCCGCCACGCGGCCGGCTTGGCGATCTCGCGATCGTCTGGCGCTTCACCGCGCGCTATCCGCTGCATATCGTCCTCGCGCTGATCGCGCTGGTGACGGCGGCGGGCGCGACATTATGGGTGCCGCGCACCTTCAAGCAGGTGGTCGACAAGGGTTTCGCCAGCGGCGATTTCAACGCGATCACCATCGCGCCCTATTTCCAGGGGCTGATGGTGGTGGTCGTCGTGCTGGCGCTGGCGACGGCGGCGCGCTTCTACCTCGTCTCGTGGTTGGGCGAGCGCACCGTCGCCGACATCCGCGCCGCGGTGCACCGCAACCTGCTCCGCCAGCCGCCCGGCTGGTTCGAGACCAACCGCCCATCGGAGATCGCGTCGCGGCTGACCGCCGACACCGCCGTCATCGAACAGATCGTCGGCGGCACCGTGTCGATCGCACTGCGCAACCTGCTGGTCGGCATCGGCGGGGTCATCACGCTGTTCGCGCTGGCGCCCAAGCTCGCGCTCTACCTGATCATCGGCCTGCCGCTGGTGACGCTGCCGATCGTGCTGCTGGGGCGGCGGGTGCGCAGCTTCTCGCGCTCCAGCCAGGATCGCATCGCCGATATCGGTGCGATGGTGGCGGAAACGCTGGGCGCGATGCGGATCGTCCAGGCGTTCGGCCAGGAGGATCGCGAGAGCGCCCGCTTTGGCGGCGCGGTCGATCGCGGCTTCCAGACCGCCAGGCGCCGCTTCGCCACCCGCGCGGTGATGACGGCGGCGGTGATCTTCCTGCTGTTCGGCGCGATGACGCTGATCATGTGGGACGCGGTGCAGGACGTCGCCAACGGCACCATTTCCGGCGGATCGATCACCGCCTTCGTCATTACCGCCGGGCTGGTGTCGGGGTCGTTCGGCGCGCTGACCGAAGTCTATGGCGACCTGCTGCGCGGATCGGGCGCCGCCGCGCGGCTAGCCGAACTGCTGCGGGTCGAACCGGAGATCCGCGCGCCGGCCAACCCGCGCCCACTGCCCGAACCGGCGCTGGGGTCGATCGTGTTCGATCACGTCACCTTCCGCTATCCCACGCGGCCCGATCTGCCCGCGCTGCACGATTTCTCGCTGGAGATCAGCCCCGGCGACACCGTCGCGGTGGTCGGCCCGTCGGGCGCGGGCAAATCGACGCTGTTCCAACTGATCCAGCGATTCTACGATCCGCAGGGGGGGGAGATCCGCGTCGACGGCGTACCGGTGCCCGCCGCCGATCCCGCCGCGATCCGCCGGCGCATCGCGATGGTGCCGCAGGAAACGGTGATCTTCGCCGCCACCGCCCGCGACAATCTGCGCTACGGCCGCTGGGATGCGGGCGACGAGGCGATCTGGGCGGCGGCGGAGGCGGCCAACGCCGCCGATTTCCTGCGCGCGCTGCCTGATGGACTGGACACCTTCCTGGGCGAAGCGGGCGCGCGGCTGTCCGGCGGCCAGCGCCAGCGAGTCGCGATCGCCCGCGCGCTGCTGCGCGACGCCCCGATCCTGCTGCTCGACGAAGCGACCAGCGCGCTGGATGCCGAGAGCGAGCGGCTGGTCCAGTCGGCGCTCGACCGGCTGATGGCCGATCGCACCACGCTGGTGATCGCGCATCGGCTCGCCACCGTGCGCGCCGCCAGCCGGATCGTGGTGATGGACGCCGGCCGCATCGTCGAGGCCGGCACCCATGCCGAACTGATCGGTGCCGGCGGCCTCTATGCCCGGCTCGCCAGCCTTCAGTTCAACGAGGCGGCGTAGCCCCGGCCTGTCCACCGCAACGGCGGGTTCGCCCCGGCAGGGCGCGTCAGAAGCTGAATTCGATGATCAGCCAGATCATCGCCGCCAGCGCGATCACCCCGATCGCGCACAGGCCGATCAGGAACAACAGCGACGTTGATCCTATGCCCAGCGCGGTGCAGATCAGCGCGGCCAGATAGACGACGATCGCGATCACCAGCATGGCGCGCGCATATCTCAGCGCTCGCCGCACGCCCCTCATCGGGTCGCGTTGTACTTCAGCTGGTCGTCGGTCAGCTGGAAGCCGACCAGCGCCTCGAAGCTCGCCTTGAGCACGGCGGTGCGCACCGCCGGGTTGGTCAGCGGATCGACCGCGGCGTCGGCGCGGCCGGCCTTGCGCTGCTTGGTGATCTGGTCGCGCACGTCCTGCGGCAACGTCGCGGCGGCGCGCTCGACATAGGCGCCGGCGGTGGCGGATGCCCTGGCGCGTTCCTGGCCCGGCTCGAAATGGACGGTCACCTGCGCGACTCGCTTGGCGACGACGACGGTGCCGCCCTGCACCACCGTGCTGTAGAAGGGGAAGGTGACGTCGCGCGCGCCGTCGGTGCGGGTGCGGCGCGCCAGCACGTCGAATGTGATCGCGGTGTAGATCGGGTCGACCGTGTCATTGCAGGTCGATCGGACGTCGGTGATCAGCGCGGCGACGTCGATGTCGGCGGCGGTCCGCCCGGTGGGTGAGGTGAACAGCGTGATGTCGCCGGTCGCGGCGGGCACGCCGACAGACGGGCAGGCGGTGCGGACCGCGGTGATGCCGCCGGTCGGGTCGATCTCTCCGCGACTCGCGCAGCCTGCGGCGAGCAGCGACAGGGCGGCGATGGCGATGTGGCTGCGGGCTTTCACGGGGGACCTTTCCAATACGCGCGGGGGCAAGCCCGCAGGTCGCGTGGCTACCAAGCGCCTTCCGTGCGCGCAAGCAATCGCGTAGAGCCGGTCGCGATGACCAAGCCTGCGCTCACCCTGCTGATTGCCGCCCCGCGCGGTTTCTGTGCCGGCGTCGACCGCGCGATCCGCATCGTCGAACTGGCGATCGAACGCTATGGCGCGCCCGTCTATGTCCGCCACGAGATCGTCCACAACAAGTTCGTGGTCGAGAGCCTGAAGGCCAAGGGCGCGGTGTTCGTCAAGGAGCTGGACCAGGTGCCGGACGGCGTGCCGGTGGTGTTTTCGGCGCACGGCGTGCCCAAGGTGGTGCCGGCGGCGGCGGCGGAGCGCGGGCTGTCCTACCTCGACGCGACCTGCCCGCTGGTGTCCAAGGTCCATCGCCAGGCCGAGCGGCTGGTCGCGGCGGGCAAGCATATCCTGTTCGTCGGCCACGCCGGCCACCCGGAGGTGATCGGCACGTTCGGCCAGGTGCCCCCCGGCGCGATGACGCTGATCGAGTCGGCAGAGGAGGCCGAACGACTCGCCCCCGCCGATCCCGCCAACCTCGCCTTCCTCACCCAGACCACGCTGTCGGTCGACGATACCGCCGAGATCCTGGCGGTGTTCGAACGGCGCTTTCCCGACATCGTCGCGCCGCGCGCCGACGACATTTGCTATGCCACGTCGAACCGGCAGGCGGCGGTCAAGGCGATCGCGCGCGAATGCGATCTGATGCTGGTGGTCGGCGCGCCCAATTCGTCCAACTCGGTCCGGCTGGTCGAGGTCGCGGCGCGCGAGGGGACCGCCGCACGGCTGGTCGAGCGCGCCCAGTGCCTCGACTGGGCGTGGCTCGACGGGGTGAAGACGGTGGGGCTGACCGCCGGCGCCTCGGCCCCCGAACTGCTGGTGCGCGAGTTGATCGACCTGCTCGCGACGCGCTACGCCATCACCGAGCGCGAGGTGGTGACGACGGTCGAGGACCTGGCGTTCAAGCTGCCGCGCGAGCTTCAGGCGGCCTGAACCTTCCATTCCGTTCGCCCTGCGCTTGTCGAAGGGGCGCCGTTTTTCTACCGCCGCACGACGAATGGGCCTTGGGGAATAGAGTTGGCGGTCTACACGCAGGTTTCAGCCGAGGCGCTGGCATCGTTCCTGACGCGCTACGATGTCGGTGAACTGGTGTCGGCCAAGGGAATCGCCGAGGGGGTGGAGAACAGCAACTATCTGGTCGACACCACCGGCGGCCGCTTCATCCTGACGCTTTACGAGAAGCGGGTGGCGGCGAGCGACCTGCCCTATTTCATGGCGCTGCTCGATCATCTCGCGGCCAAGGGTCTGCCGGTGCCGCCGGCGATCAAGGACCGCGCGGGCGTGGAGATTCAGGAACTGGAAGGCCGCCCGGCGTGCCTGATCCGCTTCTTGCCCGGCGTGTCGGTGACGCACCCCACCCCGGCGCAGGCCGGCGCCGCCGGGCGCGCGCTTGCCGATCTTCACGCCGCCGCCGCCGATTTCACCGGCGACCGCCCCAATTCGATGGGCGCCGATAGCTGGCCGCCGCTGTTCGAACGGTGCGGCCGCAGCCTCGATCAGATCGCGCCGGGGTTGCACGGCGACATCGGCCGCGCGCTGGATCAGGTACTCGCGGCATGGCCCGGCGACCTCGATCGTTCGGCGATCCACGCCGATCTGTTTCCCGACAATGTCCTGATGCTGGGGGACAAGGTCGCCGGGCTGATCGATTTCTATTTCGCCTGCACCGATCTGCGGCTCTACGATCTGGCGATCATGCACGCGGCGTGGTCGTTCGATCCGACCGGCCACCATTATGACCCGGCGGTCGGCGACGCGCTGATCGCCGGCTATGCCGAACGCTTTCCCTTTAGCGACGCGGATCGCACCCACTTCAACCGGCTGGCAAGCGGCGCCTGCTTGCGCTTCACCCTGTCGCGCGCATGGGACTGGCTCAATACCCCCGCCGACGCGCTGGTGACGCGCAAGGACCCGCTGGCATTCTGGCGGCGCCTGAGGGTCTACGACCCCGATCTCGCCAGCCTGCTGGAGACGCTGCGATGAGCGCGCTGCCGCATGTCGAGATCGCCACCGACGGCGCGTGCAAGGGCAACCCCGGCCCCGGCGGCTGGGGCGCGGTGCTGCGCTTCAACGGCACCGAAAAGGACCTGTCGGGGGGCGAGAACCCGACCACAAACAACCGTATGGAGCTGATGGCGGCGATTCGCGGACTGGGCGCGCTGACCAAGCCGTGCCGCGTCACGCTGTCGACCGACAGCCGCTATGTGATGGACGGGCTGACCAAGTGGATCCACGGCTGGCAGCGCAACGGCTGGAAGACGGCGGACAAGAAGCCGGTCAAGAACGCCGACCTGTGGCAGGAACTGCTGGCGGCGGCCAAGCCGCACACGATCGAGTGGGTGTGGGTCAAGGGCCATGCCGGCCACCCCGACAACGAACGCGCCGACACGCTGGCGAGCGACGCCGCACTGGCGGCCCGCAAGGGTTAGGGCGGGCGCCCCCCGCCGCCGTCGTCACCGCGGTACAAAGGGCGGGGCGATGATGTCGCCGGAAACCGAACGGCGGCCCCGCCCGACCCGGACTCTGACCTGATCAGCTATTGTCCTCGGTCGGCGCGTCCGGCCCGTTCTTCTTGATCGAATCGATCGCGTTCTGCGCGCTTGCCTTGCTGGCATAGCCCTCGGTCGCGAACATCACCTCGCTGTTGTACTTGAAGCGGACGCGGTACTCGCCCGCCTTGTCCTTATAGATCTCGAACTTGTGCGCCATGTCAGGGACCTCCCGAATCACCAAGGGAGGTTGAGGCTAACCGTTCGCCCCGCAACTGTCACCGACCGAAACGATCGGGTGCATAGGGCAGCGGATCGAGCGCTGGCGTGCCGCCGACCAGCACCGCCGCCGCCAGCCGCGCGGCGGCGGGCGCGGTCTGGATGCCGAAGCCGCCTTGCCCCGCGCACCAGAAAAAGCCCGGCTCGGCGCGGTCGAAGCCATAGACCGGCAGCCGGTCGGGCGCGAAGCTGCGCAGCCCGGCCCATTTGCGCTCGACCGCCGCCACCCGCCAGTCGACGACATGCTCCAGCCGGTCGATCGCGATCGCGACGTCGAGTTCCTCGGGCTGGGCGTCGGTGGGCAGGCTGGGGGTCTCGTCGTGCGGGCTGAGCCACAGCCGCCCGCCCGCCTCGGGCTTGAAATAGAAGGTGCCGCTGATGTCGCCGATGTGCGGCAACTCCATCGGCACCGCGGGATCGGTGCGCAGTTGCGCCAGCGTGCGGCGATAGGGCTGGATGCCGATCGGCGCGATGCCGCATCGCTCGGCGACGACATCGGCCCACGCCCCGGCGGCGTCGATCAGGATTCCCGCCGCGACCGCGCCGTCGGCGGTTTCGATCCGCCAGTCGCCGCCGCCGTCGCGCGCGGCGGATCGAAGCCCGGCGCCCAGCCGGACCACCGCGCCGCCACGGCGCGCGCGGGCCAGCGCGTCGGCGTGGAGAGCGGCGACGTCG
>NZ_DATMGG010000232.1:0-4116 GCF_035555815.1 Sphingomonas sp.
ACCGACAATCAACACTGGTTGCTGTCGAAGAAGGGCAAGTTCGCCGTTCCGCATTTCATCACCCCGTCGTTCATGCACAATCACGGCACCTATACCGGCAGCCTGGGCAGCCTGTGCCGCTGGCTCGCCGAACAGGCCGGCGAGCTGGGCGTCGAGATCTTTCCCGGCTTCGCGGCCGCGGAAGTGCTGTTCAACGACGACGGATCGGTGAAGGGGGTCGCCACCGGCGACATGGGCGTCGGCCGCGATGGCCATCACAAGCCCGATTACCAGCCCGGCCTAGAACTCCATGCGAAATACACGCTGCTGGGCGAGGGGTGCCGCGGGCATCTGACCAAGGAACTGATCCGCACGTTCGACCTGGCGTGCGACAGCGATCCGCAGATCTATGGTATCGGCGTCAAGGAATTGTGGGACATCGATCCCGCGCTGCACGCGCCCGGCCGGGTGATCCACACCCAGGGCTGGCCGCTCAACGAGACGCAGGGCTCGAACGGCGGCGGGTTCCTCTATCATCAGGCCAACGGGCAGGTCGCGCTCGGCTTCGTCACCTGGCTCAACTACACCAACCCCTATCTGTCGCCGTTCCAGGAAATGCAGCGGTGGAAGACGCATCCGGCGATCGCCGCGATCCTGAAGGGCGGCAAGCGCGTGTCCTATGGCGCGCGCGCGATCAGCGACGGCGGGCTGCAATCGGTGCCGAAGCTGGTGTTCCCCGGCGGCGCGCTGATCGGCGATTCGGCGGGCTTCCTCAACGTGCCACGCATCAAGGGCAGCCACACCGCGGTCAAATCGGGGATGATGGCCGCCGACGCCGCGTTCGACGCGATCCAGGCAGGCCGCGAATATGACGAACTGACCGCCTATCCCGAAGCATTCGAGGCGAGCTGGGTCCACAAGGAACTGGGCGTGGTCCGCAACGTCGTTCCGCTGGTCAAGAAGTTCGGCGACCTGTTCGGATCGGGGCTGGCCAACGTCACCATGTGGCTGGAACATTGGGGGGTGAAGATGCCGTTCACGCTCCACCATCACCCCGACAACGAGACGTTGTGGCGCAAGGATCAGGTTCAGCCGATCCCCTATCCCAAGCCCGACGGCGTGCTGACGTTCGACCGGCTGTCTTCGGTGTTCCTGTCGAACACCAATCATGAAGAGGATCAGCCGGTCCACCTGACGCTGCGCGATCCGGACATCCCGATCGCCTATGACCTGCCGATGTTCGATGAGCCGGCACAGCGTTACTGCCCGGCCGGCGTCTATGAGGTCGTGGGGCAGGACACCGGCGACCCGAAGTTCGTCATCAACGCGCAGAACTGCGTCCACTGCAAGACGTGCGACATCAAGGATCCGACCCAGAACATCAACTGGGTGGTGCCCGAAGGCGGCGGAGGGCCGAACTATCCGAACATGTAGCGTATCGCTGGCTGGTCTGGCCGCCCTCACGATGATGACGGCAGCGAGGCCGGCATGGGCCGACGTTCCGCAATCGCTGGCCGCCTATGTCAAGGCGCGGGCGGCCGACGCGGACGGCGCGGTGGAGGCGGCGTCGCTTGCCTATGGCCAGGCGCTGGCCGGATCGCCCGGCAATCCGGTGATCGCGATCCGCGCCTATCGCGAGGCGCTGGCGGCGGGCGACATGACGCTGGTGCGGGCCTCGATCGATACGTTACAGACCGCTGGCGTCGCGCCGGCCGACGCGACGGTGATCGCCGTCGCCGACGCCGTCGCGGCGGGCAAGTGGGAGGCGGCCAACGCCGCCGCCGACCGGATGGCCAATGGGCCGCTTGAATTCCTGGCGCCGGTGATCAAGGCATGGGTGGCGTTCGATCGCGGTGACGCCGATGCGGCGCGGATGCTGGCGGACAGCGGCAAGGGCGGCCTGTCGCGGCGCTTCAACGCCGAGAATCGCGCGCTGTTGCTGATCGCGGGCGGCAAGGTCGATGAGGGTATCGCGCAGATCCGCGTGCTGTTGGGCGCGGGGGGCGGCAATCTGGACTTGCGGGTCAACGCGGCAATGCTGCTGGCCCACGCCGGACGCGCGGACGTCGCGCGCGCGCTGACGGCGGGCGACGATCGCGTGCTGGCGGCGCTGCGTGAGCAATTGGGGGACGGTGCGGCGCCCGGCGCGCGCTTTGGCGTGTCCCGGCTGTTCACGCGGCTCGCGGCCGATCTGGTGCGCGGTGAGGCGCGCCCGCTGTCGATCGTGCTGGGCCGCGCCGCGATGCTGCTCGATCCGCGCGACGAGCGCGCCCGGCTGATCCTCGCCGACGGGCTGTCCGCCGACGGTGCCGAACGCCGCGCGATCGCGCTGCTCGATGAGGTGCAGCCGACCTCGATCTATTACGCCACCGTGCTGGGGGCGAAGGTGACCGTGCTCAACCGTGCCGGTCAGCGCGATCGTGCGCTGGCCACCGCTGGCGAGATCGCCGCCGCGCCGGGTGCCGGCGCGCAGGATCTGCAGCGTTACGGCGACCTGCTGGTCGCGGCGGGGCGGTTCGACGATGCCGCCGCGGCCTATGCCAGCGCGATGAAGCGCGCGAAGGACGGACCGGGGTGGATCCTCTACCTTCAGCGCGGCGGTGCGCTGGAACAGGGCGGTCGGTGGCGCGAGGCGGAGGCGATGCTGGAACAGGCGGTCAAGCTGGCCCCGGACGAAGCGGTCGCGCTCAACTATCTCGGCTACGCCCGGCTGACGCGCGGCGAGAATCTGGCGAGCGCGCAGGCGATGCTGGAACGCGCCGCCAAACTGGAGCCCGACGATTCGGCGATCGCCGATTCGCTCGGCTGGGCCTATGTCCAGACCGGCCAGATCGACAAGGCGATGCCACTGCTCGAACGCGCCGCGCGCGCCGAACCGGCCGACGTTACCATCCAGGAACATCTGGGCGACGCCTATTGGCGATCGGGCCGCCGGTACGAGGCGCGCTATGCGTGGCGCGCGGCATCTGTCCACGCGGAGGCGGATGATGCCGCGCGCCTGTCGGCCAAGCTCGCCGCCGGGCTGAAGTGACCGGCCCCGCCACGATCGTCGAGCCGGCGCGGGCCAAGCTCAACCTGGCGTTGCACGTCCGCGCGCGCCGCGCCGATGGCTACCATGAGCTGGAGACGCTGTTCGCGTTCGTCGCGTTCGGCGATGAACTGCGCGTGCGCGACGCCGCCTTCCCCGGTTTCGCCGTCACCGGCCCGTTTGCCGGCCCGTTGGTCGCGGAGGGGAACAATCTCGTTACCCGCGCCGCCGAAGCCTTTGCCGCGAGGTTCGGCCCGCTCCCGCCGGTGGCGATCGAACTGGTCAAGCGCCTGCCGGTCGCGTCGGGGATCGGCGGCGGATCGGCCGACGCGGCGGCGACGCTGCGCGCGCTGGCGCGGCGAACCGGCGTGACGTCACCCGATGCGCTGGCGGAAATCGCCGCCGATCTTGGCTCCGACGTGCCCGCCTGCCTGCTCGGCCGCACCGCGATCGGGCGGGGCAGGGGCGAACGGCTGGAGCCGGTGGCGGGGCTGGAGGGCGCGCCGGTATTGCTGGTCAATCCCGGCGTCGCGGTGGCGACGCGCGACGTGTTCGCGCGGTGGGACGGCGCCGATCGCGGGCCGCTGCCGGTCGGCGACGCGGCGGTGATCGCCAGCGAGGGGCGCAACGATCTGGCAGCGCCCGCCCGCGCGGTGGCGCCGGTGATCGGCGACGTGCTCGATCGGCTGGCGGAACACCCCGGCGTGCTGCTGGCGCGCATGTCGGGATCGGGCGCGACCTGCTTCGCCTTGTGCCGAGATGCCGATGCCCGCACCCGCGCCGCCGCCGCGATCCGCGCCGCGCAGCCGGGCTGGTGGTGTCTCGAAACGATCCTCGCGTGACAGGTTCGCGTCCCTATCTGGCACGCGGTATCGCGCGAGCTGGCCAGCCACCGAGGGCGATTGCGGGTGGCATCCTTCTTGCTCGTTATACCCGCAGCGGATCAGACGCCGGGAGCGAGCCGTCCGCCGATGGCCTTCGGTTCGTCCGCGCGCCATCACCCGCCCACCGCGGCGCGCAGCACCCGCGCTGCGTCGCGTGTGCGTCATGATCGGCTGGTCGATCGACGGCACCGTCGCGACGATCACGCTCGATCGTCCGGCGCAGCG
>NZ_DATMGG010000233.1:0-15263 GCF_035555815.1 Sphingomonas sp.
GCCGCAGCAGGTGGACAAGGTCCACACCGATTTCGGGATGCCGATGGGGCCGTTCCAGATGAGCGACCTCGCCGGGGTCGACATCGGCTGGCACCGCGATCCGACCCGGATCGAGAGCATCCGCGACGCGCTCGCCGCGGAAGGGCGCTGGGGCCAGAAGAAGAGCGCGGGCTTCTACGACTATGACGAAAAGCGCACGCCCAGCCCCTCCCCGCGCGTCGCCGAGATCATCGAGGATTTCCGCAAGCAGGCCGGCACCCCGCAGCACGAGGTGACCGATGAGGAGATCATCGAACGCACGCTCTACACCATGGTCAACGAGGGCGCGCTGATCCTCCAGGAAGGCATGGCGCAGCGTGCGTCGGACATCGATGTCGTGTGGATCTATGGCTATGGCTGGCCGGTCTATCGCGGCGGCCCGATGTTCTGGGCCAACACCGTCGGGCTCAAGACGATCGTCGCCGGGCTGGAAAAGCACGGCTTCGAGGTCGCCCCGCTGCTGCGCGAAAAGGCCGACAAGGGCGAGAATTTCTGATGACCGGGGCGGCTCTGTCTCCCGCTCCCCTGAGCGGCGGCGGGCGATGAACACCGCCCGTGAGACCGTCGCCGCGATCGTCGCCGGACGGACCTCCGCCCGCGCCGAGGTCGAGGCGGCGATCGCCCGGATCGAAGCGGGCGACGGCGCGATCAACGCGGTCGTCGTCCGCGACTTCGACCGTGCCCGCGCCGCCGCCGACGATGCCGATCGCCGAGTCATGGCCGGCGAGCGTACCCCGCTGCTCGGGCTGCCGATGACGGTGAAGGAAAGCTTCGACGTCGCCGGGCTGCCGACCAGCTGGGGCTTCGTCGAGCATCGCGACTATGTGCCGACGTCGGACGCGGCGGCGGTGAAGCGCCTGAAGACTGCCGGGGCGATCATCCTCGGCAAGACCAACGTCCCCCCGGCGCTCGCCGATCTTCAGTCGGACAATCCGGTCTATGGCCGCACCAGCAATCCGCACGATCACAGCCGCGTCGCCGGCGGATCGTCGGGCGGCGCCGCCGCCGCGCTCGCCGCCGGCTTCGTCGCGCTGGAGCTGGGGTCGGACATCGGCGGTTCGATTCGCGTTCCCGCCGCCTTCAACGGCGTGTGGGGGCACAAGCCGACCTACGCCGCGCTGTCGTCGGAGGGGCATCACTTCCCCCGCACCGACGGCGCCCGCGCCGCCCTCGCGGTGATCGGTCCGCTCGCGCGTGACGGCGACGATCTGGCGCTCGCGCTCGATATCCTGACCAGCCAGCCGCTCGCCCGCCCTGCCACGCGCGGCGTCGGCGACTGGCGCGTGCTGGTGCTCGACAGCCACCCGGCGGCACGGGTCGCGGCGCCGATCCGCGCCGCGCTGGACTCGCTCGCCGACGCCTTCGGTTTGGCCGGGGCCAGCGTCGATCGCGCCAGCCCGCTGCTGCCCGATCTCGCCGCGCAACACCGCCACTATATGCATATGCTCAACATCGCGCTCACCCGTGGCGTGGCGGCGGGCGACCGGCCGGCGCCGACGCTGGCGGAATGGTTCGACCTGAACGATCACCAGGCGCGCAACCGTCGCCAGTGGAACCGCCTGTTCGCCGATTATGACGCGGTGATCGCGCCCGCGCTGGGCGTCACCGCCTTCCCGCACGATCCCACCCCGCTCGCCGATCGCCTGTTGACGATCGACGGCGAAGCGACGCGCTTCGGCGCGCAGTTCGCCTTTCCGGGCCTTGCCACCTTCCCGATGCTGCCGGCGACGAGCGTGCCGGTGGGGACCGATCCCGAGGGCCTGCCGATCGGCGTGCAGGTCATCGCCGACACGCTGGCCGATCACACCGCGATCGCGGTGGCGCAGGCCGCCCACGCCCTGATGAGGACTTGAGTTGATGACCGATCTCGACACTTTCCGCGCCGAAACCCGCGCCTGGCTGGAGGAGAATTGCCCGCCGTCGATGCGTGAGCCGGTGCACGGCGAAGCCGACATCAACTGGGGCGGTCGCCGCGCGGATTACGCGAACAAACCCGATCAGAAATTGTGGATGGACCGCATGGCCGCGCGCGGCTGGACGGTGCCCGACTGGCCCAAGGCCTATGGCGGCGGCGGGCTGTCCCCGGCGGAAACCAAGATCGTGCGTGAGGAGATGGCGCGGCTCAACTGCCGCAATCCGCTCAACAGCTTCGGCATCTCGATGCTCGGGCCGGCGCTGCTCAAATACGGCAGCGAGGCGCAGAAGCTGGAACACCTGCCCAGGATCGCGCGCGGCGAGATCCGCTGGTGCCAGGGCTATTCGGAACCGGGCGCGGGGTCCGATCTCGCCGGCCTCCAGACCTCGGCCGAGGACAAGGGCGACTATTATCTCGTCAACGGGCAAAAGGTGTGGACCAGCTACGCCGACAAGGCCGACTGGATCTTCTGCCTCGTCCGTACCGACAAGAGCGTCAAGCAGGGCGGCATCAGCTTCCTGCTGTTCGACATGGAAACGCCCGGCGTCTCGACCCGGCCGATCCTGCTGATCTCGGGCAATTCGCCGTTCTGCGAGACCTTCTTCGACGATGTGAAGGTGCCCAAGGAAAACCTGGTGCACGAGGTCAACAAGGGCTGGGACGTCGCCAAATATCTGCTCGGCCATGAGCGGGAGATGATCTCCGGCATGGGGCTGGGGTCGAGCGGCGGCAATCCGCTGATCGACGGCGCGATCGCCACGATCGGGCTCGACGCGCAGGGTCGCCTCGCCGATCCGCTGCTGCGCGGTCAGATCGCGCTGTTCGAGGTGCGCGCGCGCGCGTTCGCGGCGATGTCCGAACGCTTCATCGACGAGCTCAAGGCCGGACAGGCGCATCCCGCCCAGCCGAGCATGATGAAATATTACGGCACCGAGCTGAACAAGAGCCGCCACGAGCTGATGATGGCCAGCGGCGGTTCCGACGCGCTCGAATGGGACAGCGACGCCTCGCACCACGGCGCTGCGGCGCGGGCGTGGCTGCGGACCAAGGCCAATTCGATCGAGGGCGGCACCAGCGAGATCCAGCTCAACATCATCGCCAAGCGCATCCTGGAACTGCCCGGCGCCTGAACGTGCCTGCTCCCGCGCAGGCGGGGGCCCGGGATTATGCGCGCGTCGCGCGGGGCCAGTCCCTCTGCGGACGCGGGAATACAAGGGAATTGAAATGCCGCTCTACCTTAACGACGAACAGACGATGCTGCGCGACACTGCGAAGGACTTCGTCGCCGAACATGCCCCGGTCGGCCACATGCGCGCGCTGCGCGACGCGGGCGACGCCACCGGCTTCAGCCGCGACCTGTGGAAGCAGTTCGCGGAGATGGGCTTCACCGGCATCCTGGTGCCGGAGGCCGACAACGGCCTTGGTCTCGGCCATGTCGAGGCGGGCGTGGTGCTGGAGGAGATCGGGCGCAACCTGTCGCCCTCCCCGTTCCTTTCCACCGCCGTCGCGGCGGTCGAGGCGCTGAAGGCGTCGCCGCTGCGCGAACGCTGGTTCCCCGGTATCCTGTCGGGCGATACCGTCGCCGCGCTGGCGATCGATGAGGGCGCCAAGCACCGTGCATCCGTCACGCTGAAGGCGGAGCGTTCGGGCAACGGTTTCCGCCTGACCGGGGCGAAGCAGTTCGTCACCCACGGCCATGTCGCCGACTTGATCATCGTCGCCGCGCGCACCGCGGGCGGACCGGACGATGCCGACGGCATCACCCTGTTCGCGGTCGGCAAGGATGCGGCGAAGCTGACCGTCACGCCCGAACGGCTGGCCGACGCCAGCCTGGCCGCGCACCTCGACTTCGACGGGGTCGAGGTCGATGCCGACGCGGTGATCGGGGAAGTCGATGCGGGCGGCGATCCGCTCGCCCGGCTGCTGCGCGGCGCGCGCACCGGCGCGTCGGCGGAGATGCTCGGCGTCGGCGGCGGCGCGATGGACCTGACCGTCGGCTATCTCAAGGAACGCAAGCAGTTCGGGGTCGAGATCGGCCGCTTCCAGGCGCTCCAGCACCGCGCGGCGCACCTCTATTCAGAAATGGAGGTCGCCCGCGCCGCGACGCTCAAGGCGCAGCAGTTGCTCGACGCGGGCGATCCCGGCGCCGATGCCGCCGCGTCGGTGGCCAAGGCGATGACCGGGCTTGCCACGACGCTGTCGGTGCAGGAAGGCGTGCAGATCCACGGGGGGATCGGCATGACCGACGAATATGACATCGGTTTCTACATGAAGCGCGCGCGCGTGCTGGCGGAGATGTTCGGCGACGCCAATTTCCACGCCGACATGCTGGCGCGGAGTGCCGGATACTGACCCCCTCCCCGTTCGTGCTGAGCTTGTCGAAGCACCGCCCTTTTTCTCTTCACCTCCGGAGCCAGTAGAAGAACGGTGCTTCGACAAGCTCAGCACGAACGGATTTGGAAATGACCGAAGAGATCGCCGCCAGACCCCGCCGCACCGATGAGGAGATCGTCGCCGAACTGGTGACGCTGCTCGACGTCGAGGAGATCGACACCGACCTCTATCGCGGCGCGCGTCAGCCGGGCGGCACCGGTCGCGTGTTCGGCGGTCAGGTGATCGCGCAGGCGCTCCAGGCCGCGCAGCGATCGGTCGCTGCCGACAAGAGCGCGCATTCGCTCCACGCCTATTTCATGCGGCCGGGGAATGAGGATCACCCGATCATCTACCGTGTCGTCCGCGATTTCGAAGGGCGCAGCTTCGCCACCCGCCGCATCATCGCGATGCAGCGCGGGCAGCCGATCCTCAACATGGCGGCGTCGTTCCAGTTGCCGGAGGACGGCCTGCATCACCAACACGCCATGCCCGACGTGCCCGCGCCCGAAACGCTCCAGTCCGAACAGGATATCCGGCGCGACGCGATCGACGAGATCCCCGAACGGCTCCGCCCGTTCTTCCTGCGTCGCCGCCCGATCGAGATTCGCCCGGTCAACCCACGCGCCTGGAGCAATCCGGTCAAGACCGAACCGGTCTATCGCTCGTGGTTCCGCGCGCGGGCGCCGCTGCCGAACGACCCGGCGCTGCACCGCGCGGTCATCGCCTATGCATCCGACATGGCGTTGCTGGGCACCGCGATGATGCCGCACGGCGTCAGCTGGGTGACTCACAACATGCAGACCGCCAGCCTCGATCATGCGATCTGGATGCACGAATCGGCGCGCGCCGATGATTGGCTGCTCTACGCCACCGACAGCCCGTGGTCGGGCCACGCCCGTGGGTTCAACCGCGGCAGCATCTTCGCGCGCGACGGCCGGCTGGTGGCGAGCACGACGCAGGAAGGGCTGATCCGCCTGCGCGAGTGATCGCGTCGCGACCTACTCCGCCGGCATCCGGAACACGACCCGTTCGACGCAGCCGGTCGCGCCGGTGGACGACGGCTTGCGCTTCGCCATGCGGACGATGCGAAGCGCCTCCACGCCGAATGCGGCGGCGGGTTCGCTCGCCAGCACGGTGACGTTGCCGGTGTCGCCCCATGGCGCGACGTCATAGCCGATCACCGCCCATCCCTCGATCGCGCGGCGGCGGAACGGTTCGGGAAAGGTCAGGCGCGGCGGCAGCGTCCATTCGGTGTCGGGGTCGATCGCGCAGGTCGCCTCCGGCTTTCGGAACGATTCCAGCGGCGGCGGTGGCGGCGGCGCGAGCGCGATCTGTTGACGCCGGTGGTAGGGATAGCTGCACCCCGTCCGCGCCTTTGGAGCGAAGCGTGAGCGGCGCACCGCGTCGATCGACGCGCGATCCAGCGCGGCGTTGCCGTCGCTCGACAGCACCCGCACCCGCACCGGCTTGCCGCGGCGATCGATGTCGAACCCGATCATCGCATAGCTGCTGGTGCCCGGCGGCTGCGCGATCGCCTTGAAATCGGGAAAGCCGCGCAATCGCACCTCGGGCGGCGTCGGTGTGAAACAATCGCCGCCCTCGGCCGCCAGCCGCTGTCCGATCGCCTCCTCCGCGCCGGTGCGCTCGTGCGGCAGGGCAAGGGCGCGGTGGACCAGCGCGGCGGGGCCGGTCTCCACCGAAACGGCCTCGCGCGCGAAAGCGATCGTGCAGCCGGTTCGCGGTGCGCCCGGCGCAAACCGCCACGCGGCGAACGCCGCCGTCACCTCGACGGGCGCGCCGCCACGGCCCGCGGAAACGATGCTGAGCGGACGCCCGCTCTCATCGATGCGAAAGTTCAGCGCGGTCGGGGTGCCGTCGGTCACGATCGGGACCGACGACGCGCCCGGATTGGGCCGTTCGACCAGGATCGGCGCAACCGGCTGGCCATCGCAACTCGCTGCGCCCGGCACGAAATCGATCAGCGTCGCCATCGGTGGGCGGCGCTGACCCTCGACAATCGGCGGTGGCGGCCCCTGGACGGCGCCGGCGGCCAGCGCCAATGCATAGCTTGCGATCATCTCGCCGTGATGCGCCCTGTCCGTTACCGACTCAAGACATTCCGGCGACTAGACCGCCGGCTTGCCGAATTCCTGCCGCGTCACCGGATGGCTCGACGACAGCCCGCCGTCGACCGCGACCGCCTGCCCGTTGACATAGCTGGCGTCGTCGGACGCGAGGAACAGCGCCACGCGCGCGATCTCCTCGGGCACCCCGGCGCGCTTCAACGGGTTGAGCCGGCCGACCTTGTCCATCTTGTCGTTGGCGCGGGCATAGTCGAACACCACCTGCGTCATCCCGGTTTCGATCAGGCCGGGGCAGATCGCGTTGACGCGCACGTTGGTGCCGGTCAGTTGCTGCGCGGATGTCTGGACGAGGTTGATCACCCCGGCCTTCGACGCCGAATAGGCCGGCCCGCCCGCGCCCGATCGGATGCCGGCGACGCTGGCGGTGCACACGATCGCGCCCTTGCCGCGCTTGATGATCTCCGGCGCGGCGTGCTTGATCGCCAGGAACGGCCCGATCAGGTTGACGCGCAACACCTCCGCCCACAGCTCCGGGGTCGATTCGAACACGCCGGTCATCCCGCCCGAAATCCCCGCGTTGGCGTAGACGACGTCCAGCCCGCCATGCTGCTGCACCGCCAGCGCCACCGTGCGCGCGACGTCATCCTCGTCACCGGCATCCATCCGGATCGCGGTCGCGGTCCCGCCGGCCGACGCGATCATCGCTACCGTCTCTTCCACCGCCTCGGTCTTGTCGGCGGCGATCACCTGCCCGCCCTCGGCCGCGAACAGCCGCGCGGAGGCGCGACCGATCCCCGATCCGGCGCCGGTGACGATGATCGATCTGCCGGTGAATCTTGCCATGGTCTCTCTCTCCTGAAGCGGGTCAGATGGTGACGCCGCCGTCCATCACGATCGTCTGGCCGGTGACGAACGCCGCCGCGCGCGAGGCGAGGAAGGCGACGCCCCCGGCGATATCCTCCGGCTCGCCGATGCGGCGCAGCGGCACGCTGGTGCTGATCGCCTGCTGCCGCGCGGGGTCTTCCCACAGCGCGCGGGCGAAGTCGGTCTTGACCAGCCCCGGCGCGATGCAGTTCACACGGACGTTGTCCGGCCCATATTCGTGCGCCAGATTGCGCGCGAGCTGCATGTCGGCGGCCTTGGAAATGCCATAGGCGCCGATCGACGTCGAACCGCGCAGCCCGCCGATCGACGATATGATGATGATCGAACCGTCGCGCCGCGCCCGCATCTCGGGCACCACCATCGTGATCAGCCAGTGGTTGGCGACGATGTTGTTGTCGAGGATCTTGCGGAACTGGTCGTCGCTGATCCCCGCCTGCGGCCCGTAATAGGGGTTGGACGCGGCGTTGCACACCAGGATGTCGATCCGCCCGAACGCGCGCCGGCTCTCATCCACCAGATGCTGAAGCCCGGCCTTGTCGGAGATGTTGGCGGCGACCGCGATCGCGGTGCCCGCGCCGAACCGGGCGTCGATCTCCGCCGCCACCGCGTCGCACGCATCCTGCTTGCGGCTGGAGATGACCACCTTCGCGCCGTGCGCGGCCAGCTCGAACGCGCTGGCCTTGCCGATGCCACGCGATGATCCGGTGATCACCGCGACCTTGCCCGTCAGATCGAACAGCGACATCGCCTTCCCCCCACCCCGTTTGAATCAGGCCGCGCCGGCCTTTTGCGCGAACGCCCACGCGCTTTCCGCCAGCATCGGGATACGCTCCGCCATCTCCTTGGCCTGGGTGTTGGATGCGTTGCCGTCCAGCGCGCGCTTCTTGATCCCCTGGACGATGCCCAGCAGGCGGAACTGGCCGAACGCGAAATACCAGTTGAGGTCGGGGATCGAATCGACCCCGGCCCGCTCGCAATAGCGCGCCGCCATCGCCTCCATCGTCGGGATGCCGCTGTCGCCGCCGGCGACCCCGCCGATCGACGCGGCGCCATTGGCCGGCATCTCCCAGTTGATCAGGATATAGGCCAGGTCGGCCATCGGATCGCCCAGCGTCGCCAGTTCCCAGTCGAGCACCGCCTTCACCCGCGGCTCGCCCTTGGCAAAGATCATGTTGTCGATGCGATAGTCGCCGTGGACGATCGCGGTGCGGCGCTGTTCGGGCAGCGTGCGCGGCAACCATTCGATCAGCTTTTCGGCCTCGGGCACGTCGTCGGTCTGTGCCAGCCGGTACTGTTTGGTCCAGCGCCCGACCTGCCGCTCGAAATAGCTGCCCGGCTTGCCGAACTCGCCCAGCCCCGCCGCCTGGTAATCCACCGCGTGGAGTTCGGCGAGCCGGTCGGCGATCTCGTTGTAGATCGCGGTGCGCTGGGCCGGGGTGTGACCGGGCAGCGATCCGTCCCAATGGGTGACGCCGTCGACCATCTCCATCACGTAAAAGGCGGAACCCAGAACGTCGTCGTCCTCGCACAGCCCATAGGGCCGCGCGACCGGAAAGCCGGTCGGGTGCAGCGCGGAGATCAGGCGGAATTCGCGGTCGACGGCATGGGCGGACGGCAGCAGCGGGCCGAACGGCTTGCGCCGCAGCACATAGCGCCCGCTCGCGGCGTCGATGCGATAGGTCGGGTTGGACTGGCCCCCGGCGAACTTGACGTAGGTCATCGGCCCGGCAAAGCCGGCGACGTTCGCCGTCATCCAGCCGAACAGCCGGTCCGCATCCAGGTCGTGGACGTCCTCGACCGCGCCCGATTTGGCATTCATCGCGCGGCTCCGTTCAGGCGAAGGTGATGACGGAACGGGCGGCGTCGCCCTTGCGCAGCTCGTCGAACGCATCGTTGATGCGCTCCAGCGGCAACCGTTCGGCGATGATCGTGTCGAGATCGAGCAGCCCGCGCAGGTAGAAGTCGACCAGCCGCGGGATATCGACCGGAAAACGGTTGTCGCCCATCAGCCCGCCCTGCACCTTCTTGCTGCCGAGCAGGTCGAGCGCGGACAGCCCGACGCTGCTGCCCAGCGGCATCATCCCCAAAATCGTCGCCCTGCCGCCGCGCCGCAGCACCTTGACCGCGGTCTGGGCAGAGGCTTCGCGCCCGACCGCCTCGATCGCGTGGTGGACGCCGCCCTTGGTCAGCTCGATCACCTGCGGCACGGTATCCTCGGCCAGCGCGTCAAAGCTGTGGGTGGCGCCCAGTTTCTCCGCCAGCGCGCGCTTGTCCGCGACCGGATCGATCGCGATGATCTTGCCCGCGCCGGCGATCTTCGCCGCGTTGACCGCCGCCAGCCCGATCCCGCCGCATCCGACCACGCACACCGTCTCGCCCGGCGTCACGTCGGTGGAGTTGAACACCGCGCCCGCCCCGGTCGCCACCGCGCATCCCAGCAGCGCGGCGCGGTCGAGCGGCATCTCCGGGTCGATCGCGACACAGGCATGTTCGTGGACCAGCATCATCTCGGCATAGGCCGACAGGTTCAGCATCTGGTTGACCGGATCGCCGCCCCGGCTCAGGCGCGGCGGCGCGCCCTTCGCCCGCTTGGTATCGCTCGAAATGCACAGCGCCATGCGGCCGGTGATGCAGAATTCGCAGTGGCCGCAGAACGCCGACAGGCAGGTGACGACCGCGTCGCCGACCTTCACGGTGCGCACCTCGCTGCCCACCGCCTCGACGATGCCCGCCGCCTCATGCCCCGGAATCGCCGGCAGCGGCGTCGGATAGGCGCCGTCGACGAAATGCAGGTCCGACCGGCACACCCCGCACGCGACGGTGCGGATCAACACCTCGTGCGGGCCGGGCGCGTCGATGTCGACGTCCCAGATTTCCAGCGGCTTGCCGGCTTCGACGAGAACTGCGGCTTTCACTTTCGTCTCCTCAATCGCTGCGGGGTGCGGGGGTCAGCGGCTGACGCCGATGTCGCCGCTCGACACCCGATCCGCCTTGTACTCGCCGTACTTGCCGAACTCGTTGCGGGCGATCGCGCGGTTGTGGACCTCGTCCGGGCCGTCGGCGAAACGCAGCGTGCGGATGCTCGCCCACGCGCTGGCCAGCCCGAAATCGCCCGACACGCCGCCGCCGCCATGCGCCTGCACCGCGTCGTCCAGGATCTGGAGCGCCATCGTCGGCGCCTGCACCTTGATCATCGCGATCTCCAGCTGCGCCGACTTGTTGCCCGCCTTGTCCATCATGTCGGCGGCTTTCAGGCACAGCAGGCGCGTCATCTCGATGTCGATGCGCGCGCGGGCGATGCGCTGCTCCCAGATCGAATGGTCGGCGATCCGCTTGCCGAACGCGACGCGCGACAGCAGTCGCTTGGCCATCGCCTCGATCGCCTCCTCCGCGACGCCGATCGTGCGCATGCAGTGATGGATGCGCCCCGGCCCCAGTCGCCCCTGCGCGATCTCGAACCCGCGCCCTTCGCCCAGCAGAAGGTTGTCGACCGGCACGCGGACATTCTCCAGCACCACCTCGCCGTGGCCGTGCGGGGCGTGGTCATAGCCATAGACCGACAGCATCCGCTCTATCCGCACGCCCGGCGCGTCGAGCGGCACCAGGATCTGGCTCTGCTGCGCGTGACGCTTGGCGTCGGGATTGGTCTTGCCCATCACGATCGCCACCTTGCAGCGCGGATCGCCGACGCCCGACGACCACCATTTGCGGCCGTTGATGACGTAATGATCGCCGTCGCGAACCATCGACGTCTCGATGTTGGTCGCGTCAGAAGACGCCACCGCCGGCTCGGTCATCAGGAAGGCGGAGCGGATCTCGCCGTCCATCAGCGGCTTCAGCCACTGATCCTTCTGCGCGCGGGTGCCATAGCGGTGGAACACTTCCATGTTGCCCGTGTCGGGCGCCGAACAGTTGAAGCATTCGCTCGCCCAGCCGATCCGGCCCATTTCCTCCGCACATAACGCATATTCGAGATTGGTCAGCTGGGTGCCCTCGAACGCGAACGAATCGTCGACGTGGACCTGCCCCGAATGCGGCGGCATGAAGAAGTTCCACAGGCCCTGCGCCTTGGCGATCGCCTTCACCTCCTCGATGACCGGGATCACCTTCCACTTCTCGCCCTCGTCGTGCTGCGCCTGATAATCGGCCTGTCGCGGGCGGATATGCTGGTCGATGAACGCCTTCACGCGATCGCGGAAATAGGTCTCGCGCTCGTTCAGCGTGAAGTCCATGATCCTGCTCCTCTCAAACTCGGTTTCGCCGCCTCCGTAGGCCATACCGATTTTTCGGTAAAGCCCGTCGCGGCCGAGAATGCGGTGCTGAAAAATGGCGCTTTGGATTCGAAATTCCGCTGCTAGGATAATGCCATGAACGCCCCGGACACGATCCAGGCGGCCGACGACGGGGGAACCAAGCGATTCCGCGCGAAGCGCGACGCGATCCTTGCCGCAGCCGCCGAAGCCATCAACGAACAGAGCGCGAAGGGGATGACGTTCGCCGACGTCGCCGCGCGCGTCGGGCTCAACACCACCAGCGTCACCTATTACTTCCGCCGCAAGGAGGATCTGGCCGCCGCGTGCTTCGAACACACGCTCGACCAGCTTCAGGACATGCTGGCGACGTCGATGGCACAGCCCACCCCGGCCGATCGCGTGGCGATGTTCCTGCGCCTCAACATGGAACGCCTCGCCGCGATCCGGCGCGGTGAGGCGAAGCAGCTCGCCGTGCTGTCGGATCTGCGGGCGATGGAGGGGCGCGCGCGCGAGCAGCTGCTCGCCGGCTGGCGGGAAGTGTTCAGCCGCACCCGGATGTTGTGGGGGGAGCCGGCCAACCGCGCGATGAAGGACCTGTACGGCGCGCGCGCCCACGTGCTGCTGGAAAACAGCTTCTGGCTGTCGGCGTGGCTGGTCCGCTACGAGCTGGACGAATATCCGCGGGTCGAGGCGCGGATCATGGACGTGTTCCGCCACGGCGTCGCCGCTCCCGGCGCGATGTGGCAGCCGCGTCTGCTCGATCTTGAGCATGACGAGAGCGAACCCGGCCGCGCCGCCTTCCTCACCGCGGCGACCGCGCTCATCAACGAACTCGGCTATCGCGGCGCCTCGGTGCAAAAGATCGCCAGCGAGCTGAACGTGACCAAGGGCAGCTTCTACCACCATCTCGATGCGAAGGATGAACTGGTCGCCGCCTGCTACCAGCGCAGCTTCGACACCATCGCCGACGCGCAGCGGCTGGCGCACGAACGCGGCGGCTCCATGTGGCAGATGGTGCAGAACGTGATCGCGACGTTGCTCGACGTGCAATTCTCCGAACGCGGGCCGCTGCTGCGTACCACCGCGCTGTCCGGGCTCCCACCGACGGAGCGGCAGGTGATGATGGATCGGTCCAACCGGATCGCGCGCCGCTTCGCCGGCATGATCTCCGACGGCATCGCCGAAGGGTCGCTGCGCGCGGTCGATCCGCTGGTCGCCAGCCAGGCGCTGATGTCGTTGCAGAACGCGGCGTTCGACATGCGCAAATGGGCCGGCACGATGCCGCGCCAGCGCGCGGTGGCGATGTACGCATCGACACTGGTATTCGGCCTGTTCGACGACCGCGCGGTCACCAGCGCCGCCTGACCCGCCGCTCAGTCCGGCACCGCCGGCACGCGCCGCACGGCGATCATTTCCTCCGCCAGCCAGTCAGCGAACACCCGCGCGCGGCGCGGCAGATACCGGCGATGCGGGAACAGCAGCGTCATCGGCATCGGCGCGGCGCGAAAATCGGGCAGCACCTCGACCAGCTCGCCGCGGTCCAGCTCGGCCTGAACGTCATAGGCGGGGATCTGGATGATGCCGAGCCCGGCCACGCAGCACGCGATATAGGCCTCGGCGCTGTTCACCGTCACCCGCCCCGCCACCGCGCGGCTGTGGGTCTCGCCCTCCGCGACCCATTCGAACGCCTCGACCCGCCCGGTGGAGGGCGATGCGTAGAGCACCATCCGGTGCGCGCCCAGGTCGTCGGGAGTGCCCGGAACGCCGTGACGCGCCAGATAGGCGGGACTGGCGACGTTGATCAGTTCGAGCACCCCGATCCCGCGCGCGGTCATCGACGAATCCGCCAGCGGACCGATCCGCAACACGCAATCGGCGGCTTCCTCGATCAGGTTGATCGCGCGATCGGTCACCCCCAGCACGACGTCGATGCCCGGATAGCGATCGAGGAACGCCGGCAGGCGCGGCGCCACCACCAGCCGGCCGATCCGCCCGGGCAGGTCGACGCGCAACTGTCCGCGCGGCGCCTCGCCCGGCCGGAACAGATTCTCCGCCTCCTCGACGTCGGCCAGCACGCGGCGGCATCGTTCGTACAGCGCCAGCCCGTCCTGGGTCGGCGCGACCCGCCGGGTGGTGCGGTTGATCAGCCGCGCGCCGACTCGCGCCTCCAGCGCCTGGACCGCCATCGATACCGATGACCGCGATACCCCACTGATCTCCGCCGCGCGGGTGAAGCTGGCGGAATCGACCACCCGAACGAAGATGCGGAACAGGTCGATACGGTCCATCGACGCGATTGTTTACAGATCGCGAACGATGTTGTCATCGCTCGAGGATTTATCCGCTGTGCCGGGATGATAGCGGTGGCCATATTCCACGCAGCAAAGGAAACGACATGGCCGATCACGCTATTGCCGGCAAAACCGTCCTGATCGCGGGCGGCGCGAAGAATCTCGGCGGTCTGATCGCCCGCGATTTCGCCGAACACGGCGCACGGGCGGTGACGATCCACTACAACGGCGACGCCGCGCGCGCCGACGCCGACGCAACCGTCGCGGCGATCCGCGCCGCCGGAGCGCAGGCGCACGCGCTTCAGGCCGACCTGACCACCGCCGGCGCGGTGGAAAAGCTGTTCGCCGATGCGGCGGCGGCGATGGGCGGGATCGACATCGCGATCAACACGGTCGGCAAGGTGCTGAAAAAGCCGATGCTCGACATCAGCGAGGCCGAATTCGATGAAATGAGCGCGGTCAACTCGAAGTCCGCCTTCTTCTTCCTGAAGGAAGCCGGCCACACGCTCAACGACAATGGCAAGGTCTGCACGCTGGTGACCTCGCTGCTCGGCGCGTTCACGCCATTCTATGCCAGCTACGCCGGGACCAAGGCGCCGGTCGAGCACTACACCCGCGCCGCGTCGAAGGAATTCGGCGCTCGCGGCATCTCGGTCACCGCGATCGGGCCGGGGCCGATGGACACCCCGTTCTTCTATCCGGCCGAGGGTGCCGATGCCGTCGCCTATCACAAGACCGCGGCCGCGCTGTCCCCGTTCAGCAAGACCGGGCTGACCGATATCGCGGATATCGTGCCGTGGGTGCGCTTCCTCGTCACCGACGGCTGGTGGATGACCGGCCAGACCATCCTGGTCAACGGCGGCTACACCACCAAGTAAGGGCAAGGCGGCGGCGCGGCAAAGGCCCGCGCCGCCGCCCTCCCCTTTCCAGCCCGGTCGTCATTGCGAGCGCAGCGAAGCAATCCACCGAGTGGCCACTTGGATTGCTTCGCTGCGCTCGCAATGACGATCCAGATTACGCCCACCCAGCCCTAGAGGTGGCAGTCATCCGGTTCTAATAGCCGTTGAGCCGCGCGAACCGCTCGCGGTGCCACGCGGCGTTGCCCCACATCTGCTCGAGCACGCGCATCCGCTTGAGATAGAAACCGGCGTCATATTCGTCGGTCATGCCGATGCCGCCGTGGAGCTGGATCATCTCGCGGCTCATCAGGTGGCCGACCTCGTTCGCCTTGGCCTTGGCCAGCGACGCCGCCTGCCGCGTATCGCCGCCGCCGTCGAGCGCGGCCAGCCCGGCCTCGACCGCCGATCGCATCTGTTCGATGTCGCTGAACAGATTGGCCATGCGGTGCTGGAGCGCCTGGAACGTCGCCAGCACCTGCCCGAACTGCACCCGCTGCTTGAGGTAGGCGAGCGTCGTCTCGAAC
>NZ_DATMGG010000234.1:0-16333 GCF_035555815.1 Sphingomonas sp.
CGCCGAAGCCACCGCCACCACCGCCGAAGCGATCGCCGCCGCCGCCAAAGCCGCCACCACCGCCAAAGCGATCGCCGCCGCCGAAACCGCCACGATCACCACCGCTGTAGCCGCCGTAACTTTCGTCGCCGAAACCGTCGCGCTTGTCTCTGCCGCGCCCGCCGCGATCGCCGCGGCGCCCTCGATCAAAACTCATGACCCTGTTTGTCTTCCCGCTTCGTCCGATCAACCCTAAAAACCGTCGCGCCGGACGAATGACGCAGGTCCTCGGGCGCAAAAAGGCGCGCCACGGAATCACTCATAGCCTAAATGGCAAGGCGCTGCGAATGATTTTGTCGCAATCGTGGCAGGATGGGTCGCGATCCTTGCCATCCTGTGGCCGCTTCGGCACAGAAGTGGCCGATGACCCCCATAATCGCCCTGTTGTCCGACCCCGCCGCCTGGGCGGCGCTGATCACGCTGGTGGTGATGGAGGTGGTGCTGGGCATCGACAACCTCATCTTCATCTCGATCCTGTCGAACAAGCTGCCCGAGCACCAGCGCCAGCGTGCGCGGCGGCTCGGAATCGCGCTTGCGCTCGTGCTGCGGCTGGCGCTGCTGTCGGCGATCGCGTGGATCGCCGGACTGGTCACGCCGGTGTTCGACCTGGGCCTGACCGGGGCGCCGGGGCCGCACGGCGAACCGAGCTTCGAGACCGCCTTCTCGTGGCGCGACCTGATCCTGATCGCGGGTGGCCTGTTCCTGGTGTGGAAGGCGACCACCGAGATCCACCACAATGTCGGTCAGCACGAATCGGGTGGCGAATCGGGCGAGGGTGGCGGCGCGCCGGGAAAAGTGGCGCTCAGCTTCGGATCGGCGATCGTCCAGATCCTGCTGCTCGACATGGTGTTCTCGATCGATTCGATCCTCACCGCGGTGGGCATGACCGATCATCTGCCGATCATGGTCACGGCGGTGATCATCGCGGTCGGGGTGATGCTGTTCGCCGCCGACCCGCTCGCCAATTTCATCAATCGCAACCCGACGGTGGTGATGCTGGCGCTGGGTTTCCTGCTGATGATCGGCGCGGTACTGATCGCCGACGGTTTCGGCGTGCACGTGCCCAAGGGCTATATCTACACCGCGATGGCGTTTTCGGCGGGGGTCGAGGTGCTCAACATCGTCGCGCGCAAGCGCCGCGGATCGGGCCCGTCGTCGGCCGATCCCCATTGAGGCTTTGGCCGCACCCGGCTAGGGCGCTGCGATGACCGTCCATTTCCATGAGGAAGACCTGCCCGCCGGCGTGTTCGCCCCCGGCGCCAGCATCGCCGTCGATACCGAGACGATGGGGCTGATCACCCCGCGCGACCGGCTGTGCGTGGTCCAGCTGTCCGACGGCGGCCCCGACGAGCATCTGGTCCGCTTCAATCCGGGCAGCGATTATGCCGCGCCCAATCTGAAGGCGGTGCTGGCCGATCCGGCGCGGCTGAAACTCTATCATTTCGGGCGATTCGATCTCGCCGCGATCCAGCATTATCTGGGGGTGACCGCCGCGCCGGTCTATTGCACCAAGATCGCGTCGCGGCTGGTGCGGACCTATACCGACCGCCACGGCCTCAAGGACCTGTTGCGCGACCTGATCGGGCAGGAAATCTCCAAGGCGCAGCAATCGTCGGACTGGGGTGGCCCCGAACTGTCGGACGCCCAGCGCGACTATGCCGCGTCCGACGTGCGCTATCTCCACGCGATGAAGGTCGAGCTTGACCGCCGGCTGGCGCGCGAGGGGCGCACCGCGCTGGCGCAGGCGTGCTTCGACTTCCTGCCGCACCGCGCGGCGCTCGATCTGGCCGGTTGGCCCGAGATCGATATCTTCGCGCATATCTGAGGGAGGCGGTCGGTGTCGGACATCGCCCGCAGCAGCCGGTCGCGGAACCAGCGATGGGCGGCGCCGGGCAGCGCCCACGACCGGATGATCGCGGTGCTCCAGATCGTGCTGCCGATGGGGATCGGTATCCTTGGCGCGTTTCTGGTACTGGCGCCGATGTTCACCGGCGGCGACGTCAGCTTCGTGCTCGACAAGAACAAGGTCGCCGTCGCCAGTGAACGGCTGAAGATCCAGACCGCGCGCTATCGCGGCGAGGATTCGAAGGGGCGCCCGTTCGCGCTGACCGCGGGGCAGGCGGTGCAGAAGAGCCTGGCCGAACCGATCGTCCAGCTCAGCGATCTCGCCGCGTCGATCGACCTGCAGGACGGCCCGGCGCAGCTCACCGCCGATCGCGGCCGCTACGACATGTCGAAGGAACAGGTGGCGATCGACGGCCCGATTCGCTTCACCGCCGCCAACGGCTATGTCCTCGGCACCCGCGACGCCACCGTCGATCTCAAGACGCGCCGGCTGGCCAGCGCCGGGGCGGTGAGCGGCTCGACCCCGCTCGGCACCTTCAGCGGCGACCAGTTGATGGCCGATCTGGAAGCGCGCACCGTCGCGCTGAAGGGCAATGCGCGCTTGCGGATCGTGCCAAGGCGCGCGAAATGAGCGCCGTGACCCGCATCCGTCCCCTCATCCTGCTGCCGCTGATCGCGCTCGCCGGCGCGGCGACCGGCCAGACCCGCCACGATTCGTCGGCACCGCTCGATTTCGACGCGGGCTATATGGAACTGCAGGACAAGGCGAACCGCGCCATCCTGTCGGGCGGGGTCAGCGTGCGCCAGGCCGAAATGACGCTCAACGCGAGCCGCGTCACCATCGCCTATACCGGGCAGGTCGCCAGCGGCGCCCCCCAGGCATCGCGAATCGACGCGTCCGGCGGCGTGACGATCAACCGCCCCGATCAGCGCGCGAAATCGCAATATGCGGTCTATGACCTGGGCAAGCGGCAGATCACCATGCTGGGTGGCGTCACGCTGGCGCAGGGGGGCAATACGCTGAACGGCGGGCGGCTGGTCATCAACCTCGACAGCGGCCGCGCGGTGATGGATGGCACCGGCACCGCCAGCCAGGTCAAGGCGCCCGACGGCAGCGTCGTCCGGTCGGGCGGGCGAGTCACCGGCCGGTTCACCGTGCCGAAACGCTCCGAATAACCGCTTCGCCGCGATTCCGCTTTCCCGGCGCGCGCTCCTGCGGCAAAAGGTCATGCAGGAATCCTGCCAAACGCTTGCCTCGCGGCGTGCCGGTTACCATGTCGCGCGAACGGGAACTGCCATGAACGACATTGCCACCCTCGATCGCCCGGCCGCGGATGCGCCGGTGCCCGGCCAGGTCGCCGACGGCCTCTCGGTGATCTCGATCGCCAAGGCCTATGACAAGCGCGTCGTGCTGTCCGACGTGTCGCTGACGGTTGGGCATGGCGAGGTGATCGGGCTGCTCGGCCCCAACGGCGCGGGCAAGACGACCTGCTTCTATTCGGTGATGGGGCTGGTGAAGCCCGATTCGGGCCGCATCCTGCTCGACGGCGACGACATCACGGGATTGCCGATGTACCGCCGCTCGATCCTCGGCCTGGGCTATCTGCCGCAGGAAACCTCGATCTTTCGCGGGCTGTCGGTCGAAAAGAACATCCTCGCCGTGCTGGAGCTGTCCGAACCGGACAAAGCCGCGCGGCAGGCCCGGCTCGACACGCTGCTCGACGAATTCGGGCTGACCCGGCTGCGCGACGCGCCGGCGATGGCGCTGTCGGGTGGCGAGCGGCGTCGCGCCGAGATCGCCCGCGCGCTGGCGGCCGATCCGTCGATCATGCTGCTCGACGAACCGTTCGCCGGCATCGACCCGATCTCGATCGCCGATATCCGCGATCTGGTGAAGGCGCTGAAGACACGCGGCATCGGCGTGCTGATCACCGACCACAACGTCCGCGAGACGCTGGAGATCGTCGACCGCGCCTATATCATCTACGACGGCCGCGTGCTGTTCGCCGGATCGCCCGCCGAACTGGTCGCCGACGCCAACGTCCGCCGGCTCTATCTGGGTGAGGGCTTCTCGCTCTAGCCATGCGCGCGCTCCTCACCCCGGCCGGGGCTGAGCCGTGAGTCTCGCCCCCCGCCTCGATCTCCGCCAGTCGCAATCGCTGGTGATGACGCCGCAGCTGCAGCAGGCGATCCGCCTGCTCGCGCTGTCGAACCTCGAGATCGAGGGCTATATCGCCGAGGAGATCGAGAAGAACCCGCTGCTCGAGGCGGGCGGTGCGGAGCCGGGGGCGGATATCGAGCCGGTAGGCGATCCCGAACCGCCCCTCGACCGCGGCGAGCCGGCGTCCGCCGACGAACTGCTGGCGGGCGGGGAGAGCACGGGCGAGGCCGCGCTCGACGTCGATCTGGCGACCGAATCCTTCCATCATGATGGCCCGACCGATTCGATCGCCGGCGCGAACGGCGGGCTCGACGGCGGGCTGGGGATGGGCGGCACCGCCGGCGGCGGATCGGAGGATGGGCCGGACTTCGACAGTTTCGGCAATCCCGACACCAACCTCCACGATCACCTGCTGGGGCAGGCCGGCGCGACGTTCGACCCGGCCGACCTGTTCGTCGCCACCCATTTGATCGACCAGATCGACGAGGCCGGATACCTCACCGCGCCCCTGCTCGATATCGCCAACCGGCTGGGGGTGGCGCTGGCGCGGGTCGAGGCGGTGCTGGCCAGCGTCCAGACCTTCGACCCCACCGGCGTGGGGGCGCGCAACCTCGCCGAATGCCTCGCGCTCCAGGCGAAGGAGGCGGACCGCTACGACCCTTGCATGGCGGCGCTGATCGACAACCTCGATCTGCTCGCGCGCGGCGACCTCGCCCGGCTGAAACGGATCTGCCAGGTCGATGATGAGGATATGGCGGACATGATCCGCGAACTGCGCGGCTATGATCCCAAGCCCGGCTGCCGCTATGGCGGCGATCCGGTGCCGTCGGTGGTGCCCGACGTGTTCGTCGCCGCGCGCGGCGGTGGCTGGGCGATCGAGATCAATGCGGCGACGCTGCCGCGCGTGCTGGTCAACAAGAGCTATTATGCCGAACTGTCGGGCGTCCACGGCGACAAGGCGTCGAAGAGCTGGCTGTCGGATTGCCTCGCCAGCGCCAACTGGCTGGTCAAGGCGCTCGACCAGCGCCAGCGCACGATCATCAAGGTCGCGACCGAGATCGTGAAGCAGCAGGAGGGATTCTTTCGCCACGGCGTCGCCCATCTGCGCCCGCTGACGCTGCGCCAGGTCGCCGACGCGATCGAGATGCACGAATCGACCGTCAGCCGCGTCACGTCGAACAAATATCTGAGCTGCGCGCGCGGGCTGTTCGAGCTGAAATATTTCTTCACCAGCGCGATCCAGTCGGCCGACGGCGGCGAAGCGGTGTCGGCGGAGGCGGTCAAGTCGGCGATCCGCGCGCTGATCCAGGCCGAGGACGCCAGGGCGATCCTGTCCGACGACACGCTGGTCGACCTGCTCAACGCCAGGGGTTTCGACATCGCCCGGCGCACCGTCGCCAAATATCGTGAGGCGATGGGTATCGGCAGCTCGGTCCAGCGCCGCCGCCAGCGCGCGCTGGAGGGGGCCTGATCCGGCCGGGCGGGCGCACGGTCGTTTTCCCTGCCGCGAAAGAACGCCCATCCCCCGACGGCCCGGCCGTCGGGGAGATGCAATAGCCCTTCTCGCCCGTCGCTTCCTTGCGAAGCTCGATCGTCCCGCCGTGCTCGACGCGATAGGGGAGCGATGGGATGACCTTTGCGCCGCATCCGGCCGGAGCATTTTGGGATCAGGTGCGTACAGCTGACGATTCGGAGAATGGGCAAACGAGGGAATCCTGGAGCAAATCTCGATTCAATATTTTCGGGAGATGCTCTAGGTGCGGCGCAACATGACCGAGCAGCACTACCGCCGCAGCGAAAACCGCGCCCCGATCGGCTTCGTCGAATTCGTCGCGATGATCGCGGCGATGATGATGCTGAATGCGCTGGGCATCGATTCGATGCTGCCGGCACTGCCCGCGATCGGCGACAGTCTCGACATCGATTCGGCGAACCATCGCCAGTTCATCATCTCCGCCTTCCTGATCGGGTTCGGCGCGGCGATGCTGGTCTATGGGCCGCTCGCCGATCGCTTCGGCCGCCGTCCGGTGCTGGTGATCGCGCTGGTCGGCTACATCGTCGCCAACCTGCTCGCCGCGATTTCCGGCAGCTTCGCCCTGCTGCTGGTCGCGCGTGTGTTTGGCGGGGCGATGGTGGCGGGGGTACGCGCGGTGACGGTGGCGCTGGTGCGCGACTGTTTCGAAGGGCGCGCGATGGCGCGGGTGATGAGCCTGGCGTTCATCATCTTCATGGCCGCGCCGGTGCTGGCGCCGACGGTCGGCGCGGCGGTGCTGCTGGTCGCCGACTGGCGCTGGATCTTCGGCGTCATCGCGTTGGCCGCGCTGGCGGTGCTGCTGTGGTTCATGCTGCGGATGCCCGAAACGCTGCCGGTCGCCGAACGCCGCTCGCTGCGGCTCGGCGAGCTTCGTGCCGGCTATGCCCGCGTCCTCGCCGATCGGCCGGCCGTGGGCTACACGCTGGCCGCCACCGCGTTGCAGGGCGCGCTGTTCGGGTTCGTCGGATCGGTCCAGCAGGTGGTCGCCGACGTGTTCGGCCGGCCCGATCTGCTCACCGTGATCTTCGCCTGCGTCGCCGGGCCGATGGCGATCGCGTCGTTCCTCAACTCGCGGATCGTGATGCGGCTGGGCACCCGGCTGATCTCGCACAGCGCACTGTGCGGCTTCATCCTGTTCGCCGCGATCCACCTGATCTTCGCGCTGTCGGGGCATGAGACGCTGGCCAGCTTCGCGATCGTGCAGGGGCTGATGATGATGTGCTTCTCGCTGGCCGGCGCCAATTTCTCGGCGATGGCGATGGAGAACATGGGCGATCTGGCCGGTACAGCGTCGAGCTTCCAGGGGTTCGTCGCGGTGCTGGGCGGGGCGGTGATCGGCGCGGTGATCGGCCAGGCGTTCGACGGATCGACGGTGCCGCTCTACACCGGCTTCGTCGTTGCCGGGCTGGCGGCGCTGGCCGCCGTCGCGATCACCGAGCGCGGTCGCCTGTTCCGCGCGGTTCATCCCCCGGCGGTCGAACAACGCTAGACGGAACGCCGCGCCGGGATCACCGTTGGGTCAGCAGCGACTCGGAAATGGAGTGACGATGATGGGCGGCTACCAGATTCCCGAACAAGGCCCCAACGACGACGGCTTCGACGAGGACGGCTTTGACGAAAGCCAGCGTGCGGAAATCCTCGAGGCGACGCGCGACGGGCCGAGCGACGGCACGATCCAGATCGACCTCGCCCCCGATCTGGGCGGCGATGCGCTGGACGACGGCGATGACCTCGACGATCTTCCGATGGAACTGGACGAGACCGGGGTGGAGCATGGCCTCGCCGCCGCCGACCTCGACGACGATCCCGACGATAGCGGCGCGATCGCGCTGTAGCCTTGACCGCGTCGTCGGCGCGGGGCCATCCTGCCGCGATGGGCACGGATCCCCGCATCGACCGCTACCTGGCTGCCCAGGCCGATTTCGCCCGCCCGGTGCTGGCGTGGCTGCGCGCGCGGGTCCACGCCGCCTGCCCCACGGTCGTCGAAACGATCAAATGGGGGATGCCGTTCTTCACCCACCAGGGACGGCCGCTCGCCAACATGGCGGCGTTCAAGGCGCATGTCAGCTTCGGCTTCTGGGATCGCGCGGCGATGGCGACCGGGCATGAGGGCGAAGCGATGGGGCAATATGGCCGGATCGAGTCGCTGGCCGACCTGCCCGCTGCCGCCGCGCTGGAGGCGGAGATCGCGCGCGCCGTCGCGGTGATCGACAGCGGTGCCTCGACCGGCCGCGCCCCGCGCGCGCCCAAGCCGGAAGCGTCGGTACCCGATGCGCTGGCGCAGGCGCTGGCGGATGACGCGCTGGCGACCGCTGCCTGGACCGCCTTTCCCCCCGGCTGCCGCCGCGAATATTGCGACTGGGTGGCCGACGCGAAACGCCCCGACACCCGCGACAGGCGCGTTGCCCAGACCATCGCGCAATTGCGTGAGGGCAAGCGGATCAACTGGAAATACGAGAAGGGTTGAGCCGCGGCTCGATCCGCGCCGAGGCCGCACTTGACAAGTCGTCCCGTGATGAGTGACGTTACATCATATCGCACCACGGAGGAGGATTGCCATGGCCGCCATTGCCCGCCGCGAAACCGAACCGATGTCGGACATCAACATCACGCCGATGATCGACGTCATGCTGGTGCTGTTGGTGATGCTGATCCTGACCATCCCGACGATGACCCACAAGGTGGCGATCGATCTGCCCCAGCCGGGGCCGCGCGACGCGCCGTCCGCCGCGCCGCACCGGCTGGAGATCGCGCGGTCGGGCGCGCTGGCGTGGGATGGCCGCACCATCGGCGATGCCGAACTGAAGCCGCTGCTGGCCGGCATGATCGGCAATGAGGACAAGCCGGTGCTGCACATGCGCACCGACCCCGACGCGCGCTACGAAAGGTTCGACCAGATCCTTGCCGAGGTGAAGCGCGCCAACGTCCAGCGGCTGGGCTTCATCGGCGACGGGCCGCTGACCGAATAGCCGCAGCCCCATCGCCCTGTGGCGCCGCGCCGTGCACCCGGCGCGGCGCGGACCCGCGGTTCAGGAACATTGCCCCGGCGTCGGGCGGAGCAGCCCGCGCCCGGCCCGCGTGCCGGTGGTTTCGCTGTCGCGCACCGCGAGCTGGCCGTTGACAAACAGCGCCTTGACCCCGACGCTCAGTTCGCGGGGGTGGACGTAATCGGCCTTGGGCGCATAGGTCTTGGGATCGAGCACCAGCACGTCGGCGAAATAGCCGGTCTTCAGATAGCCGCGCCGATCGAGCTTGTAGATGTCGGCGGTACGGCCGGTCGACTGGCGGATGAAGGTGGCGAAACTGATCACCGGCTTGTCGCGGACATATTTGGCGTATTTTTCGGGGAAGGTCGCGAACATGCGCGGGTGGCCGTCCGATCCGTCGGAACTGGTCACCACCCACGGCTGCTTCATGAACGCCTCCACGTCGGGTTCGGCCATGTTGAACGAGGCGACGCTGGTGCCGCGCTTGCCGGTGCTTTCGCGGATGATGCGCAGCGCGGCGTCGATCGCGTCGACCTTCCACGCGGTGGCCATCTGTTCGAGCGTTTTGGCGGTCCACGGCCAGCCCTGCCCGATCAGCAGCAGCGCCTGCGCCCCGCCGCGCCGGCGCAGGTTCTCGCGCATCTCGACCTTGATCTTCGCGAGCTGGGCGGGTTCGTCGAACCGGGCGAGCATCTTGGCGGTGCCGCCGTCGAGCGACCAGCGCGGCAGCAGCGAGGCTTCCAGCCCGGAGCCCGAGGCGAGCCACGGATATTGATCCGCCGTTACATCCTGGCCGTCCGCGCGCGCACGCTCGATCTCGGCGATCACCTCTCCGGCCTGGCCGTGGACGTCGACGCCCAGCGCCTTGATATGCGCGAAATGGACCGGCATCCCGGCCTCGCGGCCGATGCGGATCCCCTCGCGCACCGACCCCAGCAATCCGATGGTATAGGAGGATTCGTCGCGCTGGTGGCTGTCGTACATCCCGCCGCGCACCGCCGCCTCCCGCGCCAGAGCGATCACTTCCTCGGTCTTGGCAAAGCTCTGCGGCGCGTAGAACAGCCCGGTCGAAAAGCCGAGCGCGCCCTCGCACATCCCCTTTTTCACCAGCGCCTTCATCGCCGCGAGTTCTGCGTCCGTCGGCGCGCGATCGTCGTTGCCGAGCACGCGCTGGCGGATCGGGCCAAAGCCGACGAACGGCGCGACGTTGGTGCCGATGCCCGACGCGACCAGCTTGCCGACGTCGTCGGCGACGTCAGGCGTGCCATAGCCATCGACGCCGATCATCACCGTCGAGGCGCCCTGCCGCAGCCAGGCGGCGTTGACCCGCGTCGCCGGATCGTCCGAGCGGATGAAGGTGTCGGGATGGGTATGCGCGTCAATGAAGCCCGGCGACACCGCCAGGCCGCGCGCGTCGATGGTGTTGGTCGCCGCGATGGCCTTGGCCGGTCCGACATAGACGATGCGGTCGCCCTTGATCGCGACGTCCCCGACGAACGGTGCGTCTTCGCCGCCGGTATAGATGGTGCCCCCCTTGATCACCGTGTCGACGGACTCGCTCGCGGGGGCGGGCGGCAGCGTGGCGGCGGTGCAGCACAGCGCCGCCAGCAGCGCGGCGATCGAACGGGGGGCGGTGGCGGTCACGGCAGGTCCTTTCGGCGAAGCCACGATCGGGGCATCATCCTGAGCGCGGCGGTGGTCATCGCAACCGTGGCGGTCTCGATCACCCGTTCGGCGTCGGGCGCCCACAACGGGCTGTGCAGCGACGGCAGTTTGGTCACGTCGCCGCCGGCCGCCTGCCACTTGTCGGCGGGCACGCCGCCGACCCAGAACAGGAAGCTCTGCACGCCCTTTTGATCGGCCAGCCAATATTCGGAGAAATCCTCGCCGCCCATCTGTGGGCGGATCCGTGTCACCCGATCGGCGCCGAAGCGTTCGGTGAAGGCCGCGGCGATGGTGTCGCTCAGCGGCTGGGTGTTGAATTCGGCGTTGATGCGGTCGTCCTGGCTGATCGTCACCGTCGGCAGCCGATCGTCGGGAATGCCCGCGGCGATCGCCTCGCCCCGCGCGACGCGAGCGATCCCGTCGAGCAGCCGCTGGCGAACCTCTGGCGTGAAGCTGCGCACGGTGAGCTGCAGCCGGGCGTCATCGGGAATGATGTTGTGCTTGGTCCCGCCGTGGAAACTGCCGACGGTCACCACCGCGCTGTCCTGCGGATCGGTTTCGCGTGAGACGAGCGTCTGCAACGCGCCGACGATCCGCGCCGCGATCACGATCGGATCCTTGGCCAGGTGCGGATAGGCGCCGTGCCCGCCCTTGCCCTTGACCACGATGTCGACCGAATCGACGCTGGCCATGGTGTAGCCCTCGCCATAGCCGATCGTGCCGGCGGGCAGCGACGGCGAATCGTGGAAGGCGATGGCGACGTCGGGCTTGGGAAAGCGGGTGTAGAGCCCGTCGGCCAGCATCGCGCGCGCGCCCGCGCCGATCTCTTCCGCCGGCTGCGCGATCATCACCAGCGTGCCCGACCAGCGATCCTTCATCGCCGCCATCCGCCGCGCGGTGGCGATCCACGTCGTCATGTGGGTGTCGTGGCCGCAGGCGTGCATCACCGGCGTCTCGTCGCCGTTGGGCAGCTTGCCGCGCGCCTGGCTGGCAAAGGGCAGGCCGGTCGCCTCCGCCACCGGCAGCGCGTCCATGTCGGCGCGCAGCAGCACCACCGGGCCGGGGCCGTTGCGCAGCACCGCGACCACGCCGGTGCGGCCGATTTTTTCGGTCACCTCGAACCCGGCCTTGCGCGCTTCCGCCGCCAGCACGCCGGCCGAGCGGACCTCCTGGAAGCTCAGTTCCGGGTGGGTGTGGAGATCGCGGTAGATCGTCATCAGCGACGGCAGGTCGCGCCGCACCGCATCATCGAGCGGATCGGCGAGCGCCGGCACCGCCGCCACCGACGCGGCAAGCGCCGCCGCGATCCAGCCGCCGCGCATCACTGCACCTTGTCGAAATGGAGAGTCACGCGCGGGATCTCCAGCGTGAAGCCGGCGCCGTTATCGTCGGGGATCAGCCGGTTTGGCCCCGAGCGGAACTGGCCTTCACTGCCGGTGAAGGTCATCGGCTTGCCCTTTGCGCCGTCGGGACGCTGCGCGGTCAGCGTCACGCCGTCGGCGCGCCAGTCGACCAGATAGGTGCTGACGACGTTCGCCGCCTTGTAGCGGCCGCTCAACGCCGACGGCGGCACCACCGGCTCGCTGACCGGCGGCAACCCCTCGTTCAGCGCCGCGATCACCGCGTCGGCCTTGGGCAGCGGATCATAGTCGCCGTTGTTGCACAGCAGGGCGACGCCGAGCCTCTTGTCCTTGTTGTAGCCGAACAGCGTCTTGAACCCGCCGGCGCCGCCGGTGTGGTGAAACCAGTGCGGCCCGACCCACAGCGCGCTAGCATAGACGGTGCCCCAGCCGCCGCGCAGCGCAGGCGTGCCGTCGTTGAACTTGCCCGGCGTGGTCATCAGCCGGGTGATCTCCGGCGTCCAGATCTTGTGCCCGGTGTCGATGTCATAGCCCCATTTGGCGAGGTCCTCGATCGTGGTGATCAGCCCGCCCGATCCGCCGAACAGCGGATAGTCGTCGGCGTCGTCGATCTTGCCGTCCTTAGCGACATAGCCCTTGGCGAAATTGGCGTCGGTGGTGCGGCTGCCGAGCATCACGAAGCTGCGGGTCATGCCCAGCGGCTTCAGCACCCTTTGGTTGACGTAGTCCTCGAACTTCGTCCCGGTGACTCGCTCGACGATCTCGGACAGCAGCAGATAGCCGCCGTTGGTATAGTCATAGCGGCTGCCGGGCACGAACTTGGTGTCGGGCTGGCGATAGACCGCGGCCAGGCCCAGCGCCCGGTCGGCGCCGGAGAGGCTGTCATAGCCGTCGAGCCCGAGCAGCGAGAGCGAATCGCGCACGCCGCCGGTCATGTTGAGCAGCATCTGGACGGTGACCGGCTGCGGATAGCGCGGCATGTCCGGCACATAGGTGCGCACGTCGGCGTCGAGCCTGACTTTGCCCGCCACCACCTGCTGCATCACCGCGACGGCGGTGAACTGCTTGGACACCGATGCCGCGTAGAATTGCGTGTCCGACTGGATCGGGCGCCGCGCCTCGACGTCGGCGAAACCGGCGTTGACCCGCTCGGTCAGCTTGCCGTCGCGCAGGATGCCGACCGCGCAGCCGGGCTGGGGCGATCCTTCGGGCACCGCCAGCGCCGCCTTGATCCGCGCCGCCGCGCCCGGATCGGCCTGCGCCGGCGCCGCTGTCAGCGCGAGCAGCGGCAACCATGCGAAACGATGCATCATGGGATCTTCCCTCTTGTTCAGGACGACGCCCGGCTTCCTTGCGAAAGCCGGGCGCCCGGTCGATCAGAAATTGAAGCGAAGACCGCCGATGAACTGTCGCCCGATCGTGTCGTACAGGCCGCGCGTGGTGCCGTAGCCGCCCGCGCCGGTGATCGGCGGATCATTGTCGAGCAGGTTCTGCACCGCCGCGAACAGCGCCGCCTTGCTCCCCTCGCCCTTGGGCCGGAAGATCGTCACTTCGCCGGACAGGTCGAAGTAGACGCGGCCCTGCACGCGCAGCTGGTCGACGTCCTTCGCGGTGTAGGCGCGGTCGATGAAGCCGCCGCCGACATAGCGCCCGGTCGCGCTCAGGCGGAAGCCATCGGCGATGTAGCTGGTGCTGACGTTCGCCTTCCACCGCGGATTGCCGCCCAGCGCCGCCACGGTCGGCTGCGCCATGCTGTCGTCGAGACGGGTGATGTTGATGCCGTCGCTCAGCTCGGTACGGATCAGATAGTTGACCAGCCCGTTGAAGGTGATCCGGTCGGGGCCGAGCGGCACCGAATAGGCCATTTCGAAGTCGACGCCGCGAGTCATCGCGCTGGCGAGGTTGACCGGGCCGGAGAACACTTCGGTGATCTTGCCGAACTCGTCGCGGGTGATGAAGTTGCAGGCGGCGGTGTTGACCGTGAAACATTGCTGCACGATCGCGGCCGGCGTGATCTGGATGATCGCGTTCTTGATGTTGATGTCGTAATAATCGAGCGACAGGCTCAGCCGCGGGATGAACGTCGGCGTGAGCACGATGCCGCCGGTGAAGGTGTCGGCCTTTTCCGGGTTGAGGTTGGGATTGCCGGCGGTGCGCGACGTGACCAGATAGCTCTGGCCCAGATAGCGCGGATCGAAATCGGTCACGCTCAGGTTGGAACTGCCGCTACGCTGGAACAGCTCGGCCAGTCCCGGCGCGCGGATATCGCGCGATCGGGTCGCGCGCAGGCGGATCGAATCGGTCAGCGTATAGTCGACGCCGCCCTTCCACGTCGTCACTTGGCCCGACGTGCTGTAGTCGGTCAGGCGCGCGGCGACATCGATTTCCAGCCGCTTGCCGATCGCCGAATTCTCCAGCAACGGCACCAGCACTTCGCCGAACGCCTCCTTGACGTGGACCTCGCCGCTGTAGGGCAGCGTCGCGCCGCCGAACATCGTCGACTGGGCGGCGGCATTGGCGCCGGTCACCAGGTCGAGGTCGCGATAGCTGCCGCCGACCGCGACCGCCACCGGGCCCGCCCACGTCGAGAACGGGGCGCCGCGCACGGTCGCCGCGACGGTGTTCTGGCGGATGTCGTTCGTGTTCTCGCTCATGCCGCGGACATAGTTGAGCGCCGGGTCGCCCGGATTGACGATGCCGAGGATGTTGAGCGGAATGCAGCCGTTGTTGGGGTTGGTCAGCGTCGAGCGGCAGATCGCATCGACCACGCCTGGCGTACGCGGATCGTCGATCGCGTCGATCGCGTTGGCGAAATTGGCGGTGATCCGCGTGTTGTAGGCGCGCGTCTTGCTGTAGTTGCGGCCGTATCCGTAATAGGCGTCGAAGTTCCAGCCGGGGGCGAACTCGCCCTTGATGCCGGCCGATACCTGCATCGTGTCGATGTCGAACACGTTGCGCACGCGCGTGGTGTCGTTGCCGATCTTGCCGATGGTGATCGACGCGACGTTGTTGGCGATCATCAGGTCGCGCAGCGCGGTCGGCAGGTAGACATAGTCCGACTTGACCGAATTCTGGAACGCGGTCGGGATGCCGTCCTGCTCCGAATTGAGCTTGTGGTACGAGAATTCGGCGAAGGCTTCCCAGCCGTTGCCGACCTCATAGGTCAGCCGCCCGAAGCCGCTGTAGCGGGTGATCGGCGTCGCGCCGACCTGTTCGGCGACGCCATTCAGGCCATCGCCGCCCAGCATCGAGCCCGAAGAGACCAGCGTACCGAAGGTGTAGGGGATCGCCTGGCCGGTGTCGGAGAACTGGATGCCCTTGAGGTAGGACGGCAGGTTGACGATGCTCGAGATCGCCGAGCCGTTGCCGGGAGTGAAGCTCGCGCCGGTGATGACGCCGGCGTAGGTGGCGTTGCTGCTGCGGATGCCGCCGTCGACGACGAAGAAGCGCGGCTGCTCCGGCGTGCCCAGGCCGCCGTTGCCGGCGTTGGGATTGGCGAGCAGGCCCGGCCCCTTCGCGCTCCACTTGCGGTCGAACAGGCGGGTGATGCCGTTGTTGTCGGAGAATTCGCCGGCGACGACCAGGTGCAGCCGCTCGCCGATCTTGGTGCCGGCCGCGACCGAGACGAGGATCTGGCGATAGTCGCCTTCTTCCGCCGCGCCGAGCTGATAGGTGCTCTTCAGCCCTTCGAGCTTCGAATTGACGCGCAGGTTGACCACGCCGGCCACAGCGTCGGCGCCATAGGCGGCCGAGGCGCCGCCGGTGACGATGTCGACCCGGTCGATCACCGATTGCGGGATGGTGTTGATGCTGACCGCCCCGGTCGGGTTGGTCGGCACATAGCGGCGGCCGTCGAGCAGCACGAGCGTGCGCGCGTAGCCGAGGCCGCGCAGGTCGAGGAAGTTGCCCGCGGTCTGTGTGTTGCCGCCGGCATTGGTGGCGCTGGTCGGCGTCAGCGACGGGCGCAGCGCCGGCATCTGGTTGATGACGTCGGCGATGTTCGGTGCCGACACGCGCTCGATCGCCTCCATGCCGATCACCGTCACCGGCGTCGGCGTGGTGAAGCCGGAACGCTGGACCAGCGAGCCGGTGACGATGATGTCCTCCTGCGGCGCGGCGGTGTCCTGCGCCGGGGCGGATGCGGTGTCGGTCGATTGCGCCAGCGCCGGCTGGCTACAGGCGAACCCGGCGAGCGCGGTAGCGACGAGCAGCGGCGCGCGACGCGAATGGCGTTGCTTCGCGCCGGCAAAAGGATGCGTGATCATGATGTTACCCCCGACCTTGTTGGGCCGGACCATCCATGGGGGGGCTGTCACAAATCCAGCACAAAGGCTTCAGCAGGCCATAGCTGACGGCTATGGAAGGGATCGGCTCGGGCGGGTCGCGGCCGCTCCGGCGGGAATTAACCAATGGTTAGATCGGCTTGGCATGGTGATGCAGCAAGGCAACGCCGCGCGACAAAGCGTCGTCGGACATGATCGGCCCGGCGCGCGGCGGCCATAGCTGCGCGTTATGTCGCCGGGAGGGGAATCGCGGCGGCGACGGTGTCGAGGAACAGCTGGCCGACCTTCGACGGCGGCTGGTCCTCCAGATGCAGGCCGAACACGTCGAACTTCAGGCTGTCGGCGAACGGGCGATAGTCGAGATCGGCCCCGGCGACCGCGCGCGCGGTGAAGATGTCGACCACCGCCACCCCGGCGCGCTGCCGCGCGAGGCCCGCGGCGAGATAATAGGTGTGGAC